>NZ_CM001376.1:920348-1220348 GCF_000237805.1 Jonquetella anthropi DSM 22815 | reverse complement strand
TTGTCGCGGGACTTGCCCTTCTGTTTGCCCGGAGGGCTGAGGCGTGCACGTCGTTCGGAGTAGGAAGGGCGGCGACGGCTGACGGTTCGGTTCTCGTCAGCCATTCGGTTGACGGGTGGTACGACCACAGGGTTAAGTTCGTCCCCGGCGGTCGGTTCGAGGCCGGTCAGACGACGGAAATTTGGGGAGACCCGTGCATTCAAACCCGGCCCGGGGTGCCGTACGAGAAGTTCGGAGAAATTCCTCAGGCCAAGCGGACGTGGGGATATTTTCACGTCGGGTACCCGTTCATGAACGAAAAGGGCGTCGTCATCGGCGAGCACACGTGGGTGGGCCGGGAGAACGCGGTCTGCAAGGCCGGAATGATGCACATCGCCAACCTGCAGGCGCTGGGCCTTCAGCGGGCCAGCACGGCCCGGGAAGCCGTCAAGGTCATGGGCGAGCTGGCCGAGCGGTGGGGGTACCGGGACATCGGCGAAGGGCTGATCGTCGGCGACGGACAGGAAGTCTGGATTTTTGAGATCGCCGGGCCTGGCGCAGACTGGACGCCGGAAAGCGGCAGAAGCGGCGCTCACTGGGTGGCCGTTCGGATGCCCGACGACGCGTACTTCGTCGGCGCGAACCGGGCGCGGATCGGCGCGGTGGACTTCTCCGACAGCTCCAACGTCATGACGTCTTCCGGACTGACCGACTACGCGAAAGAAAAGGGCTGGTGGGACGGCAGAGAGCCGTTCAGCTTTGCGAAGACATTTGATCCCCGGCCGGCCGACAGCCCGAAGGCCTACTCGGCTCGGCGGGAGTGGAGAGCGATGAGCATTCTCAGCCCGTCGGGCAACTGGCCGGTACAAAACGACGCGGTTGCCTATCCTATTTTCGTCAAGCCGGATGCTAAGCTGACGGTTCAGGACCTGATGAAGCTCTACGGGGACCACATGGAAGGGACGCCCTACGACCTAACCAAAGGTCCGGCCGCCGGGCCGTTTGGCAACCCGAGCCGTTGGACGGTGGAGCAGAAGGCCCTGCCCGACGACCTGAAAGGCCTCGATTGGGAGCGACCGATTTCGATTTTCCGCTGTTCGTACAGTTTCGTGGCTCAGTGCCGGGCTTGGCTGCCCGAGCCGCTGAAGGCCCTCCTGTGGCTGGGCCTTGGGGCGACGGACACGACCGTCTACGCGCCGATTTACTGCGGCGCCACATCCCTGCCGGAGGAGTGGTCCCGGGGCGCAAGAGACCGGTTTGACCCGAACAGCGCGTGGTGGGCGTTTGAGTTCGCCCGCAACTGGGCGTGCCTGCGGTGGGATGCGATGTTTAAGGAGATCACTGAGGCTCGGCAGAAGCTCGAGCAGTCGTACTTTGACGCTCAGCCCGGCCTAGAGCGTCTGGCGGCCGAAATTGCGGAGACGAGCGTTGAGTCGGCGCGGACGTTCCTTACCGGCTACAGCTCGACCTGTCTGAGCGACCTGTCGCGCCGGTGGTGGGCTCTCTGCTGGCAGCTGGTCGGCCAGTATCACAGCGGCATGAAAGTCACCGAAGGCGTGAGCCAAGAGAACTTGGGCTACCCGATCGACTACCTGCGGGAAGTCGGGTTCGGCTCGACGTGGAGGCCCGGCAAGTAACGGGACGCACGATCCACAAAAACGAATCAGCGGCCTGCCTATTCAAGGCAGGTCGCTGATTTTTCGTGAGAAAAAGCGCAGGCCGTTCCTTGCTGAAGGGAACGGCCTGCGCTGGAGCATGAATCTTCCGCAATGCGTGAACGCGTCGATTTCTTAGGGGGGAACCGGAGCGGAAGAATTCAAAGGTTGAACCGGAGCGCGGACGCTCCGAAGTTCTCAAAGGTTGTCAGTTTCGTCGAAAAGCTCTTCGGCGACGGCGAGCCGTTTCTGGTCGAACCGGCGGTTGCGGAAGAACAGGACGAGGTCAATGGTCACCATGATGATGTTCACCGCGTACATGGTCAAGACGGCGACGCTGTACCCGGCCGGATCCATCAGACACTTGGAAATGCCAGCCGCGTAACCCACAAGGATGACGATGAGGAACATCAGGCTCTTGCCGCCGACCGTTCGGGACGTCCAGCTCTTGTAAATGGACAGGGGCCAGGCGCAGCCAAAACAGATCAACATAACCGTCTCCAACACGTTCACCAACGACATTTAGGAAACCCCCTTTGAATTTGTCGTGTCCCAAAAAAAGAGGGAAGAGCCTCAGCTCTTCCCGCGGAACACGAATAACTGACCGCTTTACAGCGGCCTGTCACCGGACTCCCGAAATCCCGCGGGCGGTCGTGTGTCTCATCTTGTGGTGGGTATCCTGGCTTCCTTCAACCGGCGGGACGCCTTCCGGGCAGGTGACTGCCGTGGCTTTTATCCCGTCGTCAGGTTCACAGTGGCGGCTCCGCTCCGGATTCAAACCGGATTCCCCGCTCCTCAAGACGTTTAACATTACTGTGTTAAGGTACTCTGGTTCCCTCAACTTGTCAATGCTGAGGACAAAAAGTACGTGAGATGTGGGGTATAATTCCAAAAGCGAAGCCGCTTCTTTGATTGTGAAAGGGTGTGTTGGCGTGATTGAGGCTGTGGCCTTTGATTTTGATTTGACGCTGGTGGACAGCAGTCAAGGCATTTGGGCGACCATCTGCGCCTTGGCGGACGAACTGGGGCTGAGAAAGCCGTCGCTCGACGAGGTGAAGGCGACGATCGGCTATTCTCTCAAAGACGCCATGGCCGGGTTCTGGGGGCGTTTGGGCGACGGTTGGGTCGAACGGTATCGGGAGATCTTTGCCGCCCAGCACTACCAAGGCGTCGTTCCTCTGCCGGGCGTCATTGAGACGCTCAAAACCCTAAAGAGCCGCGGAATCGGCGTGGCGGTGGCCACAAACCGCCTGTCGCCCGACGACGTCGTCAACGCTTCCGGCGTGGGTGCCGTCTGCTCGGTGATCGTGGGAATCAGGACGCTGCCGTCCAAGCCGTCAGGGGCCATCATCTCGGAGGCCTTTCGGCTTTTGGGCGTCGATCCCCAGAGCTCGGCCTACGTGGGCGACACAGACATCGACATGATCGCGGCGGCGAACGCCGGGTGCATGCCCATCGGCGTCACGACTGGCAACCACTCGGCCGCCGATTTGCAGAAGGCCGGGGCTCGGCACGTGCTTTCTTCCGTCGTCGAACTGCCGGATCTGTTGGCGGGGCTGGAATGACCGGCTGCTCAGTTCCGGAAGAGTTCGGCCGCGCCGTCTCGTGGCGGGCCTTCGACGACCAAGCTCTGGACGAGGCGCGGGCTAAAAACGTCCCGCTGTTCGTCCTCGTTCACGACGAGACCAGCCCGTGGAGCTGGGCCGAAGCCGACGTCCTAGCCGGCTCCGAGGTTGCCGGTATGCTGGCAAAAGATTTCATTCCCGTCTTTGCCGACGCGAACGCCTATCCCGCCCTTGCTCTGGCAGGTCAAGCCCTCTGCCGGCTCTTTGACGCGCCCGGGTGGCCGCTGATTCTCATTTTGACGCCCGAACTGCGGCCGATTTTCGCCACCTCGTGGCTGCCGCCTCGCAAGGGCGCCAAGTTGGCCGACTACCTGCCCCGAATCAAGTGGCTTTGGTTGATGAAGCGGGCCGAAGTCGAGTCGGCCGGGCTGGCAAACTGGGCGAACTGGAAGCGGGCCTTAGCGCCGCTGCCGGCTTCTTCCGAGCCAGCCGACTGGAATGAGTTGGTCAGCCGAGCCGTGAGTGAGGACGCTGACGAGGAGTTCGGCGGTTGGGGAACGGAGCATAAGTTCCCGTGGCCTTGGCGGCTGCGCTTGGCCCTGCGGGATCCGGCGTTTCGGAAGCTGGCCGACAGGACGCTGCTGGCCCTGCTGACCGGCGGGCTCAACGATCGGTTCTGGGGCGGCTTTCACGCCTACAGCTTAGATCGCCAGTTCCTGACGCCTCGTCTCGGCGCGCCGCTTGACCTTCAGGCGTCGTTGACTCTGGCGGTGGAACAAGAAAGCTCGCTCGGGGCCAGCGTCGCGAAAAACGCCGTACTGGGCGGACAAAACCTGATCCGCGGCTCGCTCCCTCGAGCCGGCCGAGTGCTCTTTGACAGCCGCGGCGGCTGGAGCAAGTACCTGCTGGAGAGAGCTCAAGTCTGCAGTCTTCTGGCCGACAGAGGGGAAGCGGTGTGCGATGGTCTGTCGGTCTCAGCGGAAGGCTGGTACAGCGACCCGGTGACCGGCCGCAGGACCGGCGGGTCCGTGCCTACCCTGACCGACCCGGGCGAGGTGGCGGAACGCCACGGGCTCACAGCCGAAGAACTGGCCCGCGCCATCGCCGACGGTCTGAACAGGCTGAAGCCCGCCGAGGAACCGCCGGTCAGCCGTTGGACTTTGACGTCACCGTCGGCGCTTTTCGCTGCTGCCCTGTGCCGCAGCGGCGCCGAGAGCGTTGTTTCAGCTCGGGAACTGATGAGCGCCCTCAAGTCGGCCGTCTGGGACGGTGAGCTGTCCCACGGGCTCTGCGACGGTCTGCCAGTTGGAAGCGGAACGGCCGCTGATTACTGTTCCTGCGCCCTGGCTGCCTTTGATTTAGCGTCAGCGGGGCTGGCCGAGTGGGGCGATTGGGCCGCTGAGCTGATGGTCCAGGCAAAAGAGCTGTTTTTCGACGAGACCGGTATGGTTGCCGCCGCGCTCGACGACAGGCTCCCGGGCATTTGGCAGGTCGGCGACTCGTCCAGCCCGTCCCCGCAGGGGCTGTTCGTCCGTGGCTGCTTTAAAATGGCCGACGGCGGGCGTGGGGACGAGTGGGGTGATGTCGGCGACGCGGTCCTGCGCCGCTACAGCGGGGAAGCGAGCGCCGCGCCGGGAAACTGGGCGTTTCTGATCGGCGAGGGGCTGTCTCGTGCCGAGGGCAGGAAAGGGGAGTAACTGGCATTCGGTCCGATAAAAGGACGGCATCAAACGTAAAAGCAGGCGGGTTCTCGTGACGAGAGCCTGCCTGCTTTTTGTGCAAGTACCTTTGGGGGTTAATGTTCGACCACGTACGCGTCCCGGAACAGGATCCAAGCCAGCGGGGACAGGTACACGCCCTTGACGTAGTCTTTCAGCATGTAGTTGATCGAGTAGAAGTACACCGGCGAAATCGGCAGCTCGTCCATCAGGACCTTTTCCGCCTCGTGGAGCAGACTGAAGCGCTTTGCCCGGTTCATCTCGCCCCGGGCGGCGCTCATCGCCTTGTCGTACTCGGCGTTGCTCCATGCCGGGGTGTTCTCGTAGTTCTGGGTCGTCCAGAGTTCCATCATGTCAGTCGGGTCGTTGAAGTCAGGCGTCCACGCCATGCGTCCCATCTGGAAGTGGTGAGAGTGGGTCGTCTCCAAGTAGACTTTCCACTCTTGGTTCTGCAGCTCCACGTCGATGCCCAGGTTCTTCTTCCACATGGCTTGGAAAGCCTCGGCCAAGCTCTTGTTGAGCGGGTTGGTGTTGTACATGAACGTGACATGCGGGAAGCCCTTTCCGTCCGGGTACCCTGCCTCGGCGAGGAGCTTCTTGGCCTGGTCGGCGTCAGCCGAGACGGGCAGGTACTTGGTCGGATCCTCTCCGCGGAAATCGGCGCCCTTTGGGTCTGCGCCGGGAATGCCGTCGGAAATAAAGGCTACAGCTGGCCGCTGACCGCCTTGGGTGACCTTCTCGACCAACGTCTTGCGGTCGAGGGCCAGAGCGAACGCGCGACGGACCTTCGGGTTATTGAACGGCTCCTGTTTTGTGTTGAAGATGACGAAGTACGTTCCCAGCGACGGCAGGGTCTTGGCCTCGCCGGAAGCCAGCAGCGACGGAGTCATCATCGCCGGCAGGGTGGAAAGCAGGTCCACGTCGCCGGCCTTGAAAGCCGTCAGGGCCGTGTTGGTGTCGACGATCATCAGGAAGCGCAGCTCATCCAGCTTCACGTCCGCCGCGTCCCAGTAGTTGGGGTTCTTCTTCAGCGTCATCTGGCTGTTGTGGCGCCACTCGCTGACGTAGAACGGTCCGTTCGAGACGATCGGCATGGCGCTCGTCCAGCCGGTCGGGTCCTTCTCGACGATGTCCTGACGGGACGGCATGAAGGTGATGAACGACAGGTAGTTGAGAATCAACGGCGACGGGTACTCCAGGTGAAGCACAAGGGTCCGGTCATCAGGCGCCTCGATGCCCACCTCATCGGGAGAGCATTTGCCCTTGAAGAGTTTTTCTGCGTTTTTGATGAAGAACGTTGTTGTGGCGTACGGACAGGCTGTGTCAGCGGACATGGCGCGGATGAATCCGTAGCGGAAGTCGCCGGCAGACAGGGGCTTGCCGTCGGACCACTTGAGTCCTTCTCTCAAGTGGAAAGTCCAAGTCAGCTGGTCATCGGAAACTTCCCACTTCTCGGCTGCGCCGGGCTGCATCTCGCCGCCTTGGTCCGGGCGGACAAGGCCTTCGTAGGTGTTGAAGATGACGATCTGCTGGTCATTGGCGTTTGCCCTCGCCGGGTCAACTGTGCGCGGCTCGACGCCTAGGTTGTACGTCACCTTCATTTCAGCCAGTGCAACCGACGGCAGAGCGCAGAGGATCGCCGCAAACAGAACTCCCCATAGTCTCGTTCTTCTCATGAGTATCTCCCCTCCATGTAATTTGTGGTGATGTGAGACAATGAAGTAATGATATAATAGCACAGAACACAGCGGGTGAGATAACCCGGGATAGAGGAGGGGTTCGCATGTATTTGCCTGCCATGACTTGGCACGAGTTTCAGGAAGCGGCGAAGGACGACCTTGTCGCCCTCCAGCCTCTCGGGAGCACGGAACAGCACGGTTCGATAGGCCCATTAGGGACCGACTTCATCATCCCTCACGAAATGGCCAGAAGAGTAGAAGCTCAATTTCCAGACAAAGTCGTCCTTCTGCCGACGATTCCCTACGGCGTCTGCCCCAGCTTTGAGTCGTTCGCCGGCTCGATCGACATCGGGGACGAGGCGCTGGCGACGATTCTGACAAGCGTCGTCCGCGACCTGTCACGGCACGGCGTTAAACGGTTTATCTTCCTGAACGGACACGGCGGCAACACCCTGCCGATGGAGCGGGCCTGCGCAAAGGCATGGGACCTTGGCGGACTGGGCGCGATGTTGGACTGGTGGAAGGTTGCCCGGGAACTGAAGCCCGAATGGGGCGGCGGCCACGGCGGCGGCCAAGAAGCGGCGGTCAGCATGGCAGTTCGGCCCGACTGGGTGAACAAGAAAAAGAACTTTGTCCCTGAAAAAATCGTCCACCTGTCTGACGCCCTCAAGAGCACCTACGGCGAGGCGACGACGTTCAAGGGCGCGACGGTTCGGATCGTCCGCAAGGCCGACGCCTACACGGCGACCGGCACGTTCGGCGGCGGCGATGACAGCTGCGCGAAGGCCGATCCCCAGTGGGGCAAAGAGATTTTTGAGGGCGTGACGGCCTACTGCATTGACTTCGTGGACGAGTTCCTCCGCGTGTCGCTGGAAAAAGCGCACCAATCGTGCATTATGAAGTAGCCGTTTAACGGACGCAGAATCAAACGCAAAATAACAAAGCCGCCCGATTGGGCGGCTTTGTTGCGTTCTTGAATCTGCTTGGGGATGAACTACTCGATGTCCGCGTCTCTGAACAGCAACCAGAGGAACGGCGACTGATAGACGCCCTTGACGTTGGGCTGCATCAGGTACGGGGTGGCGTAGTAGTAGATCGGCATGACGGGCATTTCGTCCATCAGGATCTTTTCGGCTTTGTGCATATCCTCAGCGCGCTTGGCCATGTCGGTCATCGTCACAGCGGCGTTGATCAGCTTGTCGTACTCGGCGTTCTTCCAGCCGGTGCAGTTCTCGAAGTTGTCGCTGGTCCACAGAGCGAGCATGCCCTGCGCGTCGTTGAAGTCAGCGATCCAAGCGTGACGGGCGATCTGGTAGTTCTTCTGGTTGCGGGTGTCGATGAAGACCTTCCACTCCTGCTGAACCAGCTCGACGTCGACGCCCAGGTTCTTCTTCCACATGGCCTGAAGGACTTCGGCGATGGCCTTGTTGCCCGGGTTGCCGTTGTAGGTGTAGCTGACCGACGGGAAGCCCTTGCCGTCCGGATAACCGGCTTCGGCCAGCAGTTTCTTGGCGGTCTCAACGTCCGCGTTGGGCGTCAGGTACACGTTGGAATCCTCAGAACGGAAGTCGGGTCCGCCGACGACGGCGCCGGGGATCTTTTCGGGGATAAAGCCGTTGGCCGGGTGCTGGCCGCCCTGGGTGACCTTTTCGACGATGGCCTTGCGGTCAATTGCCAGAGAGAACGCCTTGCGGACCCGCGGGTCGTCGAAGGGCTTCTTGGTGACGTTGAACACGGTGAACGCCGTGCCCAGCGTGGGCAGGACCTTGGCTTCGCCGCTCTTGATGAGCTGAGCCACCATCAGCGGGGGCAGGTGGTCGTTCACGTCGACGTTCTTCGCCTTGAAAGCGGCCAGAGCGGTGTTGCTGTCGACGATCATCAGAAGGCGGACGCCGTCAAGCTTCACGTTGGCTGCGTCCCAATAGTTGGGGTTTTTCTTCAGCAGCATTTCGCTGTTGTGCTTCCACTCCGCCACGTAGAACGGGCCGTTGGAGAGCATCGGCATGGACGCGATGGTCCAGCCGCGGGGGTTGGCCTCAACCAGCTCGCGCTTGGCCGGCACGAAGGGGTTGAACGACAGGTACTGAAGGACCAGCGGGGACTTCTCAGCCATATGCAGAACCAGCGTCTTGTCGTCCGGCGCCTCAATGCCCACGTCCTCAGCCTTGCACTTGCCTTCGAAGAACTCCTTGCCGTTCTTGATCATGTAGGCCAGATAGCCGTACGGGGCGGCGTTCTCAGGAATTAGAATGCGCAGGAACCCGAACTTGAAGTCGGCGGCTGTCAGAGGAGAACCGTCGGACCATTTCAGACCGTCGCGAAGATGGAACGTCCAAGTCAGGCCGTCTTCGGACACGTCCCACTTCTCAGCGCAGCCGGGGGCGATGACGCCGTTCTCGTCGGGACGGACAAGGCCCTCGAAAACGTTGTAGTCAACGGTGGATCCGTCAACCGCGTTGTTGAGGACCGGGTCAATGGTGCGGGGTTCAACGCCCAGGTTGTAGGTGAGAATCTTCTCGCCCGCCAAGGCTCCGGAAGCGCACAGCGTCAACGCTGCAAGTGCTGCCAATAGCTTACGACTCGACATGAATCTGTTCCTCCTTTTGAGAATTCCCGATTCGTGAAGCGCCTAGGTTCTACCTATGGGACGCACGGCCGCCGGTCGGACGGCCGGTGAAGCCTACATGTTGTGGCACGCGCTGAAGTGTCCGCCGCCCCGATCGACGAACGCCGGGGTTTCAACAGAACACCGCTCGGTGGCATGCGGGCAGCGGGTGTGGAACTTGCAGCCGGACGGAGGGTTCAGAGGACTGGGAATTTCGCCCTGCAGGATAATCCTCTTGCGGGCGTCCGACTTGTCAGGATCCGGCACTGGAATCGCCGACAGCAGAGACCGGGTGTAGGGGTGAAGCGGGTTGGTGTACAACTCGTTGCTTTCTGCCAGCTCGACGATGGCGCCCAAGTACATGACGGCGATTCGGTCGGAAATGTGCTTGACCATCGACAGGTCGTGGGCGATGAACAGGTAGGTGAGCTGCAGTTCCTTCTGCAGGTCCTCAAGGGTGTTGACGATCTGTGCCTGAATCGACACGTCCAGAGCGGAAATCGGCTCATCGCAGATGATGAACTCAGGCTCGACTGCCAGACTTCTGGCAATGCCGATTCTCTGGCGCTGGCCGCCTGAGAACTCGTGAGGGTACCTGTTGGCGTGCTCGCTGTTCAGCCCCACCGTTCTCAGCAGGTGGCGGACCCGGTCGCTCCACTCGTCCTTGGGAAAACCATGAATGATCATCGGCTCCTTCACGATGTCGCCGACGGTCATGCGCGGGTTCAGGGACGCGTACGGGTCTTGGAAGATCATCTGGATCTTCTTGCGCCACGGCAGCAGGCTTCTTTGGTTCATGGAAGCCAGGTCTTGGCCCTCGAACAGGATCTTCCCCTCGGTGGGCTCGTAGAGCCGGACGATGGTCCGGCCGGTGGTCGTCTTGCCGCAGCCCGACTCGCCGACAAGCCCAAGCGTCTCCCCGGGCCAAATGTCGAACGAAACGTCGTCAACCGACTTGACCGTGCCGCGGGACACGTGGAAGTACTTCTTCAGGTGCTCGATACGGACAAGGGGTGCAGCGTCATAGGAAACGGCCATCAGCGGTTCCCCCCCTTCGCCGCAAATTCTTCGTCAACCAGCCAGCAGGAAGTGCGGTGTCCCTCGCCGACCACAGTTTCCCGAGGCGGATAGTTCAGGCATATTCCCTTCGCCAGAGGGCAACGGGGCGCGTACCGGCAGCCGGCCGGCGGGTTCAGCAGGTCAGGCGGTTGGCCTTCGATAGGAATCAGCCGCGTTTTTACCAGCGACTCCGGGTTCGGCACCGACTGAAGCAGCCCTTTCGTGTACGGGTGAGCCGGCCGGTAGAAAATATCCTGTCGGGATCCCTCTTCCATGATGCGGCCGCCGTACATGACGACTACCCGGTCGGCCATGCCGGCAATGACGCCCAAGTCGTGGGTGATCAAGATGATTGAGGTGCCGAACTGATCTTGCAGGTCCTTCATCAGCTCCAAGATCTGAGCCTGAACCGTCACGTCGAGGGCCGTCGTCGGCTCGTCGGCGATGAGAAGCTCAGGATGGCACACCAGCGACATGGCGATCATGATGCGCTGACGCTGACCGCCGGAGAACTCGTGAGGGTACTGCTTGATCCGCTGCTCCGCCGGCTCGATGCCGACCCGCCGCAGCATGGACACGGCCTGACGGGTTGCTTCTTCGTCTGACAGGTGTCTGTGCCGTTTGAGCGGCTCGCAGAGCTGATACCCGACGGTCAGAACCGGGTTCAGGCTGGTCATCGGGTCTTGGAATATCATCGAGATCTTGTTGCCCCGAATATCCGTCAGCTGCGACGTGGTCAGCTCGGTCAGTTCCTGCCCTTGGAACTTCAGCGAGCCGGAGACGACTTTGCCCGACGTTCCCAACAGGTGGAGCACCGACAGCATCGTGACGCTCTTGCCGCTGCCCGACTCACCAACAATGCCTAAGACTTCGCCGCGCTTGAGGTTGAACGACACGCCGCCGACCGCCTTGACCTCGCCGACTGGCGTAAAAAACGATGTGTGCAGGTCGTCGACGACCAGAAGGTCTTCGGCGAGTGCAAGACGCTCTTTCCGAGAAAGTTCGCTCATCGTCCGCGCCCCCTTACTTGCGCAGCCGCGGGTCGAGAGCGTCCCGAAGCCCGTCGCCGAGGAAGTTGAATCCCAGGATGGTGATCGAAATGGCCGCCGCAGGGAAGAACAGCTGCCAAGGATAAATTGCCAAAGTGCCTAACGCGTCGTTGCTCATCACGCCCCAGCTGGCCATCGGCGCGCTGACGCCCAAGCCGACGAAGCTCAAGAACGCCTCGGTGAAAATAGCCGACGGGATCGACAGCGTCAACGTGACGAGAATCGGCCCCATCGCGTTGGGGATCAGGTGCCGAAGCAACATTCGCCGCGGAGAGGCTCCGACCACGCGGGCGGCCAGCACGAACTCTTCGTTGCGGAGGCGCATGATCTCGCTTCGGACGATACGGGCCATTGACGCCCAATAAGCGATGCCCAGCGTGATGAAAATGCTCTTTAGCCCCGGACCGATGACGACCATCAGCAGGATAACGTAAATGATCATCGGGATACTGTAAATGATGTCCACGATTCTCATCATCAGGTTGTCCATTTGGCCGCCGACGAACCCGGCGATGCCGCCGTAGATGACGCCGATCGTCAGGTTAATGAAACTGGCGACAAAACCGACCGCCAAGGAAATGCGGGCACCGTACAGGACGCGGATGTAAATATCCCGGCCGAACATATCGGTGCCGAATAGGTGCTCCCACGACGGCGGCTCGTTGGCCGCCAGAAAGTCCTGCGCGTCGTAGGTCCACTCGGAGCACATGGGGCCGAAGATCGCCAAAAGGGAGACCGCCAAGACAACGATCAGCCCGGCGATAGCCAGTTTATCGTGGTACAAGCGCTGCCAAGCGTCCTTCCAGTAGCTGATGGACGGGCGAACGAACTCGGACTGGGAACGCTCCTCTTTGTCTACAGTCCGGTACAGGTCCGGGTCATCCCAAGGAATGGACTGGGGAAACAGAGGGGACAGTGTCGATGGAAAAGTCTGCTTCATCATGCCTGCCTCCTCAATGGGTTTTGTTGTCCAGCTTGATCCGCGGATCGACGAATCCCAAGCACACGTCCACGGCCAAGTTGAGGAAGATGAGCAGGGCGCTGTAGAAAATCGTCACGCCCATAACGGTGGTGTAGTCCCGATTCTGAATGCTGGTCACAAAGAACGTTCCCAGTCCCGGAAGACTGTAAATCTGCTCGACGACGAAACTGCCGGTGAGAATGCCCGCCGCCAAAGGTCCCAAATAGGTCAGCACGGGAATGACCGCGTTGCGGAGCCCGTGGATGTAGACCACAGTCCGTTCCTTCAGTCCCTTTGAGTAGGCGGTCCGAATGTAATCCTGCTGGATGACTTCAAGCATGCTGCTTCTGGTCAGCCGGGAGATAAACGCCATCGGGTAGCCAGCTAGCGTGATCGCCGGCAGAATGGACGTGGAAAACCCCTGCCAGAAGCCGACAGTTACCCAGCCCAGACGGTAGGCGAAGACGTAAACGAATATCGTCGCGATAACGTAGTTTGGTATCGTAATCCCCAGAGTAGCGATGACCATTGCGACTCGGTCCTGCCACTTGCCGCGCCGCAGGGCGCTTAAGATGCCGGTTGGAATCCCAATGGCCAGCGATAGCGCCAAGGCCAGAGACCCAACCGCCAGCGACACGGGGAAACTGTCAGCGATCAGCTGGTTTACTGTCATGCCTTCGTATCGGTACGAAGGACCGAGGTCACACTTCAGCACGTCGAACAGATAACGGCTGTACTGGGAGATCAGAGGATCGTTGAGCCGATACCGATCCATCATCTTGGCGAGAATCTGAGGCGGAATCCCCTTTTCGTCGGTGAACGGTCCGCCGGGAATTGCCCGCATCATGAAAAACGTCAGGGTGATGACGACCAGAAGCGTGACGAGACTGGTCCATATGCGTTGAAAGATGTATTTTCCCATTCTTCCCCCTCCAAAGAGCCGAAGCCCTCGCTCCGCCGGCCCAAGCCGGACGCTGGGTGAAACGTCCCCACAAGAAGAACGCCTCATCAGTCCCGACCTCGGGACGTCAAAAGCGTTCTTTCAGCTGCTCTCATCAGCTCCATTCGTTTGTAGGGTCCCTGTGCCAAAGGCGGCGCAAGCCTTCGGATCAGGCTAATCAAAAATACGTATGAACTGTGTTTAGTATGACTTTTGTTTCGTAAGCTGTCAAGCGAAAGGGTTTGCAAAAAAGAACGCATTTTATCCGCAAAAGGGACAACTTTTGCTATAATAAAAAAGCAAAAAATCGGTCCTCGGAAAGGTGGAGTTGTCGTGAGCAATTGTGCAGACTCGCTGTTGCGTTCAGTTGATCCAGAGATCGCCGATATTATCGTCGAGGAGTACCGCCGTCAGAACGATCAGATTGAACTGATCGCGTCGGAGAATTTCACTTCTCGGGCTGTGATGGCCGCCATGGGGTCGGTGCTGACGAACAAATACGCCGAAGGGTACCCGGGAAAGCGGTACTACGGCGGCTGTGAAGTGGTCGACAAGGCCGAAGAGCTGGCTCGCGAGCGGGCCAGGAAACTGTTTGGCTGCGATCACGTCAACGTTCAGCCCCACGCCGGCAGCCAAGCGAATATGGCGTGCTATTTTGCCGCCGTCAAGCCCGGCGACACCGTGCTTGCCATGAACCTGACCGACGGCGGGCACTTGACCCACGGTTCACCGGTCAACTTCTCCGGGAAACTGTACAACATCGTTCCCTACGGCGTTAACAAGAAGACGGAGCAGATTGACTTTGACGAATTAGAGCGGCTGGCGCTCCAGCACAAACCCAAGATGATCATCTGCGGCGCGTCCGCGTACCCGCGCGTCATCGACGCGGAGAAGTTCCGGGCCATCGCGGACAAAGTCGGCGCGGTTTTGATGTTCGACATCGCCCACATCGCCGGGCTCGTGGCGGCTCACCTCCACAAGGATCCTGTGCCGTGGTGCGATTTCGTCACCACCACGACCCACAAGACGCTGCGCGGCCCTCGCGGCGGCATGATCATGTGCAAGGAAGAGTGGGCGAAGAAAATTGACAGCGCCATCTTCCCTGGCATGCAGGGCGGCCCGCTGATGCACATCATCGCGGCCAAGGCGGTCGCCTTTGGCGAGGCGCTGAAGCCTGAGTTTGCCGACTACCAGAAGCGGATCGTGGCCAACGCCGCGCGGCTGGCCGAAAAACTGATGGAAAGAGGCTTCCACCTCGTTTCCGGCGGAACGGACAACCACCTGATGCTGATCAACCTGACCAATAAGGGCGTCACCGGCAAACAGGCTCAGCTCGCTCTGGACGAAGCCGGCATCACCGCCAACAAGAACACCGTCCCGTTTGAGACTCTCAGCCCGATGATCACCAGCGGACTTCGTATCGGAACCCCCGCCGTGACCACCCGCGGCTTCGGCTTCAGCGAGATGGACCAGATCGCCGACTGGATTGACCGGGTCGTGGGCCACATCGACGACGCGAAAGTTCATCAGCAGGTTCGGGGCGAAATCAACGAGCTCTGCAATGCTAAGCCGCTGTACCCTGGACTGTACTAAGTCTGAGGAAATAAAGACATCCGGCCCCGGGAAGACAATTCTTCCCGGGGCCTTCTTTGTGGCTATAGGTTGTTGAAAAACAAGGTGTGATATACTGACGGACGGGAATTCAGCGGTACAGGAAGTCGCCGCCCTGCCGGGCTTTGCCGGGCAGGGGAGAGGAAAGTCCGGGCTCCACAGGGCAAGACGCTGGATAACGTCCAGTTGGAGCGATCCACAGGATAGTGCCACAGAGAGCAGACCGCCGCCTGCGGTCCCCGCAGCGGTAAGGGTGAAAGGGTGGGGTAAGAGCCCACCGGGCGTTCGGCGACGAACGTGCTAGGCAAACCCCGTCTGGAGCAAGATCAAATAGGGAGGGTTGAGGCTGCCCGCTGACCTCCGGGTATGGTCGCTTGAGGGCCGGTGCAAATCGGCTCCTAGAGAAATGACTTCCCACGACAGAACCCGGCTTATGGACCACTGGATTCCCCTTTTTTAATCGGTTTCAAAAAAGTAAATAGTTTTTTCTCTATTATGAATATTAGATACGACAGCCCGCGGTGGGGCTGTCGTTTTTTTGTTTTTGAAGCGGGATTGGATTTTTTGATAACAAACAGCTTCATATAGATGGACAAATCTGTCAACAAGAATTCTAAATGTGAAGTATCTTCCCGCGTTTTCGGATTCGTTTCATAAACGGCGAAGAGCTGATGATTCAAGCTCAGGAAGATATTTTTTTCTCCCCCTTGACCGGAAGGCAGAAAAAGGTTAATGTTAACGCTACGTGGGATAAAGTGTCATTAAGTGGGTGAATTTACCATGTTGATGGGCACGTGTGAGCACCGACTGGACAGCAAGGGACGGCTCGTCCTTCCGGCCAAATTCAGATCTGAACTGGGTTCTACAGTGGTATGCACTGTAGGACTGGATCGGTGCGTCGCCGTGTATTCCACCGACGGGTGGGAGAAGTACTTGGCAAAACTGCAGACGCTGCCGTTTGCCAAGGAAAGCGCTCGGCGCTTTATGCGGGTCGTGCTCGGCTCGGCAGACGAACTGCCGGTAGACGGCGCGGGACGCATTTTGGTGGGAGCTTTCCTCAAGGACTACGCCGGATTAGGAGAGCAGGTCACGATCGTCGGTGTCAGCGATCACGTGGAGCTGTGGAACAGCGAGCGCTGGAACGCCGGCCGGGACGATATCCTGAAAGACTTCGAAAGCTTGGCTGAAGGGGTCGGGGACTTTGGCGTTTGAACACCGCCCCGTCATGCTTCAGGAGGTCATGGACTCGTTCCCTCGGCCGCCGGTTGGTTTGGTGGTCGACGCGACGCTGGGGCTTGGCGGTTACAGCGAGGCTTTCCTAAGCCGCTGGCCCGAGTGCCGGGTGGCGGGAATCGACCAGGACGGGCAGGCTCGTGCCATCGCACAGGAGCGGCTGGCTCGATGGGCTGATCGGTTTGCCGTATGGCCGGGGAACTTCCGCCGACTCAACGACCTGATGGCGAGTCACGGCGAAAAGGAAGCCGCAGGCGTCGTGGTTGATCTGGGAGTGTCGAACCTGCAGATCACCGAAGGCGAGAGAGGGTTCTCTTTTCGCGAGGACGGTCCGCTTGACATGCGGATGAACGCTTCGGAAGGGTTGACGGCGAGCCAACTGGTCAATCAGATGACCGAAGACGAGCTGGCGGGGATTTTCTTCCGCTACGGCGAAGAGCGGTTTGCCCGGTCAATTGCCCGGGCCATCGCCCGCCGGCGGGGCCAGTCGTCGATTGAGACGACCGGGCAGCTTGTCGAAGTGATTCGGGAGGGAATGCCCGCCGCGGCGCAGCGAAAAGCGAACGGACACCCGGCTAGACGGGTCTTTCAGGCCCTGCGGATTGCGGTGAACGACGAGCTTGGAGCTCTGGAGGATCTGCTGTCTCAGGTCTGCGGCCTGTTGGCCGACGGCGGAGTTTTCGTGGCGGTGACCTATCACTCGCTGGAAGACCGGCTGGTCAAGTGGGCGATGAGGGAATGGGAAGGTCAGTGGCTGGGGATTCCGGTTTCCCGCCGAGGCCTGACGCCCAGCGAGGACGAGGTTTTATCGAATCCTAAGTCTCGAAGCGCAAGGCTTAGGGCGTTTGAACGACGGGACAACTATCAGATCGAACAGGGGAGGCTAGGACCATGGCGGCGGTGAGAGCATGCAGGGGAGCGATGAAGGTTGCACCTCTTGTCTTAGTAATGGCTGCCCTTTCGGTATTCTGCTTTGCGAAAATCTCCAACATGCGGGCGGAGACGAGCGCATTGGAGCGGCAGGCAATGCAGGTGGACCGGCAAATCGTCCAGTCCAGACAGTCCATTCAGAGCTTAGAGCGGGAAAGCGCAGGGCTGACCGCGCCGGCGGCAGTTTACGCTCGGGCCATTGGGGGACTTGGGATGCAGAAGGTTTCGCTGGCCGGCACGATTCGCGTCGGAGAGGCGGGGTCTTCTGTTCAGACCGCCGCTCTGCCGGGAATGCCGCTTCAAGTTTTCCAGTAAAGAATGGAGCTTCGTCGTCTCGGCTTGCCCAGCGAGCCGGAGCGCGGGAAACGGCTGACGTTTTCACAGCGGCTTGAGTGGCTCTGTCTGTTCGGCATTTTGGGGCTGTTGGTGTTTCGGGTCGTGAACGTCCAGCTCTATCCTGATCCCCGAACGCTCTCTCAGCTGACAGGGCAGTACCGGCAGACGGTGCGGCGCTCCCTCGATCGGGCGGCGGTGTACGACCGGTCAGGTGCTCCCTTGGCCATGTCGGTTCCCGCTTGGAGCGTTTTTCTGGATCCGGGCGTCGAGGGATGGGACGGCTCGAGGCTGAAGCAGCTGGCCCCGTTTCTGGACAAAAAGATGCTGTCTCAGCTCTCCAAACCCCTGACGAAACGGTTCTACTGGCTGAAACGCTACCTGACGGAAGAACAGGCGGAAGAGATCCGTCAAGCCGGCGGCAAGGGCGTGTTCGTTCGCTCGGAACGCAAGCGGGTTTATCCGAAAGGGAAGATCTTTTCCCACCTGTTGGGGTTCTGCGACAACGACAGTTGGGGCCTTTCGGGCATTGAGCTGACGTGGAACAACGTGCTCTATATCCCTGAACGTTCGTTGGTTAACTACCGGGGTGCCCGGCCTCTGTCGGAACCCACCGAAGAGGATCCGACCCAAGAGCAGGGACTGTACCTGACCGTTGACTCACAGGTGCAGTACGCCCTTGAGGAGTTCCTCGGCCAAGCGGCGGTTCAGAACAAGGTCAAGTGGGCGGCGGCAGTCTGCCTTCACAGCTCAACTGGTGAGGTCCTCGGCATGGCCAGCTGGCCGTCGTTCGACCCGAACGTTCGTTCGACGTTCCTTCACCCAGAAGCGCTCAGGAACAACGTTATTAGCCGAGTGTATGAGCCGGGATCGACCTTTAAGCCCATCATGGTGGGCATTGCCCTTGAGAATGGGGCCATCAAGACTAACAGCGCGTTTCGCTGTCCGGCTCGGATACAGATCGCCGACGCTGTGATGAGCGATGCCACGCCGAAGGACAACGGCACGCTGTCGGTTGATCAGATCCTTGAGAAGTCATCGAACGTCGGCATGGCGCAGATCGGCATGAGGTGCGACCCCTACAAGACCCACAGCGACATGAAAAACTGGGGGATTGAGCGTCAAACCGGCATCATGCTGAGCGGCGAGGAGTCCGGGCTGCTTCGGTCTCCCGAACAGTGGTACGGGGTTATCCCGGCCAACGTGGCGATCGGCCAAGGATTTGCTCTGACGCCTTTGCAGTTAGTTACGGCGTTCAACGCCATCGTTAATGGCGGCGTTCTGATGAGGCCCTTCATCGTCCAGCGGGCCGTAGACGCTCAGGGAAACGAAGTAGTTCTCCAGAAACCACAAGAAATTACCCGCGTTCTTTCGTCGCGGACAGCCCGATGGCTCCGAACGGTCCTTCGGCAGGTGGTAACCCAGGGGACCGGAAAGGGAGCGAACTCTTCTCTTGTGCCGATCGCGGCCAAGACGGGAACCGCTCAGGTGGCTGACAAAGGCGTATACGTCAAAGGCCGATACAACGCGTCGATGATCGGTTTCTGGCCGTCTGACCGGCCGGAGTACACCATGCTGATCGTCCTAGGCGACGTGACGGGACAGAGGTACTACGGGGGACAGATAGTTGCCCCGGTGTTCAAAAACATCGTCGAAGAAATTATGCGGCTGAAGGGACAAATTTGACGCGCAAGATCCCTTGGGCCGGACGGAAATAAAGGGCGGGAGAAGAATGGACGGACGGATAGTTCAGGCTTTGGATGACCTTAAACGTGCTGGTTTCCTTCTGGGCTGGGGCGGAGACTGGAACGGCCTGAAAGAGACGAGCCGGCTCTGCAGTGATTCCCGGTTAGTGAAGCCGGGAGATGTTTTTGCGTGCGTCTGTGGCCGTCATTTTGACGGCCACAGTTTTATCATGGAAGGCCTGCGGCTTGGCGTCGCTGGGTTCATGATTGAGCGGCCGACGGACGGCTTGGACAACTGGATTCAGGTCACTGACGTGCGGGCCGCCATGGGGTTTTTAGCCGCCCGACTGGCCGGCTCTCCGTGCGATCGGCTGAAGATGGTCGCCGTGACCGGAACGAACGGCAAGAGCACGTCCAGCTACATGATTCGAAGCGTCCTGAGTGCCTGCGGGATAAAAACCGGCCTGATTGGCACGGTCGTCTACCACGACGGCGACAAAGAAACTGTGGCCGATCGGACGACGCCTGAAAGCACAGCCCTTCAAAGGCTGTACGAGTCGATGATTGCCAACGGGTGCGGTGCCTGCGTGATGGAGTGCTCATCGCATGGGCTGGTACAAGGCAGAATTTCCGGCTCGACTTACGACGGGGCCCTGTTTACCAACCTTTCGCCCGAGCACTTGGACTACCACGGCACGATGGAAGAGTACTTTGCCGCCAAGTCCCTGCTGTTTACCGAACACCTGAAGCCGAACGCCGTCATTTCGGTCAACGGCTGTGACCCGTGGGGGCAAAAGCTCGCGGCCCGTTTCCCGTCAAGCCTGACGTGGGGGCTTGGGGACGGTGCCGACGTCCGTGTGAAAGCAGACCGTCTGACGATGAAAGCCGGCGGCTCGGACTTTGACCTGCAGGTTGACGGCCAGTTTCTCGGTCGGGTCGCTTTGCCCATGACAGGGCGGTTCAACGTTGAAAACGCGCTGGGTGCGGCGTCTCTTTGCATCGGCTTGGGGTGCAGTCCCGAGGCGGTTGTGAAGGGGTTGGAAACGATGCCGCAGGTCCCCGGCCGAATGGAGCGAATCAACCTGTCCAACGGCGTGACGGTCATCGTCGACTTCGCCCACACGGAAATTGCCTTGACTAACTTGCTGGCGACGCTTCGCCCTCTGGCAAAGCGCCTGATCAGCGTGTTCGGGCATGGCGGCGAGCGGTTTGCGGGCGCCCGGCCGGAGCTTGGAAAAATTGCCGGACAGACCGCCGATCGGGTTATTGTCACGATGGACAATCCGAGGAACGAGGACCCAGCCGAAATTGCCCGGGCGATAGTCGCCGGGCTGGAGGGCGGAAAAGCGTCGTTTTCGACGGTTCTCTCCCGCCGTGACGCCGTCTTTGCCGCGCTTGACGAGGCGGAGCGCGGCGACGTGGTGGTTATTTCGGGCAAAGGGGCCGAGCCGTATTTAGAAATTAAAGGCGTCAAATACCCGTACAGCGACAGGGACGTCGTGGGCGAGTGGAGCGCTTCAAGGGGCGTGGGGCAGTGCTGAGCTTAAAAGATCTTCTTCCCAACGGTCTGGACGTGACAGGGCCGGATCGGCCGCTACCTCTGACCTTTCGGGTGGACAGCCGTGCGGTTGAGCCGGGCGACGGATTTGCGGCGTTTCAGGGGGAGTCAACCGACGGACACCTGTACATCGAGTCGGCTTTGGCCCGCGGCGCATCCGTCGTCTTAGCGGAGCGGGGGCGGGTCTCTGAGAAACTTCCTGCTCAGTGGCCTCAGGTCACGTTCATTTTCGGCCATCGAAGCGAGACGGCTTTGGCTGAACTCGCGCGGGCGTACTTGGTCCGTTTGCCCGACTTGAAGCACGTGGCTGCCGTCACAGGGAGCGTAGGAAAGACGACGACGCGGAGCTTTCTCGCCCGCATCATGTCGGCGTCCCAAAGGACCCATGCCGCGTCGGGCAATTACAATACGCTGATCGGCTGCTCGGTTGCCGTGCTGTCGGCGCCGTTTGACGTCCAGTGCCTCGTGCTGGAAATGGGGGCGAACCACCCGGGAGAAATCGCCCAGATGGTAAGCTTCTTCCCGCCGACGGCGGCGGCTATCACGGAGGTGGCTCCGGCGCACTTGGAGGGGTTCGGCTCGGTTCAGGGCGTCCTCAGGGAAAAGGCTGGAATTTTTGGCGGCGGCCGTCTCAAGGACGCGGTCTTAAACGCTGATAATCCGCTGTTGGCTGAGTTGGCGTCGCAAATCAATACGCCGGTCACCACGTTCGGCCGAGACGGCAGCCTGTCCTTTGAGGACGATCGGCTCGAGTGGGACGAAGGCTTCAAGGTGTCGGCAAGGCTTTGTTACAGCGGTGATCGAGTTCCCGTCAGCGTCCGGCTGTCCGGAAAACATGGCTTGTACCCGCTGTGCTGTGCCCTCGCCCTAGCGGTGCGGATGGGAGTTCCTTTCCGGCAGGCAGTCAGGGAAGCAGTTTCTTTCGAGTCTCTGCCGGGGCGGGGCGAAGTCGTCAGGCTTCAAAACGGGGCGTTTTTGATTGACGAAAGCTACAACGCGTCGCCCAAGTCCATGACGGCGGCAATTCAGAGCCTCGGCGAAGTTCAGATCCGGGGCAGGAAGTTCGCCCTGCTGGGTTCTATGGGCGAATTGGGAGCCGGGGCAAGCGCCGCGCACCAGCAGGTGATGGAAGTGGCCCGAGGACAGGGCTTCGATTGGTGGGGCGCCTACGGCTCGGACTGGCAGAGCGGCGCGAAAGCGACTGACAACCTGCTGACGGACTGGGAAGAGGTCCGGCGAGCCGTCGCCGGATTGAATCTTCGCTCCGGCGACGTGCTGTTGGTGAAAGGGTCTCACGCCTGCGGGCTGGAGCGGTTGGTCAAAGAGCTGAAAGGTCAGGAGGCAGGCGGGCGATGAGTTTCCTCGCTCTCGGACTGGTCACCTTTATCGTGGTAGCAATCGGTGAGATTTTGGCGCAGCAAAGCTGGATCAGCGTCATGCGGACAAAAGGCGTGTCTCAGGTCCAGAAAGCCTACGGGCCCAAAGTTGACGAGGCCGTCAAAGCCAAGGTTCCATCAATGGGCGGCGTCGTGTTTATGCTGATCGGCTCTGGTTTTTTAATCAGCGGGCTTGTGACGCGCAATTTGACTGCCGTCGCGCTGTGGGTCTATCCGGTACTTTGCGGGGCGATTGGACTGACCGATGACGTCCTGAAGTTCCGGCGCGGTTCCAGCGAAGGATTTTCCAGTAAGGGAAAGTTTCTTGTGCAGATGGCTGTGACGATCGTCTGGTTTGCCCAGCTGCAGGCCTACGGTCTGTCCGGTTCCCCGTCCTCAAGTATTTGGGCTGGCGTGCTGTGGTGGCTTCTGGCCTTCTTCCTCGCGGTCGGCGCTCAGAACGCCTTGAACGTTACCGATGGATTGGACGGGCTGGCGGCGGGAGCGTCCTTAATCTCGTTCAGCGCTCTGTGTTTTTTAGCCCCTGGAACTGAGCCGTTTTTGGCGTCCTGCGCCGGCGCGGCGCTCTGCGCGGGGTTTCTGTGGCATAACGCCCATCCGGCTCAAGTGTTCATGGGAGACGGAGGAAGCCATTTTCTGGCTGGGCTCCTGGTGTCCATCGTCCTCGTGTCCGGTATGCCGATTCTGACATTGGTTCCCGTCGGGTTCCTGTTCGGCGTTGAGATGATTTCTGTGGTGATTCAGCTGGTTTCAATTCACGGCAGGGGGAAAAAAGTGTTCCTCATGGCGCCGATCCATCACCATTTTCAGCTGAAAGGGTGGCCGGAAAATCTGATTACGTGGCGGTTTATGGTCGTTCACCTCATCGGACTTGCCGGGTGCCTGTTCATTGGAGATCTGCTTTTCTAAAAGGGGAGAGATGCATGGCGGGGAGAATAACAGTTGTCGGTGCTGGCGTGAGCGGTCAGGCAATAGCCTTATGGGCTAAAAAACTCGGAGCCAGCGTCTTTGTGACCGATATGAAAAAGGAACTGGCGCCGGAGATCTGCCTCGGCTTCCGAAACGCCGGAATTGAATGGGAAACGGGCGGCCATTCCCCGCGCTGCTGTGAATGTGACCAGATGGTGGTCAGCAGTGGCGTCTCTCCTGCCTCCGAAGCTGTCAAACAGGCAGAAGGGCGGGGGATACCCGTCGTCGGAGAGCTGGAATTTCTCGCCCCATGGCTTCCCGGCAAAACGATTGCCGTCACTGGAACGAACGGCAAGACGACCACGACTGCGCTGTTGGGGCATTTGCTCCGTTGCCGCGGTCAAAGCGTCGCGGTGGTCGGCAATATTGGTGAGCCTCTAGCAAACGCGGCGGGAACGGCGGTTGACTACACAGTGATGGAGCTGAGCAGCTTTCAGCTGCACTGGAACAAGTCGTTTACGCCTCAAGTCGCCCTGTTGACCAACCTGGCTCCGGATCACATCGACTGGCACGGAAGCTATGAGAACTACGTGGCCGACAAACTGAAAGTGTTCGGCCGGCCGGGAAAGGGCAACTGGGAGATCGTTCAGGCTCGGGATGCTGCCCTTGTCCCGTCGGGCGGATCGGTCTGTACCTTGGGCGGCACCGAAGGAACGCGAATTTACTGGGACGATCAGGCCGTGTGGCTTGAACGGGATTCGGGCCGGGAAAAGCTGTTCGATCGGTCTCAGCTGTCGCTGGTGGGACAGCACAACTTGGAAAACGCGGCGATGGCCGGTGCGGCTCTGGCACTGATCGACAAATCGTTCGCGCCGCTTCAGGGGCTTTCCGATTTCCTTCCGCCGCCGCATCGGTGTCAGCTGGTGAGAGTTCGTCGAGGCGTTACGTGGGTGGACGACTCAAAAGGTACGAACGTAGCGTCGACCCGCACTGCTCTTGAGGGCATCGATGGGCCGAAAATCATCATCCTCGGCGGCAAGGGCAAAGGCGAGAAGTACGAGACGCTGGCGCAGACCGTCAAAGCTCGAGCTAGGAACGTCATTCTCATCGGCGCGGAGTCGGACAAAATTGAGGCTGCCCTTCGGGAAGCTGGAGTCCAGTCAATTCACAGGACAAGCTGCATGGAAGAAGTAGTTTCGACGGCCGACGGATTGGCCCGCCCGGGAGACACGGTTCTTCTCTCGCCGGCATGCACCAGCTGGGATATGTACCAGAGTTACGAACAGCGGGGAGATCACTTCAAGCGCCTCGTCATGGCTCTGCCGGACTGAGATGGAGCGAAAGGGAGATCTGAGCTCGCTTCTGATCTGGTTAATTCCAATGCTTCTTTCATTTTGCGGGCTCGTTGTCATTGCTGCCATGACCGGCTGGTCCGGACACTCGCCGGCGTTTAAGCAGCTGTTGTGGCTTTCTGTATCGTTCATCTGCTTTTTAGCCGTCATGTCGATTCCGCTGACCGTTTGGACTCGCGTCGCGTGGGGTGCTTTCGCCGCCTCGTTTCTGTTTCTCGGCCTCACCTTGGCGCCGGGAATCGGGGTAACCATCAAAGGCGCGTCCCGGTGGATTCATTTCGGCTCGTTCAGCTTTCAGCCCGCCGAAGCCCTGAGCTTTGCCCTGCTCCTGCTGCTCGTTCGGCTGTATCAGCGCAACGCCCGTCAGCTTAAGGCGCTGGCTGTGACCGGTGGAATCGTGTTCCTGTGCGCTGTGTTTCTTCTTCGGCAGCCGGACTTCGGCAGCGTCCTGCTGATCGTCGCGCTGTCCGGCGCTCTGCTCGTCGATCGGTACGGTTTTTTGCTTCCGGCTGGAGCTCTGGCAGTACTGACGCCGCTCATGTATCTGGTGGTCATGCACCAAGGGTACCGGCAGGAGCGAATTGCGGTTTGGCTTGATCCGTGGAGCGATCCAATGGGCTCTGGCTACCAAGTAATCCAAGGGCTGATCGCGTTTGCCAACGGCGGACTGTCGGGCATCGGGGTCAACCGGTCTCAAGACTTCCTCCCCGAGGTTCACAACGACTTCATCTTTCCTGCCATGGGCGAGCAGTTTGGCCTCATTGGGACGATGGTCCTTTTAGGGTGTTTCATCATTTGGTCGTTTGTGGCCCTTCAGGTGTACCGGCGCTCTGTTGGGATTTCAAAGCAGTTCGCTTGGGGGTGTTGCGTTTCGGTGATTCTTCCGCTGTTTATCAATATCGGCGGCGTGACAAAACTTATCCCGCTCAGCGGCATGCCTCTTCCGTTTGTGAGCTACGGCGGAACATCTCTGCTTTTTATGTGGATGAGAGTCGGCATTCTCGCGAGAGTTGCCCGCAAGTCGGCGCAGGGAGGTGACGAGTCCTGAAAATCCTGTTGGTTGCCGGGGGAACAGGCGGTCATCTGATCCCGGCGATAGCGTTCGGACAATGGCTGTCAAGTCATCACGTCAGCTGGAGCTTGGCGACAGGATCCCGGCCTCTGGAACGGCAGATCTGCGAGGCTCACGGGGTTCATGCCCACTATCTGCCCATCGTGGGGTCCCCGTTGGGCGGCGGGTTGAAGAAAGCGCCCGGCAGGACTCTTGATCTGGTGAGAACTTATCGAGCCGCGAAGAAGCTTATTCGAGAAGAAGCTTCGACGGCGTGTCTGCTGTTCGGAGGGTATTTGTCGCTGCCGGTCTTTTGGGCGGCTCGTCAGGCTGGGATCAGGACGATGACCCACGAGCAGAACGTAATCGCCGGCCGAGGGAACAGAATGCTGGCGCGCCTCGGCTGCCCTGTCGCCTCAGGCTGGTCTGAATGTCGGGGCATCAGCAGATTCCAATATACTGGCATCCCGGTGCGTGCGATGTCGCTGACTGACCGTGCCGAAGCTCAGCGCCTTCTATTGAAAAAGCCTCTCGAAAAAGGGAAAAAACTAGCTGTTGTCGTCGGCGGGTCTCTTGGCAGCCGAGGCATCGGAGAAGACCTCGAACGACTGTCGAATATGGTAGAATCAAAGGCGTGGTTTTTCCTGTTCGTCGGGGCGGCATCTGGGTCGGTTTCATTTGATAACGCCCTGACCGTTGAGCCTCAGTGGAACATGACCTTGGCCTACTCCGCGGCTGATCTGGTCATCAGCCGGGCAGGAGGGGCGACTCTGGCGGAGATTGAGGCGCTCAGGCTGCGGGCTTTGGTTGTCCCGTGGGAAGGGTCGGCCGGCGGCCACCAGTTGGCCAACGCTCAGCTTTTCAACAAAGAGACGGGAACTCCATACTGGACTGGAGACGAGGGCCTCTCCGACGCTTTTTCACGGGCGGCCGGTCGGGAACTTCGTTGGCCGGAAGGTCGTTCCGGCGGGTCCGAGGCTCTGTGGGATGCTCTGCAGAGCGTTAACGCTGAAGGGAGATAGAGCAGTGGCATCGACAAGCCTTGATCTGTCACGGGTCAGAAGCATTCATCTGATGGGAGTTGGCGGCGCCGGCATGAGCGGCTTGGCTCTGCTGTACAAAGCTCTCGGCTTTCAAGTGACGGGATGCGATATGGGAAACAGCTGCTACACGACCAAGGTCAGAGAAGCGGGGGTTCCAGTGTACTTAGGGCACGACCCGCATCACTTAGACGACCACAAAGCGGATATCTTGGCTTACAGCAGTGCTATTCCCTCAGACAATCCGGAGCTTGTAACGGCAAGAGAGCGCGGCATTCCTGTGGTACAGCGGGCTGAACTCTTGAGCCTTCTTTTTAACAGTCGGTGTGGCGTCGGCGTGGCTGGAACGCACGGGAAAACGACCACCACATCCATGATCAGTTTGATAGCTGAGCGGGCCGGCCTGGAGCCTACGGTTGCCATCGGCGGCGAACTGTGCGATATCGGTTGCAATGCTAAATTAGGCAACGGCAACGTCATGGTGGCTGAATTGGACGAAAGCGACGGCTCGTTCCAGTTTTTCCAGCCTTCAGTAGCCGTTGTGACGAACGTTGACTGGGATCACGTGAACTATTACCCATCCCGGCAGTCGGTTGTTGACGCGTTCGTTTCGTTCCTTGCCAACGTTCCAAGCGATGGATTCGAGGTTCTCTGCGGCGACGATCCGGGCGTCAGAGCTCTGTTGGGACGTCTGGAAGGCCAAAACTGTCAGAATCGGGTCACCTACGGGCTGGAAAAGGGGAACGACTTCTATCCGACAAACCTTGAGCAGTATCCCGGCGGCGGCATGAGCTACACCCTCAACCGATTTGGCCGTCAGGTTGGCCGGGTCAGGCTGACGGTTTCAGGAACACATAATCTGCTCAACTCTCTGGCAGCTCTGGCGGCCGGTTCCCGCTTGGGCATCTCGTTTGACCTGATGGTTTCCGCGCTGAACGAGTTCCACGGCGTCAAGCGGCGTCTTCAGCAGAAGGGCAACGCCGGAGATGATATCCTTGTCTATGACGACTACGGCCACCACCCGAACGAGTTGAAGGCCACTCTCACCGCTTTGGGGCAGATGTTCCCCAAACGGCGGCTTGTGGTGGTCTTTCAGCCGCACCGATACACCCGCACGGCGGCTCTGTATGAGCAGTTCGCCCAAGTCCTTTCTCAGGCTGATCAGGTGATTTTGCTACCCATCTACGCCGCTGACGAACAGCAGATTCCCGGCGTGTCCAGTTCTCTCATTCAGGATAAGATCCACGAGCGGCATCCGGGGCTCTGTCATCTCGTTCGCGATAAAGTGGACGCCGAGGCGTGTGTCATGTCGGTGCTTCAGCCGGGAGACCTGCTGTTGACGGCCGGAGCTGGGGACGTCTGCGTCATCGGCGACCTGATCCTTCAGAACCTGAAAGCGCCCTGCTCCGCAACCGCGTAATGGTCTTCTTCTGCGGACAATGAATTGGCGGGGCGTTGCGGCGCTCCTGCTGGCCCTTGGCTCAGGGGCGCTGATGAAAGTCGGTGAGCTGTACGAACCGTTTCGTCTAAGAAGTCTGATAGTCAGAAATGGCACGCCGGCCACGGAGGCTCAGATTCACGCGTGGAGCGAGAGCTTTTCATTCTTCGGCCCGATGTGGTGTTTCCATTGGGACCAAATGAGGGAATGGGAAGACGGTCTGCCCGTTCATCTGACAGTTTCTTCGTCCCACATGGGGCAGAGCATTGAAGTCTTCGTTGAAAGCTTGAGTCCGGCCATTGAGCTGATTTGGCACGGCGAGAATCTTTTCCTTGCCGAGGACGGCCACATCTGGACGAAAAAGCTGTCCGACCAGTACATGCTCGGATCGCCTCAGGGACTGCCGGCGCTCCACATTGATGACAGCTTCCCCGTGTCGGTTCTTTCGACTGACGGGACCTTGGAACATATGGGAAAAAGCGACCTGTCAGCTCAGTGGGTGCGTGATTTGTTGGCCCACCTGTCCGGAATGCCAGATATGACAGCGAGCAACATCGTGCTTCGGAGGCGTGGCGGCGAAGACGTGGTGCAGTGCTTTTTGACGAGCAGAACGAAAGGAACGTCCATTTCGTTTTTAGGAAGTCTGCCGTATCTTGACAAGACGCTTCCGGTCGCCCACAGGCTTTTGCTCGACGGCGCGACCAAGGGATACAGCCTGTTTGACGCGACATACAAGGATAAAGTCATCTTGAGGCAGTTGGACAGCTCGTTTGAGTGATGTAGTGAGCAAAGGAGTGTTTTCAATGGGAAAGGATGCCGAGATTCTCGTTGGTCTTTATCTCGGAACATCGAAAATTTCAGCGGTTGTCGCTGAATGGGACATGTTCTCCGGTGACGAAGTACAGATCATCGGCATCGGCCAGGCTCCTTCCCGAGGAGTCCGCAAGGGTCTGATTGTGAACCTTGACCGAGCCACGGACTCGGTTGCAGCTGCTATTGCCGACGCGGAGTCCATGGTGGGGTTTGATATCCGTGCTGTGACGGTTGCTTTCAGCGGGGTCGATGCGTACACTAAATCAGTCTGGGGAATGATTTCCCTTAGTCGAACGCCTCGTCAAGTTGCTGACGACGACGTGATGCGGGTTATTGAGTCGGCGTTGAGCGGCCTGTCCGTTCCGTCAGATCACTGCGTCGTCCACCTGCTTCCTATCAAGTACTCCATTGACGGCAATAGCGGCATAGACGATCCGCTCGGCATGACCGGCATCCGCCTTGAGGTCGAACTGCAGGCAGTCATCATGCCCCGTTCGATTGTGCAGAACGTCGTTAACTGCGTTCAGCACGCTGGGGTTCAAGTTCGCGGGTTGGTTTACAAACCGCTGGCGGCGGCGCTCGGGTCGCTCAACCAAGAGGAGAAAAGCGTCGGCGCGGTCTCTCTTTCCCTCGGCGGAGGCACAACCAGCGTGGCGATCTTCAACGAAGATCGGCCGGTGGCGTTTACGGTGTTCCCGATAGGCGGGGATTACGTCACCAGCGACGTCTCCCAGATGCTGAAGATACCCATGGGGGCCGCCGAAGAGGTTAAGAAGGCCGTTTCACTTGATTCAGGCGCTGAACCGGCTAAAGAAGTAACGGCCTCTATTCAAGGACAGACCCGAAAACTGGACGGCGACCTGATACGGCAGACAGTTGCCTGTCGAATTGAAGAGCTTTTGGAGGAGAAGGTCGCGCCGTTTATCGCGGAGAACTCGAAGCATCAGTTCCCGTCCGGGGTCGTTCTGACCGGCGGTGTCGCTCAAACAGACGGGATTGAGACGTTTGCCTCGTCCATTTTGAACCTGCCTGTTCGTCGGGCGCCGGCAGCTCCGATTCAGAAACTTCGTCCTGGCTGTGACACGAGCCAGTACTGCCTGCTGATGGGCATTATCTTCTACTTGCTGGAAAAACGTCGGAACAGATACAAGTATCTTGATTCCACTGTTGATTCGATCATGTCGGGCTTCTTCTCTGTCGACGTGGAACAGGCGCCTCAATCGTCCCGACGCTTAGGCGAAGGGCTTTTTAAGAAAATGCTGAAATCGCTGAAAGAGCTTTTTTAGGAGGCAACGGGGATGACAATGAATAACGAAGTTTTTAAGCCCAGCACGACGCAGGCGATGCCTCCGCGAGAGGTCATCAAGGTTGTAGGAGTTGGCGGCGGCGGCGGCAACGCGCTGAACAACATCATTGCCAGCGAAGTTGTGGACGTAGATTTTATCGCCGTCAACACTGACGTGGTGGCCCTCGAGCTCTCCAAGGCCCCGACGAAGATAGCCTTAGGGACAAAGCTGACCGGCGGACGCGGCGCTGGAGCGGACCCCGCCCGCGGCAAAGAGGCGGCTCAGGAGTCGACAGAAGACCTTAAAGCGGTTCTTGAGGGTGCGGACATGGTGTTCATCACCGCCGGCATGGGCGGCGGGACTGGAACTGGTGCCTCTCCGATCATCGCTGAGATCGCTAAAGAGCTGGGAGCCCTGACGGTCGCAGTCGTCACCATGCCGTTCTCTTGGGAAGGCCCCATGCGGGCTCAAAACGCCCAGCGGGGTGTTAACGAGCTCCGAGACAAGGTTGACGCTCTGATCATCATCGAGAACGATAAGCTGCTGGAAGTCTGCGACAAGGGCACGTCGTTCTTTGAGGCCTTCCAAGTTGCCGATGACGTGCTGCGTCAGGCTGTGGCCGGCGTTACCGGAATGATCCGCAAGGCAGCTCTGGTTCACGTGGACTTCGCCGACGTCTGCACCATCATGAGAGGTGCCGGAACGGCCATCATGGGTATCGGCGAAGCGAAGGGCGAGGGGCGCACGGTTGCCGCTGCCCGGGCCGCTATGAGCGGACCGATGATGACGGCCCCGATGAGCGGTGCCACTGGCCTGCTGTATTTTATCGAGGTCAGCCCGGAAGTCGGACTGCATGAGATCAACGAGGCCAACCAAGTCATCGCTCAGGCTGCTCAGGAGAACGCCAACATCATTTGGGGATGGGCTCCGGATCCGGCGATGGAGGATCGGGTTCGTTTCACGATTATTGCGACTGGCTTTAACGGAACCGGCGCGATTCGTCGGCAGAACCGTCAGGTCAGCTCAGCTCACTTTGACAGCCCGCGGGGGGCTGGCCAGCGACGGAGCGGCTTGAACCTGAACCCTGCCGACTTGGTCTCCGATGATGAGGACGATTTCCTGAACGTTGGGGGCGACGACAGTTATGACACGCCGGCTATCAGCCGCCGTGCCAGAAAAAAGTGACCGATGTGGGGACAGGTATCTGTCCCCTTTTCTTTTAAATTGCAGCAAGAAATGAGGTGTTTTCATGCCCAGTCGATCGACGAACCGATTCAAACAGAAACCAGCGCTGAATTTTGGTGACTTAATGCTTCCTGTTCTGGGAATCGTATTTTTAGCAATTTTGATCATCGGGATCAAGGTGCTGTTCTTTCCCGCCCAAGCCTCAAAGACTCCGATTGTCGTCAACAGCCCGGCACGGACGGTTCAGCCGGCTCCTGTTCACTCGGAGCTTCCCCAGCGGTCAGCCGTTGTCGAGCCTGTCCCAGTTCAGGCAGACGTGGTTCCCGCTGATGCCAGGCCTTTAGTTGCCGAACCTGCGACTGACAAAAATGGTCAGACTGCGGTTGCTGTCGCTCCTGTCAAAACGGCCCCTCCGGCCAAAAAGCCTGCCGCTAAACCGGCTCCTGCTGTGCGCCCGGCTGTTTCTGCGGCGCCCGCACCTGTCGCGCGTCCGGCGGTCTCAGCGCCGGACCGTGGGGCGACGATTGAAAAGAGCAATTACCTGGTGCAGAGCGGCTCGTTTACCGACGACAAGGGAGCGTCGACAGTATCGGCCGAGCTGAAGTCGAAAGGATATGCGACCGTCGTCCGGCGGGCGGAGGTCAAAGGACGGACGTTCTTCAGGGTGTTTGTCGCCGGCGGTTCGAGCGCCGAGTCGGCTCAGGCTGTGGCTGATAAGCTGCAAAGCGCCGGCTACCCTGTTTTAGTCGTGAAAAACCAGTGATCTGACATGCCTGTAGGAAGGGTCTTTGTCGTTACTGGCCAGTCCGGGAGCGGAAAAAGCTGTGTCTTGGATGCCCTAGAAGATCAGGGCTTTTTTACCGTCGATAACCTGCCTGCACCGATGCTGCCGGCTCTTGCGTCTCTTGTGGGCGGGCGCAGCAGCGAGGAACGGGACGTGGCAGCCGTCGTGGACGCCAGAAGCGAAGCTCTTCTAACCGAGCTGCCGAGCGCTATCAGGGCTTTGCGGGATCAGGGCGTACGGCTGACGGTGCTTTTTATGGAGGCTTCCGAAGAGACGCTCATCCGTCGGTATCGGTTTACAAGGCGACGGCATCCTTTTGGGTTTAAAGAGTCCTTGCTGGACGGTATTCGAGCCGAGCGGCAGATGCTTCATGCGGTTCGTCAGCTGGCGGACTTGGTCATCGACACCACCAGATTTGACGCCGCTGAGCTGAAACGACACGTCCTGTCCCTGATCGATAAGGGGAAGGAAAGCGTCGACGTGTTGGTCACGTCGTTTGGGTTCAAGTACGGCAACCCGGCTGACGCTGATTTTCTGTTTGACGTTCGTTTTCTTGCTAATCCCTACTACGAGCCAGAGCTCAAAGACAAGTCGGGGCTTGACGAGCCTGTTCGGCAGTATATTTTCGAGCGCAGCCCGGCAAACGAGTTCTTGTGTTCGTGCTATGACCTGCTGGCGTCGATCCTTCACGTCTGTCACAACAGCGGGAAAAACTATATTCACGTGGCGCTGGGCTGCACCGGCGGCCGACATCGTTCGGTCTTTGCCGCGGAGTGGCTGGCCGAGCGCCTTTCTCAGCTGCCGGGCGTAACGGTGAACGTCAATCACCGGGATCTAAAGCGCGGTTCCGGATCGGAGCTGATTTCAGGATGATCTGGCTGATTGCTGCCTTCGCAGTTGGGGTCCTGTCCGGCGCTGGCGCGGTTCTTTTCAGAAGACGGCGGGGCCTGAAAGGCCGGGGCCAGTTCCCGGGCAAGAGTCAAGAGGCCCGGACGCAGGCGGCGGTTCAAATTCGTCTGGCGATGGGGCCGTCAATTGTCGCTGTCGGCGGCGGCACGGGGCTTTCGTCTCTTTTGCTGGGACTGAAGGCCTACACGAAGAATCTTTCAGCTGTTGTGACCGTGACGGACGAAGGCGGAAGTTCCGGTCGGCTGATTCGGGATTGGGGCGTCCTTCCGCCCGGCGACATTCGGAACTGTTTGGTTGCCCTGAGCGAAAACGACAGCCACTTGAGCTCATTTCTCGACTTTCGTTTTGACCGAGGAGACCTGAAGGGACACAGCTTAGGGAATCTGATGCTTCTCGCCGCGATCGAGCAGACCGGCGATTTTAAAAACGGTGTCCAGCTGATGAACCGCCTGTTGTCGGTCCGAGGTAGGGTGCTGCCGATCACGACGGAGGTTGTCACTTTGGCGGCCAAACTGGAAGACGGCGGCATTGTCCGAGGAGAGTTGGAAGTCTCCCAACACGGCGACAAAATCGAAGAAATTTGGCTTGAACCGAAGGACGCCGAGCCGGAACGCGAGACCATTCAGGCCGTTGAGGGCGCGGATATGATCGTTTTAGGTCCTGGAAGCCTGTTCACAAGCGTTATCCCCAACCTTTTAGTTCCTGGCTTTGCTGACGCGGTCAGGGACGGAGCGGCGCCGGTCATTTACGTGGCGAACTTGATGACCCAGCCGGGTGAAACCAGCGCTTTGAGTTTGATGGATCACGTCCGGTGGATTGCTAAAACGCTGGGGCGCTTCCCTGACGGCGTCGTGGTCAACCAAGCTCCGATTGTTCCCGCTCTTCGTGATCGGTATGAGGAAAGAGGCTCAGTCCCTTTGACCCTGTCTGAGGCGGAAGAAGAAGAGCTGGTCTCGCTGGGCTGTAACGTTTACAGAGAACTGCTTCTTCAAGTCAAAGACGGAACCGTCATCAGGCATCACAGCGCGCGGTTGGCAGAAGTCCTTATGCGGGCGCTTCGCCATTTTCGGCCCCTGTCATGAAGATATCCAACCGACTCTGGGACGAGTGGCTCACCGGGGAGATACCCGACCCTGTTTCCGCCGAGTCGGAACTTGCAGGCCTTGTTTCCTCGATGGGCGTTCGCGCGGCCGCGGACGAAAAAGTTCTCCTGTCCTGCGGGCGGTTCTGGACATTTCGCCGGGTTCGACGCCTTTGGCCCAAGTGTCCGATCTGTGAGGGGCTTCCTCTGGGGGAGCAGCTCTGCCTTGGGCGGGGCCAAGTGGCCTTAGCGCTGCCCACAGAGGGGTATCGGGCAATTCTTGCGGTGCAGGATCGCCCGGAGTTTTTGCGCTGGGCGTGGATGAGAGGCGTGTTCGGCGTCTGCGGCGGCCTGTACGCTCCGAAAAGCGGGTACTATTGTCTGATGCGGCTGGCACAGCCAGTTTTAGCCGGGCGGGTGATGGACTCGCTGGCGGCGGCGGGAATCAAGGCATCCAGCCGAGTCAAAGGCGGTCGGACGGAGCTGATCCTGCGGGACTTGGACGGGATCATCCAGCTGTGCCACAACCTCAAACTGCCTCAGACCGTTCAGGTCCTGCAGAACAGAGGACTTGTCAGGTTTTTAAGGGATCAGGCCAACAGGCAGGCTAACTGCGATGAGGCGAATATTCGCCGGTCGGTTGCGGCGGCAAGACGGCAGGTTGAGCTGGCTCGTTTTTTTCTCGATCAGGAGATTGACCTGCCCGAAGCCCTTTCTCAGGTACTCCGGCTTCGCCTCTCCTATCCGGCGGCCAGCTTGGGCGAATTAGGGACGCTTTTGGATCCACAGATGAGCAAGTCTACGATAAAATATCGTTGGCACAGACTTCAGCAACTGGCGGAAGAGCGGGGCTTTTCCCCGCTTGAGGAAGCTTAAAGGGAGCTTTCAGCTCATGACGGTGCGCGTCTGACGCGAGGAGGTAGGCAATGTCGAAGGTTCGTGTGGCAATTAACGGTTTTGGTCGGATCGGAAGACTTGTACTTCGGGGACTCAAAGAGTACGACACCAAAGGGCTCATGGAAGTTGTCGCGCTTCAGCGCCATAATGCGGCGGTGGACCAGATGGCCTATTTGCTCAAGTACGATTCGGTTCATCGGAGATTCGACGCTCAGATCTCCTACGACGATTCTCACTTGATTGTGGACGGCCACTCGATGGAAGTCCTTCGCGCCGACACGGCCGAAGAACTGCCGTGGAAGAAACTGGGCGTCGACTTGATCATTGAGGCGAGCGGCGCTTACACGAAGAGCGATAAAGCGTCTTGGCACCTTCAGGCCGGCGCAAAAAAGGTCCTTCTCACCTCTCCGGGAAAGAGCGACGACATCGCGACCTTTGTCATGGGTGTCAATGAGAAAACGTACGACCCGGCGTCGCATCACATCGTCTCGAACGCCTCCTGCACGACCAACTGCCTCGCTCCTGTGGCCAAGGTCCTTCACGAGCAGTTCGGCATCGTTTCAGGCTTGATGACGACCGAGCACAGCTACACCAGCGACCAGAGACTTCACGACAAGTCCCACAAGAACAATTTCCGCGCCCGGGCCGCCGCGCTGTCCATGGTTCCGACGACCACTGGCGCCGCCAAGGCTGTCGGCAAGGTCATTCCTGAGCTGAACGGCAAGCTGAGCGGCCTTTCAATCCGCGTCCCCACGCCGGACGTGTCGCTGGTCGACCTGACGTTCGTTGCGGCCAAGCCCGTGACCGTCGAGTCGATTAACCAGGCCATGAAGGAAGCCTCCGAATCGACGCTCAAAGGCTACTTGGGCTATGAGACCGACGACTGCGTGTCGGTGGACTTCACTCACGATCCCCGCTCGGCCGTGTTTGCGCCGTCCCAGACGATGGTTATCGGCAACTTGGCAAAAGTTCTCGCTTGGTACGACAACGAGTGGGGCTATTCATGCCGCTGCATCGATCTGGCCAACTACATGATCGAGAAGGGATTTTAAATGAAACTTCGGGGCATTGATTCGCTCGATCTGTCCGGCAAAAAAGTCCTTGTCCGGGTGGACTTCAACGTGCCGTTTAAAGGCGGAAAGGTCACAGACACGACCCGTATCGCTGCTCACAAAGAAACGATCGACGCCTTGTTGGCTCAGGGCGCGTTGGTGACTTTGGTGTCCCATTTTGGCCGGCCGAAGGGGAAGGTCGTGCCTGAACTGTCCCTCGGCCAAATTCGAGCGGACGTGGAAAAAATCTACGGCGTGCCTGTTCGCTTCGTCGCTGACTGCGTCGGCCCTGAAGTCGCCAAAGCCGTTTCCTCTCAAAAGGCGGGAGAAGTCCTTTTGCTGGAGAACTCCCGTTTTCACCCGGAGGAGGAAAAGAACGATCCCGCGTTTAGCGCTCTGATGGCGAAGCCGTTCGACGCGTTCGTGATGGACGCCTTCAGCGCGGCGCACCGGGCCAACAGCTCGACGGTCGGCGTCGGAGACTCGCTGCCGAGCGCGGCGGGGTTCCTTCTTCAAAAGGAAATCGACGCGCTGTCTGTCGTGCGCGACGAGCCGGTCCCGCCGTACGTCGTCGTATTGGGCGGGGCAAAAGTCGCCGACAAGATCGCCGTCATCGAACGGATGATCGAGAAGGCCGACTCCCTTCTGATCGGCGGCGGCATGGCATTCACGTTCTTGGCCGAGAAAGGCTTGAACGTCGGCCGTTCGCTGTACGACGCAGAACACGCTGACTTTGCCCGGTCAATGCTCGCTCGGGCAAAGGAACGGGGCGTCCGCGTCCTGCTGCCGGTTGACGTCGTCGAGGCCCATGCGATTGAGGAGCCCGAGACGGCGCGGGTCGTCCCGGCGGAGGAGATATCTTCCGATTGCATGGGGCTTGACATTGGGCCTCGGACGGAAAAGCTTTTTGCCGAGGCGATCAAGGGAGCTCGGACGGTTCTGTGGAATGGACCGATGGGCGTGTTTGAAAGCGAGGCGTTTGCCAGCGGCACGAAGGCTGTGGCGAACGCTTTGGCTGAGGCGACCCGAACCGGCACGTTCACAGTGGTGGGCGGCGGGGATTCGGCGTCCGCGGCGAAGAAGTTCGGCGTCGGCTCTTTGGTCAGCCACCTGTCCACGGGCGGCGGGGCCAGTTTAGAGTTCTGCGAGGGCAAAGACCTGCCGGCAGTCGTGCCTCTTCTCAAACGATAAAAGACAAACGAAAGCCCCGACACCGCGAGGTGTCGGGGCTTCCATTATGTTCTGGGGACTATGAACTTGACTTACGAAACAATCGCTTTGATTGTCGCCATGATGATTTTTAGATCATCTAAAACGGTGTGCGATTTAGCGTAGGCGACGGAGTAGCGGATTTTCACCGGCAAAATTTTTTCGATGTACGTTTTTTCTGGATCGTCGGCGCAGTCCAGCAGGTCGTTTTCGTCTTTGTACTCAACTGACGCCCGTTCTGTGATCCCGGGCTTTACCGAAAAGATCAGCTTTTTCGCCTCGGGCGGGTAAAACGCCACATATTTGGCGACTTCAGGGCGTGGCCCCACAAGGCTCATGTTTCCGATCAACACGTTAAAAAGCTGGGGCAGCTCGTCAAGTTTGGTTTTTCGAAGAAAGCGGCCGGCTCTCGTTACCCGGTCGTCGGCCCGGACTGTCAGCAGGGAAGCCTTGTCGGCGTCAGTAACCATCGACCGGAACTTGTACACGTTGAACAAACGCTCGCCCAACCCGACCCGTTTCTGCTTGTAAATGATCGGCCCTTTGGAATCGCATTTAATCCAGACGGCGATAACCAGCATGATGGGACTCAGCAGGATAATGCCGGGAATTGTAAAGAGCAGGTCCATAAATCGCTTGGAGGTCATGAGAAGATTCCTCTCTTGTATGAGTGGCTGACCTGCCAAGCTTTTAGAGGCAGGCCAAACAGGACGTATGTTCCTGTGAATTTTGTCGGTTGCAGGCGCCTCAGCGGCTCAAGAGCCGGCGCACCTGTTCGATGACGTAGTCCACGTCGCTGTCTTTCATGGCCGTGAAAATCGGCAGACTCACTTCCCGTTTCCACGCGTCTTCCGCCACAGGGAAGTCTTGGGGCTGCAAGTTGTAACGCTGCTTCCAGTACGGCTGGGCGTGAAGGGGAATGTAGTGAACGCTGCACCCTATCTTGGCGTTCGACATTTCCTGAATGAAATTGTCCCGGCAGATGGGGGCGTCGTCGGACAGCCGCAGCATGAACAGGTGCCAAGAGTGCTCTCTTTCGGGAGTAGGGCCCATCGGCAGCTGGACGGGAAGGTCGGCGAACGCCTGGAGGTACTTTTGGGCGATGGCGCTTCGGCGGCTCATGAACCCTTTGGCCCGCTCCAGCTGGTGAATACCGATGGACGCGGCGATGTCGGTCATGTTGTACTTGAAACCCGGCGCGACAATTTCGTAGTACCACGCAGGACGTTCGGATGTGTACCGGTCGAACGCGTCCCGGTCGATGCCGTGAAGTCTCATGCACCGGCAGCGCTTGGCAATCTCCGCATCTTTTGTGACGATCATGCCGCCTTCGCCGGTCGTCATGGTCTTCGTGGCGTAGAAGCTGAACACCGTGCAGTCAGAATCGAGCGTGCCGATGAAGTCTCCGCGATACTTAACCGGGAAGCAGTGAGCCGCGTCTTCAACCACTTTGATGCCGTGGCGGTGGGCGAGCTCAAGGAGAGGCTTCATGTCACAGGCCAACCCAGCCAGATGGACCGGGATAATGACTTTCGTTTTGGGAGAGATCGCCCGCTCAATTGCCGCCAGGTCAATTTCCAGTGAGTCCGGCAGGACGTCTACCAGAACCGGTTCGGCGCCCAAATATCGGGCGACTTCTGCCGACGACGTAAAGGTGTACGACGTGGTGATGACCTCATCACCCGGGCCGACGCCGCAGGCTTCAAGCGCCAAGTGCAGCCCGGCAGTCGCTGAGTTGACAGCCATCGCGTGAACGCCGCCGCCGAGGTATTGGGCAAAGTCCTTTTCAAACCGCTGAGTTTTTGGGCCGGTTGTCAGCCATCCAGATTTTAAAGAGTCGAGAACTTCGTCGATCTCGCTCTGTCCGATGTCCGGCAGGGCAAAGGGGAGAAACGCTCGTTGAGTCATAACGGTCACCTCTTGAAGTAATAAGTTGGTCCATAAGCTGCTGCAGCATCACTTGCTGCGCTCAGGACGAACGCCTGACATGCACACGCCGGCACGCCCTGATGACGCCCCCAATTTGAAGGTTTTTACATTATAGCTGGCCAATATCGTTTTTGGTGCAGTAAGTCGAGCTACTTCGCTAAGCTATTCGCCGGAAAAAGAATGAATCGTCCCGCCCAAATTTCTCGGGCGGGGCGATTCTTCTGTTGTTTAGCTGTTCGGCCGGCCGTTTTCGACAGGCGACGTCTGTTGAGGAAGAGCGCCCCCCAACAGGCTGACGTCCACCCGCGGGAACGGGATCGCCAAGCCGGATTCGGAAAGAGCCTTGAACAGGGCCAGCCGGACGTCGCTGTCGACTTTCAGGCCTGAGGCGACTCTCAGGTTGACCCAGTAGTAAATGGTGAAGTTCAGCGAGCTGTCGCCGAACGCGCTGAAGTAGATGGCCGGCTCAGGGTAGGGAAGCACCTGAGGATTTGTCCTGACGACCTGGTTCATCACCTCAATCGCCTTGTTGGGGTCACTGTCGTAGCTCAGACCGATGGTGATCGTTCGGCGGTTCAAATAGTCGGTCAGGTTCCAGTTGATTAGCCGGCTGTCCAGCAGCTTGCTGTTGGGGACGACGACGTCCCGTCCGTCCGGCGTCTTGAGCCGAGTGCTTCGGGTGCCGATCTCTTTCACCTCGCCGAGGACGTCGTCAATTTCTAGCGTGTCGCCCAGTCGGAACGGCCGGTTGACCGCCAACATGATCCCGGAGATGACGTTGGTGAACAGCGTCTGAGCGCCGAACCCAATGGCGATGGCGAAGGCACCGCCGAGGAACGCGAACGCGGTGAGTGGGATGCTGACCAGTTTGAGGGCGATGAGGAAGCAGATGAAGAACAACAGGTAGAGGACGAACCGGCTGATGGTCGCGGCGGTCGTCTCGTCAATTTTAGCCCGGCGGCGAACCCACTTCATGACAAAACGCGTCGCCCTGTGGCTGCCGAACACGCCCAGCAGAAGGATCACCAGAGCGCCCAGCAGGGATTTGAGGTGAACCGTGTAGTCGCCGCTGGTCCACAGTTCGGTGTTGAGGATTTCGGCGGTCTTCACTTTCCACATGCCGGCCACTTTTTCGGTGACCGGGACGACGTTGTACCGGGCTTTGTACTCCTGCAGGGTGCGGCTGGTTAAGCGGAGCAATGACGCGATGCTGGCCGCGTCGGCGTCCAAGTCAGCCAGTTCGGCGTTGGTCAGGGCGATCATCTGTTTTTTGAGTTCTTGCGCTTCTCCGCCTTGCTTCCCTGCTGTCTGGTCGTTCAAGCTGGAGAGCCTTTTTTGAACGGCCAGCATGAGCTTTTGCTGAGAGGCCTGTGCTGATTCGATCGAATTCCGGTTCTTTCCCAAAGAGTCAATGATGACCGGCATGTTTTCCTGCTGCACGCCGCCGTTAAACAGCTTGTAACGCTGGTCCCACATCTGCCGGCAGGCGGCAAGGCGAGCCAGTGCGGCGTGAAGCCGTTCAATGCGGTTCATCGTGAAGCTCTTCTTCTGGGACGACAGAGAGTCGGCCAGTTCTTTGATCGTTGGATCCTGGCTGTCGGATTGAGGGGCAGCTGCCGTGGGGGCCTCGCGCTCGGCTTCCTGCAGTTTGTTTTGCAGCGAAGCCGCGTTGGCATCGAGGGACTTCAAGATGTCCCGGTAGTCCTCTTCGGTGAACTTGAGGTTCGACTCAATCCAAGATGTTTTTTTATTCGCCGAGTTGATCTGAATTGCCAGCGACTGGGATTCAGCGGTCAATTGCTTGATGAGCAGCTGACGGAGCAGCACGTCCGCTCTGGCGGCTTCGGCAGTCAGAGCTAAGTTTTCCATCTTCCACGCGTTTGACGCGGCTGCCGGCGTGCTTTTGGCGCTGCGGTAGCTGCTTTCTGCCGCCTGCTGGCTCGACTGGGCGTAGCTCAGCGCCAGCTTGGCGTTGCGCAAGTCGGCCTCCTTGAGCTCTTGGGAAACGGCCAAGTCATCTGATTCGTCCAGCGCCCGCTCGTACGTGGCGATGTCAAAGGGCGGTTTCTCCTTTGGCAGCGCGTTTTCTTCCGGCACGCTCTTGAGCGCCTGAAGTTGCGCTTCGGCGCCGGGGATATTTTTCGCAGTCGCCGCGATTCGCTCGTAACTCAGCTTCAAGTTATTGAGCAGTGAAATTCTGTCCTTGACGTCGTCAGCCGTGACGCCGTTGCTGGCAGCGACTTCGTCTAGGGGAGTACCGGCCAAGCCGTTCAACCGTTTGGTAATCGACGCCAACCGTTCGGCGTTGATTGCCTGATCGGAGTCAGAGGGCTTGAAAATTTCCGCGTCACCGGCCGACGACGGCTGACTGTCCGACGACAGGCCCGGCAGAACGCTTGTCAGGTCGATCGCTCCCGCCGGGGCGGCGGACAGGCCGATGGCTACAAGAAGAAAAGCGAGCTTCCGAAAGTTCATAGGATCACCTCGAAGGTTTTTAGAGAATTTCTTCGTTAACGACTATTATAATGAATGAACGCAGGGGATTTTTCAAGGAGGGGGAATGTCAGGTGTCTGCGTGTAAAAAGAGGGAAAACGTTGAAGATGCGGTCATCTGGTTCGCGCCGTTTGCGAACGGCACGAGCAAGTTCGACCGAATGAGGGACGTGCTCAACCGAGTGGAGATGAAGCGGACCGTGTCCGAGGGGGACTTGGTGGCGGTGAAGCTCCACTTCGGCGAGGAAGGAAACGACACGTACCTGAGGCCCGAGTACGCCCGTCTGATCGTCGACGCGGTCAAAGAGGCCGGCGGCAAGCCGTTTCTCTGCGACTCGACGACCCTTTATACGGGCTGCCGGCGCAACGCCGTTGACCACCTCAACTTGGCCGTTCGCCACGGGTTCGGCCCTGAGGTCACCGGCGCGCCGGTCGTCATCGCTGACGGGCTGAAGAGCAACGACTGGCGGCCCGTGGCGGTTGCCGGAAAACACTTTTCAGAGGTCAAGATTGCCGGGAGCATCGCAGACGCCGATTCGATGGTCGTGCTGAGCCACTTCAAGGGGCACGTGAGGGCCGGATTCGGCGGGGCGGTGAAGAACTTGGCCATGGGCTGTGCCTGCGCGTTGGGGAAAAAAGACCAGCACGCCGCCAACCTGTCTGTGGCCCCTGAAGAGTGCATCGCCTGCGGCCGGTGCGCCCGCAACTGTCCTGTTCGCGCCATCTCGATGAAAAACCCCGCCGGGGCGAATAAAGCGTTCATCGACCAGTCGAAGTGCATCGGCTGCAGCGAGTGCATGACCCACTGCCCGGTCAGCGCTATCTCCATCGACTGGGGATCAGAAGAGGACCGGAGCGCCTTCGGCGAGCGCATGGCCGAGTACGCGCTTGGGGCTGTGAGAGACAAACGCCGGGTCGTTTACGTCAACGTCATGACCGACATCACGCCGCTGTGCGACTGCTGCGGCTGGAGCGACAACGCGATCGTCCCGCCGATCGGGATTGCCGCGTCAATTGACCCGGTCGCGCTGGACAAGTTCTGTCTCGATAAGGTCACAGAGGCAGTCGGCTCTGCCCTGCCAAGCGGGTGCGAAAAGTTCTCCCACATTCACCCCAAAACGGAGCCGGAATCCCAACTGAACCACGGACAGGCCATCGGGCTGGGAAAGCTGTCCGCTCAAGTTGAAGTGATTTAGGTCTCCACGGGTTGAAAAGACAAAAACGGCGGCTCCCGATCGGGAGCCGCCGTTTCTTGTCTTGTTGGAGCTGAATAATTACTCGGTTTTCTGAGGAGCTGATTCGGGCGCAGCGGCCGGAGGAACCGGCTGCGTGCTCGGACGTTTGGCCCCGAAATCGCCGATCAGCTGGCGGATCATGCTGTCCTTTGACTCCAGCGCTTGGTTCAGGGAAACGTTCGTCTGTTTGTACATCTCGCGGATCTCGTTCAAAGCGGCGGAAACGTCCTCGCTGGAAGCGGAGTCGCTGTTCACCTTGTTCTCGATGGCGGCCAAGGAAGCCTGCGCCTTGCCGAGAAGCGCGGCGACTTCAGAGACGACGGCCTGAGTGTCCCTCTGGGAATTGACGATCTCGTCTCTCAGTCCGCGGACTTCGGTGAGGACGGCGTCGCTGCGCATGAGAATGCCGGCGAACAAGGCCAAGAGGACAATCGCTCCGACGGCAATCGCGACGATTTTTTTGACTCGGCAGGAAGAATCGTCAGCGGGCATATCGCAGTCGCAGCAGCACCCATCATCATCGTGTTCGTCGCCGCCGCAGCAGCAACCTTCGTCGTGATCGTGCTGATCGCCCTCGCAGCAGCAGCTTTCCACGGGGTGCTCTTCATTCTCGTGATCGTGAGCGTGCAGGTTCTGTTCGTCCATTACAGTTCAGCTCCTTCAGGGTGGGGTCATAAATAGGATAATCCTGAATGTAAGTCTATCATAAATATTCTGTCCTGCCACATGCAACGCTCGCTCAGAATGCCCCGAGCGCTTGGGCAAGTTTTTTGGCGTCGGCTTTTAACCGTTCGATCGGCTGGCGGCTGTAGGTGAGCCGGATGCAGTCGAGGCATTCGCCTTGGCAGCTGAACGCGGTCCCAGGAATGACCGCCAGGTTGAACTGCTCAAGAAGCCGCTTTTGGACCTGAACGCCGTCCTGACCGGGCAGCCGGCACCACAAGAACATCCCGCCCTTCGGCTCGCTGAAAATGACCCGTCGGCCGCTCCATTCGGTCAGAGCGTCGCAGAGGATCCTGCAGCGCCGCGCTAGGTCAGACCGAAACGCGTCCATATGGACGGCGAACTGGGGAGATCCGGCAAACCGGGCAATGGCCCGATGGATAAAAGTCGGCAGCGCGACTACCGTCTGAGCCTGAATATTGACGAACCGTTCGATCAGCTCATCCGGTCCGGCGAGCCACCCGCAGCGGAACCCGGGCGCCACCGTCTTGGAAAAACTGCCGGCAAACAGCGTCCGCTCGGGAGCCATCGAAAAAATTGACGGCAGAGGCTTCTCGTCGAAGTACAGATCCCGGTACGGGTCGTCCTCGAAGACCAGCAGATCGTACCGTCGGGCCGTCTCGGCGATCAGCCGCCGACGCTCGAGGGACGTGCAGGTTCCCCGGGGGTTTTGAAAATGAGGGATCACGTAGAGGACCTTCGGCGACAGCAGACGGCACAGCCGTTCGAGCTCTTTTGGGTTGACGCCGTCAGCGTCGGAAGAGATGCCGACGATGCGGGCGCCGCTTTTGGCGAACGCGTCGAGCGTCTCCGGGTACGACGGATCCTCGGCCAACACCACGTCGCCCGGGTCGATCAGGCCGGCGGCGGCGATATGAGCCGCGCCCATCGCGCCCTGAGTGATCATGATCTGACGTTCGGGGATCGGGCCGGAAAGGCCAATTGATGGCCCCAAACTTGACAAGTACGCAAGAAGTTCCGAGTCCCCCCGTGGCACCCCGTACCCGAACAGGGCAGGCTCCGTTTCAAGCAGACTGTCGAAAATCGGCTTGAGGTCGTCAAGCGGCAGGGCCTCTGGCGACGGCTGCCCGGACGTAAAGTTTCCCGTCTCGGCCGATAGCCCCCCGGTGTAGCGGGCAATCGTCGTCGGTCTCAGTCGGTTGGCTTGAGCGCTCAAAAAACGGTTCATGATCATCTCGACCTTTCAGGAAAGTTCGGCATAACGGTGATATTGTACCTTAGGGGTACGGGGAGCTTAAAGCCGTCAACGAACCGATATGGTTTTTTCGTTCCTCGGTATAATAAACATATACACAGCGACGGGGAGGCATTCCATTGACACAGAGTTCAATTCGCACAGTAGGCTTCATCGGTATTGGCGTCATGGGACGGGGAATGGCGTCGAATTTGCTGAAAGCGGGGTACAGCCTTCGGGTCTTCACCCGCAGGAAAGAGACCGCTAAAAAACCCTTGGAAAGCGGCGCCGTCTGGTGTGACAGCCCGGCCCAAACGGCTCAGGGCAGCGACGCCGTCATCACGATGGTCGGCTTCCCGGCCGACGTAAAGGAAATTTACCTTGGTCCCAGCGGACTCATTGAGGCGGCCGCGCCAGGAACGCTTTTGGTGGATATGACCACGTCCAGCCCAACGCTGGCCGCTCAGATCGCCCACGATGGAGCCCAGCGCGGACTGTTCTGCTTGGACGCGCCGGTCTCCGGCGGCGACACCGGCGCCGCCAAAGGAACGCTGTCGATTATGGTCGGTGGGACGGAGGAGGCGTTTGAAAAGGCGCGCGGGCTTTTGAGCGCCATGGGGACGGAGGTTCACCGCCAAGGCGGTGCGGGAATGGGTCAGCACACGAAGATGGTCAACCAGATTCTGATCGCCTCCGGCATGGTCGCCGTCTCGGAAGCGCTTTGTTATGCCAAGGCCGCGGGGCTTGATCCCGAGTCGGTCATGGCCAGTGTGTCGAAGGGCGCTGCCGCCAGTTGGACGCTGGACAACCGGTGGCCTCAGATGCTTTCGGGCAACTACAAGCCGGGCTTTTACGTCAAGCACTTCATCAAGGACATGGGGATCGCCCTCCAGTCCGCCCGGGAGATGAACCTCCAGCTGCCCGGGCTTGAGCTGGCCGACAAGTTGTACCGCCAGCTGGCCGAGGACGGGGGAGAAAACGACGGGACTCAGGCGCTGTTCAAGCTGTACGATCGGTACCTTGTCGCCCGGCGGCTGAAAAGCTGAATGAAGACGTTTCTTCCCGAGGGCAGAGAGGAAAACGGCGCGTCGTTTCGCGTCCACAAGCTGACTCGGCTCGCTTTTTTGACCTGCCTGAGCGTCATACTCATCCTAGCGATTCGTTTCCCTATCCTGCCGCAGGCGCCGTTTCTTGAATACGAGCCCGGCGACGTGCCGATGATCCTCGCCGGGCTGTTGTACGGTCCCGGCGCCGGCCTCGCCGTCACGGTTGCTGCTTCGCTGATTCAGACTTTGACGGTCAGCTCGGGGTCGGGCCCAATCGGCCTTGTCATGCACATCGTGGCGACCAGCGCTCTCGTAGCCATTCCGTCGTTCTTGTACCGGCGGCGGTGCAGCTCCGGGAGCCTTGCTAAAGGGCTTCTTCTCGGCTCATTGGTCATGACGCTGCTGATGATTCCGCTGAACCTCGTCATGACCGTGTGGTTTCTCGGCGTGCCCCGGCAGGTGGTCGTCTCCATGCTCGTGCCGGCAATCATACCGTTTAATCTGATAAAGTCGCTGTCCAATTCGGCGCTGGCATTCCTCGTCATTGGCGGGTTGAGCGCTCGGTTCAGGACTTGTCCCTGTGAAAGGAGAGAAAGCTATGAGAAGAGTGAGCGGTAAACTCAAAGGACTGTTGGCGGCCTTCGTTTTGGCGGCGTCATTTGCCAGCGCGGCCCAAGCGGAATTGGATCAAAACGTGGTGAACCTGTCGGCCACGGCCGACCAGCTGGTAGCTAGAGACTTAATGGAAGTCGATTTTGTCGTGTCAGCTCACGACCCCGACCGTCAAAAAGCCGCGGCTGAAGTGACCGAAAAAGCGAACAAGCTCGCTCAGGCGATCCGCGAGGTCAAAGAAGTCCAGCTTCAGACGTCGACCCGGGAAGGCTTCTGGCAGGCTCTTCCGGGCGTGTCGTCCTCGATTTCAGGCAAGCAGGCGTGGTATGACACGGCTCGCTTCACCGTCTCCAGCAAGGACTTTGACGCGCTTTCCAAGCTGACAGCCGACGTCTCCCAAATTGCCGCCGTCGAGTCAATTCAGTGTCGGGTCTCCCGCTCTCGGCTGGCGGAAATTGAAGATCAGCTGGTCAAGAGCGCGCTCGATCGGTTCAAAGCAAAAGCCGATATGATCGCCAAACATCTGGGGTTCTCTTCATATTCAATTGGTACGATCTCAGTTGTGGATATGAACGGGGAAACCCCGGTGACCAACTGCCGGAACTTCAGCAACATGAAGTCAGCGGAGTTGGCCGCTCCTGAGACCGTTGAGCCCGGAACGGCAAGAGTTCAGCTTTCAGTGACCGGTTCCATTCAGATGAAGTGATTCGACCTATACCAAAGGCGGTGAAGTGGATGAAATACGACGTTGCGATTGTCGGCGGCGGTCCGGCCGGCGTCAGCGCGGCCCTGTACGCTCGGGCGCGGGGAGCGAAGATTGTGGTCCTGGACAAAAACGGCATCGGCGGCTTAATCAGCCGGGTGTCGCTGGTCAGTCACTTTCTCGGAGTCTCAGAAGGGCTGAGCGGCCCACAGTTTGCCAAACTGATGGCCGGCCAGCTTGAGCGGGCTGGGGTTGAAGCGGCAGTCGACGAAGTGCTTCGCCTTGAAGTTCAGAACGGTCAGATTCACCTGTCCGGACGGAAAGGCCAGTGGGAGGCGTCGGCGGCAGTTCTCGCCACTGGAACAAAACCGCGGCGGCTTGGCCTGTCGGGGGAAGATGAACTGGGCGTCTGCGGCTTGGGGCTTGACCGGCTGGACGACCTGTCTGCAAAGGAAATCGTCGTCGTCGGCGGCAGCGACGGCGCGGCGAAAGAGGCGATTCACCTCGCCGGCCGGACAAAAGAAGTTCACCTCGTTTTCATCGAACGAGAGCTGGCTGCCGTCAGCGAGTTCCGCCTCGCCATCGAGAAGCTGCCGAACGTGCGGACCTACCCGGCCAGTCGGGTGACTTCCATCTCCGGCGGAGAAAAGGTTCAGCGGGTCGTCATCGCGTCCGACGACGGCGCTCAGACCGTCCTGCGCTGTGACGACGAAATTCCGCTGTTCGTCTGCGCCGGCCGGCTTCCTCAGGCCGACTTGGCTCCCGAAAAGACGAGCGAAGGCTGGGCGAAGTGCGCCCCAGACATGGCCACGTCACTGCCCGGCGTATTCGTCGCCGGAGACATGAGAGACGGCGCTCTGCGTCAAGTTGCCGGGGCGGTTCGCGACGGTGCTGTAGCCGGCATCGCCGCCGCCGGGTGGGCTCGCGCTCACGGGGGATTAAAGTGATCTCCCCGGAGGAACTGGCAAAACTCAACCGAACGTGGTGGACGCAAGGGTATTGCTGTGCGCCGGCGACGTTTGGAATGGCCGTGTCGCCGCTCGGACGTCCGGTTCCTCAAACTTTGCGGGCGCTGAACGCCTTCTGCGGAGGCATGGGAACCGGAGCCACCTGCGGCGTCCTTTCTGGCTGTCTCGCCGCGTTGGGGTGCTGGCTCGGCAAAGGGGGCGAACTCGAAAGCCGGGACGATCGGCTCAAGGCCCTGTCGGCTGCGCTGTACGAAGAATTTGAAGACCATTTCGGCTCGCTCAACTGCCGAGACTTAGCCCCGGCAGAACACGCGCGCCGCCGGGAGGTCTGTCCCACGTTTTCCCTCTGGGCCGTCGAAAGGCTGTGGACGCTTCTTCAAGAGGGAGGAATTGACCTGTCATGCCGGCCGGACGGCCGGGAATAGCTAGTCGTTTTGCGCCGGAGCGGGAGCTCCGGCGTTTTTTGTCGGCGAAAAAGACTGAGAAGAGAAAACGACTGAAAAGAGAAAACGACTGAAAAGGCCGTTGAATTGTCCTGCCATCGGTTGTACAATATTCGTAAAGAAAAAGAACGCTTTCACAATCTGAAGCGGGCAGAATTGGGGTTCTGTCCTTCCGCCGCGGGGAAGCGGCGGGTTCAGCTAAATGAGGCACGAGACCGACTGATGCCGGTTATTATTAGAGAGGGGGACGATTTGCATGTGGGAAAAGGAAATCGACATTCGTAACGTTCAGGAGATCCGCACTCGCAACGTGGCATACCTGGGAGTTGGCGCCATCGAGAAGATCGACGCGATCTGCGCTGACCTTGCTTCGCGGGGCGTGCGCCACGTCCTTTGCGTGACCGGTCACGGCGCCTATAAGACGACTGGCGCGTGGGATCACGTGACGAAGGCGTTTGCTGCTCACGGTATGGACTACGTTCTGTATGACAAGATCACGCCGAACCCGAAGGTTGAGGACATCGACGAGGCTGTCGCGATGGGACGAGCCAAGGGAGCGTCGGCGGTTGTGGCTATCGGCGGCGGCAGCCCGATTGACGCCGGCAAGAGCGCGGCCATCCTGTTGTCGTACCCGGACAAGAACGCGACCGAGCTGTACGAGCTGATCTTTACGCCGACAAAAGCGGCGCCGCTTGTGGCGATTAACCTGACCCACGGCACAGGCACCGAAGTCGATCGGTTTGCCGTCGCCTCGATCGTTTCCAAGAAGTACAAACCGGCCATTGCTTATGACTGCATCTATCCTGTCTTCGCCATCGACGATCCGGCTCTGATGACCGGCCTGTCGGCCTTCCAGACCCGCTACGTGTCCATCGACGCGTGCAACCACGTCATCGAAGCCGCGACGACGAAGATTTTTAGCAGCCCGTACAGCATTATGATGGCTGCCGAGACGATCGAGCTGGTAGACCGCTGGCTGCCGGTTGCCTTGAAGGACCCGAAGGACCTGCAGGCTCGCTACTTCCTGCTTTACGCGTCCATGATCGCCGGCATTGCGTTCGACAACGGCATGCTTCACCTGACCCACGCGCTGGAGCACCCGCTGTCGGCAGTGAAGCCCGATCTGACCCACGGTTTGGGGCTGGCTATGCTGCTTCCGTCGGTCATTGAGGAAATTTGGCCTGCCCGGGCCGAGACGCTTCGCCGTGTTCTGGCCCCGATGCTTCCGGCGGACTTCCCCGCGTGCCCGACCAAGGCCAAAGAGGCGGCCGATCACGTGGAAGCTTGGCTGTTCAAGATGGGCGCCACGCACAAGCTGATCGACGAAGGGTACACCGAGGCTGACATTGACACGCTCGTTCGCCTGACCAGAGAGACGCCGTCGCTGGGCGGCCTGCTTGACCTCTCGCCCGTCGAGGCGACCCCTGAGCTGGTGGGGCGCATCTACCGCACGTCGCTGCGCCGCCGCGGATAAGAGCTGCACGAAGCGGCCTTCGGTTTCCGAAGGCCGCTTTATTTATCCCCGAATTGTCCGTGGGATGGGGAAAAGGTATGAGACAGGACGAAAGTTTTTCGCTGAGAAATATCTTTTTCCCAGTTGCAAAATTTTTCTCGGACGATTATAATGAACCCCGCGGTTAAGAAGTGCCCGGGTGGCGGAATTGGTAGACGCGCTAGATTCAGGTTCTAGTGGGCATTAGCCTGTAGGAGTTCAAGTCTCCTCCTGGGCACCATTCTTCCAGTATCAGGAAGAATTCGTCACCGAACGCGAGGGCTGCATCATGTCAGACGACAGGATGCAGCCCTTTTTACTGTCTCCAGTGTGGGCAATTAAGCGACAAGAAAGGTGTGGTACGCATGGCGGAGTTCGTCCCTGTCGGAAAGAACCGGCAGCGCCTGACATTTGGCCGGGCGCATGATCTCATTCCAATCCCCGATATGGTGGATGTGCAGCGAGTTTCCTACCGGTCGTTTTTTCAGGAGGACGTTGACCCGGAACAGCGGGAAAAAACAGGGCTTCAGGAGCTTCTGACGGAGATCTTCCCTATTGAGAACCACGACGGCACCTTCGCACTGGAATTCGTCAAATACGACATCGACGAGCCGTCTATGACCGAGGAGGAAGCGGAGCGGCGCGACAGCAACTGGAGCCGCCCGGTTCGTCTGACCGTCCGTCTGGTGAACCGCAAGACGCAGGAAATCGCTGTGGAGCAGGTATTCCTTGGCGACTTCCCGGTCATGACGCCTCGTGGAACCTTTATTATCAACGGCACCGAACGGGTGGTCGTCAACCAGCTCGCCCGCAGTGCCGGCTGCTACTACAAGATCGAGTCCAGCGTGTCGGGCAACGACAACTATTCAGCCAAAATCATCCCGGAACGGGGGGCTTGGCTGGAGTTTGTCATGACCGGTGACAAGCTGATGGTCAACGTGGACAGCCGCAAGAAGCTGCCGGCGACGCTGCTGCTCAAGGCGTTTGGTCTGGGCGACAACGAGACGCTGATCAAGGCCTTCGGCGGCTCGGAAGAGATGGTCTCCCTGACCGGCGACGGGCTGTCCGGACGCCTCTCCGCCGAGACGGTCACCGACTCGGAAGGCAATGAGCTGATCTCGTCCGGCGAAACTCTGACGCAGGAAAAAATCCAGCGTCTGTTCGATCAAGGCCGCACGGCGCTCAAAGTGTGGCACGTCTGCCCGGTCATCGCCGCGTCCATCGCGACGGAACGCGAGAAGGGACAGGCGGACAACATCGAAGGAGCTATGCTGGAGATCTTTCGGCTCATGCGGCCGTCCGAGCCGGCTCGAATCGAAAGCGCCAGAGACTACTTTAACAAGACGTTTGCCGATCCGAACCGCTACACCTTGGGGCGGGTCGGCCGCTACAAGGTGAACCGTCGTCTGGGGCTCAAAATTCCTGAGACAAACCGGTTGCTCACGCTGGAAGACCTCATTCTCATCGTCAAGGGAATCGTGGCCCTGCGGGACAAAGAAGAGCAGCGGGATGACCCGTGGTTCCCGGAGATAACCGACGCTCACACCGACGACATTGACCACCTCGGCAACCGGCGCGTCCGGTCGGTCGGGGAGTTGCTTCAGAGCGAACTCCGCAAGGGCATGCTGCGCATGGAGCGGAACGTGAAGGAACGGATGACCACCGTTCCGGATCTGTACAAAGCTACGGCCCGCGACCTGATTAACGTTCGTCCTGTCACGTCGGAAATCCGAGAGTTCTTCGGCTCAGGACAGCTGTCCCAGTACATGGACCAGAACAACCCGTTGGCCGGGCTGACGCACCGGCGGCGCCTTTCCGCGCTGGGCCCCGGCGGGCTGACCCGAGACAGAGCCGGATTTGAAGCCAGAGACGTGCACGCCACCCACTACGGCCGAATTTGTCCCATTGAGACGCCGGAAGGCCCGAACATCGGTCTGGTGACGTCCTTGGGGACCTATGCCAAGGTCAACGAATACGGCTTCCTGATGACGCCCCGCCGGCCGGTGAAAAACGGCTACGTTGAGCTGGGCGCCGATAAGGTCGTCTATCTGGCCGCCGACGAAGAGGACAATTGCTACGTCGGCCGGGCCAACACGCCGCACGATCCGAAAACCGGCAAATTGCTGGAGTCGACGGTGTACGCCCGGTATCAGGGCCAGATCGTCGAAGTGCCGCGCGAGCAGATCAACTACTTGGACGTGTCGTCCAAGCAGGTCGTTTCCGCTTCGACGGCTCTTATCCCGTTCTTGGAGCACGACGACGCCAACCGGGCCCTGATGGGTAGCAACATGCAGCGTCAGGCCGTGCCGCTTCTGCTGCCGGAAGCTCCCCGCGTCGGCAGCGGCATCGAAGGTCGCATTGCCCGGGACTCGGGCCGGTGTATTCTTTCGGAGATTGACGGGGTGATCAGCTACGTGGACGCCGATCGGATCGAAGTCCGCGGGGCTTCTGGCCAGATCAAGAGCTATAAGATGCTCAAGTTCCGCCGGTCGAACCAAGGCACCATCATTCACCAGCGGCCGTTGGTGAGCCAAGGCGAGGCGGTTAAAGCCGGCGATGTGCTGGCCGACGGGCAGGCTGTCGATCAGGGCGAGCTGGCGCTCGGCCGTAACGTCCTTGTGGCGTTCGTGCCTTGGGAAGGCTACAACTACGAAGACGCTATCCTGCTGTCCGAACGGCTCGTGAAGGAAGACTACTTCTCGTCCGTCCATATCGAAGAGTACAGCATCGAAAGCCGGGACACCAAGCTGGGGCCGGAAGAGATCACCCGGGATATTCCCAACGTGGGCGACGACGCCCTGAAGAACATCGACGACGACGGCGTGGTGAGAATCGGCGCCGACGTCGAAGCCGGAGATATCTTGGTCGGCAAGGTTTCGCCCAAAGGCGAGTCGGATAACACGCCCCAAGAAAAACTGCTTCGGGCCATCTTCGGCGAGAAGGCCGGAGAAGTCCGCGATACGTCGCTGCGGCTTCCGCACGGGACGCGCGGTAAAGTCGTCGGCATCAAGAGGCTAAACAGGGAAAACAACCCCGAGTCGCTGTCGCCCGGCGTCGACGAGGTGATCAAGGTCTACGTCGCTCAGCTGCGCAAGATCACCGTGGGCGACAAGATGTCAGGGCGCCACGGCAACAAGGGCGTCGTCTCCCGGATTCTGCCGGTGGAGGACATGCCGTATCTGCCTGACGGTACGCCTGTTGACGTGTGCCTGAACCCGCTGGGCGTGCCCAGCCGAATGAACTTAGGGCAGGTGCTCGAAGTCATTCTCGGCTTTGTGGCCGTGCAGAACGACTGGTTCGTGGCCACGCCGGTTTTTGAAGGCGCGGAAGAGCACGAAATTTACGAGCAGGTTCACAAGATCACGTCGACGAACCCGGACTACGCCACGATGAGCGACGGCGCCACCATCCGGCTCCGCGATGGACGAACCGGCGACCTGATGGAGTACCCCAGCACCGTGGGTGTCATGTACATGCTCAAGCTGCACCACTTGGTGGACGACAAGCTGCACGCCCGCAGCGTCGGCCCCTACAGCATGATCACTCAGCAGCCGTTGGGCGGCAAGGCCCAGTTCGGCGGCCAGCGGTTGGGAGAAATGGAAGTCTGGGCCCTTCAGGGCTACGGGGCTGCTCACGTCCTTCAGGAAATGCTCACCGTCAAGTCGGACGACATTAAAGGTCGTCTCAAGACGTACGAGAAAATCGTCAAGGGCGAGAACCTCACTCAGCCCGGCGTGCCGGAGAGCTTCAAAGTCCTGGTCAAAGAGCTGGAAGGGCTGGGGCTGACCGTTCAGATTGACTACTCGGACGGTACGTCTGGCCCGCTGGTGGACGACGAGGACCACGACTTCCACCGGCTGGCTCAGATCGACGCAATCACGGCTCGGGACATGATTCACGCGAGACCGGCCTCGTCGGTTTCCCAATATTCCGACGAACCTGACGACTCGTCGGAAGAGCTGCCCGAAGGGTTCGACGCTGAGGCTCCAGAGGACGAGGCACCTGAAGAAGTTTTAGAAGAAGAAACTGAAGACGTTCACGCAAAGGGGGAAGATGAATAATGGCGAAGCGGGAAATCGTCGGCGTCCGCGTGAAGCTGGGAGACGCAGACGAGATTCGCAAGCTCTCCTATGGAGAGGTGAAAAAGCCGGAGACCATTAACTATCGGACCCTGAAACCAGAAAGGGACGGACTGTTCTGCGAGCGCATTTTCGGCCCCACGAAGAGCTACGAGTGCGCCTGCGGCAAATACAAGAAAAGCGGCCCCAAGTTTCAGGGGGTCGTCTGCGACCACTGCGGCGTCGAGGTGACGGACAAGTCAGTTCGCCGCGAGCGGATGGGTCACATCGAGCTGGCCGCGCCGGTCGTTCACCTGTGGTACCTGAGGGGCACTCCGAGCCGGCTCAGCCTGCTACTGGGAACCCCAACTAAGGATCTGGAAAAGGTCATTTACTTCGCGGCCAATCGGCGGCGTGAAGAGGCGTACTTGGTCGTCATCGAAGGGAAATATCCCGAAGTGGCGCCCAAGGGGCGGGTCATCTCCGAGAGCGAGCGTCGCTGCCTCAGCCACTACGACCGGAAGTTCCGCGCCGAAGTGGCTTACCGCCTGCTGACCGTTGACGACATCGACCTTGAAGAGGGAAACATCATCTCCACGCCGCAGATTACTCGGCTTGCGGGCGAGTATGGCGAAGACTCCTTCACGGTTGAGCCGGCCTGGGTCGTGTCTGACGCCGGCGACAGCGGGCTTGCCGTTGGCGAGATCCTGTCGGAAAGCCGACTCGCCGAGCTGAGAGGCGCCGGCGTGAAGCTGGAAGTCGAGCGGGCGAAAGCCGGCAACAACGAGCAGTTTGTCGTCATGTCGGTCAATCACCTGCCGTTCAAGAAGAACGACGTGGTGAGCGCTACCGAACACGACCTGTTCTGCGGCAAGTACCCCGGAAGATTCACATCCCAGAAGGAAAGTGTCGTGGTGGAGGACGCCTGTTATTTGGTTATTTCCTCCGGCGATTCGCCGTTTGCCGAGGGCGAAGTGATTGTCGGGTGCGAGCAGAGAATCTGCAGCCGATACGACAAAAAGTTCAAGGCCAACTACGGCGCCGAGGGCGTTCGGGAGATCTTGAAGGGCATTGACACTGACCACTTGGCTCAGGAGCTGAGAGAAGAGCTCTCCGAAGCGAAGGGACAGAAGCGCCGCAAGATCGTCAAACGCCTGCAGGTGGTGGAGGAATTCCGTCGGGGCGGCTGCCGCCCTGAGTCCATGGTGTTGGACGTGCTTCCGGTCATTCCGCCGGACCTTCGTCCTATGGTTCAGCTGGACGGCGGTCGGTTCGCTACGAGCGACCTGAACGACCTGTACAGACGGGTCATCAACCGGAACAACCGGCTGTTGCGGCTCAAGGACACGAGAGCCCCCCAGCTTATGCAGCACAACGAAAAACGCATGCTGCAGGAGGCTGTTGACTCACTGATCGACAACAACCGGCAGAGCAAGAACGGGAAAGTCGTCCTTGGCGCGGGCAACCGGCCGCTCAAGAGCCTGACCGACCTGCTTCGGGGCAAAAAAGGCCGGTTCCGCCAGAACCTTCTGGGCAAGCGGGTTGACTACTCCGGCCGGTCCGTTATCGCCATCGGGCCGTTCCTCAAACTGCACCAGTGCGGGCTGCCCAAGCGTATGGCCCTTGAGCTGTTCAAACCCTTTGTCGTCCAGAAGCTGGTGGAGCGAGGCATTGCCACCAACGTCAAGAACGGCAAAAAGCTCATCGAGCGGGCGAAAAACGACGCCATTTGGGACATTCTGGAAGAGATCATCAAGGACCACCCGGTCCTGCTCAACCGGGCCCCGACGCTTCACCGACTGGGGATTCAGGCGTTCGAGCCGATCCTGATGGAAGGACAGGCCATTCGGCTTCACCCCATGGCCTGCGCCGCCTTCAACGCCGACTTCGACGGCGACCAGATGGCCGTTCACGTGCCTCTGTCCATCGAAGCTCAGACCGAAGCCCGGATGCTTATGCTTTCCAGCAACAACCTCCTGTCGCCGGCCAGCGGAAAGCCGATCGTGTCTCCCACGCAGGATATCCTGCTGGGGCTGTACCACATCACCAACATGATCGAAGGCAAGCCCGGACAGGATCATTACTTCCGCGACATGGACAGCGTCATGGCGGCGCTGGACCACGAGATCGTCCACGTCAACAGCCGCATTTACTTGCGGTGGGATGAGTCATGGCACTTGCTTCTGAGCGGCGGCGACAAGTTCCTTGACGACGGCCGTAAATGGCTCATCACGACGCCCGGCCGAATCCTGTTCAACCAGCTTCTTCCTAAGGCCCTTCGGTTTGTCAACATTCAGATGGGCAAAAAGGACCTGAGTCGGCTGCTTGATATCGCCTTTGACTTGGTGGGCCACAACGACTTGGTCAACATGCTGGACTCTATTAAGAACCTCGGTTATCACTGGGCCGGCGTCAGCGGCATCAGCTTCCAGATGCAGGCCATCGTCATTCCGAAGGAAAAGGCCAAAGTCGTCGACGAGTCCCAGAAAGTTGACTCGGAAATTCGCGAAGAGTACGACATGGGCATCCTGACCGAGGACGAGTATCTGGACCAGAAGGAGAAACTTTGGAGCGGCGCGGCCAAGAAAATCGGCGACGCCATTCTGGAGCAGATGGACCGCAACAACCCAATCCGAATGATGATCGACTCGGGAGCCCGAGGAAGCCGCGCTCAGCTGGCGCAGATGGCGGGCATCCGCGGAGTCATGGCCGACCCGACCGGTCGGATCATCGACTACCCGATCACCACGAACTTCCGCGAAGGCATGAACATGTTGGAGTACTTCATTTCGACTCACGGCGCGCGGAAGGGGCTGGCCGACACGGCACTGCGCACCGCCAAGTCCGGGTACCTGACCCGGCGGCTGGTGGACGTCGCGCAGGACATCATCGTTCTGGAAGAGGACTGCCACACGAACAAGGGCGTCAAGATCGAACCGCTGATCAAAGACGGCAAGATCGTTATCCCGCTGAGCGACCGAGTGACCGGCCGCACCTCATTGGAGGATGTGGACGACGAAAACGGCCGGGTTGTGACGAAGAACGAGCTGATCACCCGCGCTCAGGCCAAACGGCTCGATGACATGGGCAGAGACCATCTGTGGGTCCGCAGCCCCATGACCTGCGAGTCGCCCAACGGCATCTGCCGCAAGTGCTACGGCGTCGACCTGTCGGCCCGGCGCACGGTTGGCATCGGCGAAGCGGTCGGCATCGTGGCGGCCCAGTCGATCGGAGAACCTGGCACCCAGCTGACGATGCGGACGTTCCACACCGGCGGCGTGCGCACCGGTGAGGACATCACCCAGGGTCTTCCGAGAATCGAACAGCTGTTTGAAGCGCGTCGGCCCAAGAAAGTCGCTGTTTTAGCCGGACTGAACGGCGTCGTCCTCGAAATTCGCGAGTTGGGCGGCAAGCGGAAAGTCATCATCGAAGGGACTGCGCCGGGCAGCGACGTGGTCCGGCGCGAAACCTACACGGTCCCCGGCGCTCAAGCGCTGCGCGTTACCGAAGGGCAGACCGTGACCGCTCAGACCGAACTGACCGACGGGTACATCGACCCGCAGCAGCTGCTTGAAGTGATGGGCCTTGAGGCGGTTCAGAAGTACCTGGTGGACAGCATTCAGGAAGTCTACGAATCTCAGGGCGTTTCCATCAACAACAAGCACATCGAGGTCATCCTCCGCAAGGTCGCCCCGATTAACCGGGTCAAGATCACCGACGAAGGGGACACCTCGTTTGTGGCCGGCGAGTTTGCCTGGACCTCTGACGTGGAAAAAGAAATTGAAGAGATCAAGGCCAGCAACGAAAAGAACTTGACCGAAGCCGTAGAGAGCCTGAAGGGCAAAAAGCTTTCCGACCGCGGTGGAGCGCTCAAGGGGCTGCTGCCGGACGGCGCGTTTGACAAGCCTGTGACGGAAGACGTCCTGCGCAAAGTTCTCGCGCCCGGCGGCGCGGTCACCGAGCTGTACTTCACCGATGAGGAAGGCCCGCTTCGGGTCGTGGTCGGCGAGGCGGCGTTCCGCAAGGAAATGCGGGGCATGGAGCTGGTCGAAGCTGTGACCAAAGGCGACAAAGTGGTCCCGGCCGACGAGCCGCTCACAGTCGCTCAGCTGTCCGTCATCACCCAGGGCGCGCCCGTTCCTCACATGTTCCGGTCCGTCGAAAAGCTGCGCAAGCAGCAGGACGAAGGGTACGTTGCTGAGGCGGTCATCGCCGAATCGGGCGTCCTTGCGAAAGCGGACCAGCTTCTCACCGAAGACCTGATCGAGCAAATCCGGCGCAGCTCCGCTCCGTCGGTCAAGATCTGGAAGACCGTCGATACGATATCCGTTCGTGATCTGTTGCAGGAGCGGCTCATCAACCGGATCTGGGGCCGGCAGCTCAAGCTGGCAATCGGGGCTGACGGGCAGGCTCTGAGCGGTAGCGTTCACATGGTCGACGGAAGCGTCGTCAAGGGAATTGTCGAAGGGCAGATTCAAGGGCTCGTCTTTGCCGACGACTCGAACACCTCCCGCGAGACCGAGCTGACAGAAGCGCTGAGCTCCGTCGTCTCTGGGAAGGTCCTGCTCGAAGACGTTAAAAACAGCGACGGCACAGTAGCCCTTCAGGCCGGACAGGAAATCGGAAAGAAGCAGCTGGCCAAAATTGTCGCGGCGGATCCGACGATCCTCACAGTTCGCCCAGTTCTTGACCAGACCGAAACGGTTCAGCTGATCTCGAGGGTCTCATTTGTCCGGCGGCTCCGTCTTGGGCCCCAGTGGCGGCCGTTCATCCACGGCGTCACCAAGGCCGCTTTGGCGACGGACAGCTTCCTGAGCGCCGCGTCGTTCCAGCAGACAGCCCAGATTCTCGCCGGCGCCGCAGTTCGCAATCAGGTTGACCACCTGATGGGTCTCAAGGAAAACGTCATCATCGGGCACCTGATCCCGGCCGGCACGGGCATTGAACGGTTCCAGTCCGTCAGCGTCGAGCGTCGGAAGGGCTCAGACGAGCCGGTTGCCGTTGAGGAGACGGCCTGCGCTGCCGAGGATTCGTGCGGCGAGACGACTGACGTTTAAAAATCAGTAAATAAGCGTATCTTTCGTCTTTCTGCTCTCTCTGTCCTGCCGGCGTGCCGGCTGACCGGGCGGGGAGAGCAGAAAGTCCTTTGCAGCTGATCTGCGCGGTCTTGACTTCAACGAAAGCAGTTGATATCATACCTGAGTGTCTTTCGTGCTGGAGAGAACTCATGCCTGTTGCCCGGGGATCGGGAGCGAACCGAAACGGGACCGGGAAGCGTGAGCAGCCGTACGGAACATGGTCCTGTCCTGGGTTTACGGCGGAGATCACGGCTCTGGCAGAGTAAGGCTCCTTCTTGGCGTGTGAAAGCGGCGCCCGTGGAGTCGTTCTGGCCTGCGCGAAGCTGAAAGTTGCCCGTTCGGAAGACGGGCAGAGCTGCCACATTCTGGAAGGAGGAACCAGTGTGCCAACAATTAACCAGCTGGTCCGCAAAGGACGCAGCGAAAAGATCGTGAAGTCAGCCTCCCCGGCGCTTCACAAGTGCCCCGCGCGCCGCGGGGTTTGTACTCGTGTTTACACCGTCACTCCGAAAAAGCCGAACTCGGCTCTTCGTAAGGTCGCCCGTGTTCGTCTGACGAACGGCATTGAAGTGACGTCCTATATTCCCGGCGTCGGTCACAACCTTCAGGAGCACTCAGTCGTGCTGGTGCGCGGCGGGAAGATCAAGGACCTTCCGGGCGTTCGGTATCATATCATTCGCGGCACGCTAGACTGCGGCGGCGTGGCCGATCGCAAGAGAAGCCGCTCCAAGTACGGCGCTCGCCGTCCTAAGAAGTAACTTTTAAGGAGGAGTCTGCATGCCGCGCAAAGGTCATGTGCGCAAACGCGAAAATCTGGGCGACGCCACATACAACAGCCCGGTCGTTACTAAGTTCATCAACAAGTTGATGCTTGACGGCAAGAAGAGCGTTGCCGAAGGGATCATGTACGGTGCTCTCGATCAGGCGTCCGAGAAGCTGAAGGTTCCGGCAATGGAACTTTTTGAGAAGGCGATGGAGAACGTTCGCCCGCTCGTAGAAGTCCGCAGCCGGCGCGTCGGCGGCGCCACGTATCAGGTTCCCGTCGAAGTTGCTCCTGCGCGGGCTCAGGCTCTGGCCATCCGCTGGATCATCTCCTACGCCCGCGGCAAGAGCGGAATGCCAATGGCGGAGCGGCTTGCCAGAGAGTTCGTCGACGCCTACAACAACGAGGGGAACGCGGTCAAGAAACGCGACGAAACTCACAGAATGGCCGAGGCCAACCGGGCGTTCGCTCACTACCGCTGGTAGTTTTGGTTACGGAGTTTTTTCATTATGCTGTGTGACGACCTCTCTAAAATTCGCAATATAGGCATCGCGGCCCATATTGACGCTGGAAAGACCACCACGTCTGAGCGTATCCTCTTCTATACCGGCGTAAACTACAAGATCGGTGAAGTCCATGAAGGTGCCGCGACGATGGACTGGATGGAGCAGGAGCGCGAGCGAGGCATCACCATCACCTCCGCCGCTACGACGTGCCGCTGGCGGGATTGCTGGATCAACTTGATTGATACGCCCGGCCACGTGGATTTTACCGTCGAAGTTGAGCGATCCATGCGCGTCCTCGACGGGGCCATTTCGGTCTTCTGTGCGGTTGGCGGCGTTGAGCCCCAGTCCGAGACGGTGTGGCGTCAGGCTGACAAGTATCGGGTGCCCCGCGTGGCGTTCGTCAACAAGATGGACCGGGTTGGCGCTAACTTCCTGAGCGTTGTGGATCAGCTTCACGAAAAGCTCGGCGCTCGTGCTGTGCCCCTGCAGCTTCCGATCGGTGCTGAGGACTCGTTCAAGGGAATCGTGGACTTGGTCACCATGAAGGCGTTCTGCTACCACACGGAAGACTCGGGCGCCAAGCCTGAAGAGGGGCCGATTCCAGAGGATATGAAAGCCGACGCGGCTTCTTATCGGGAGCACCTCATCGAGTCCTTGGGCGACGTGGACGAAGAGATCATGGAGCTCTACTTAGACGGAAAAGAGCCGTCTGTAGAGCAGATCAAGAGAGCCATCCGGGAGCACACCATCAAGTTGGAGTTCGTCCCGGTGCTCTGCGGCAGCGCCTTCAAGAACAAGGGAATTCAGGCGGTCTTGGACGCGGTTGTCGATTACCTGCCGAGCCCGCTTGACCTTCCGGCCATCGAAGGAACCGATCCGGACGATCCTGAAAAGATCATCGAGCGCCATCCCGACGTCTCGGCTCCGTTTGCCGGACTCGCCTTCAAGATTGCCGTTGACCCGTTTGTCGGCCGTCTCACGTACTGCCGAGTTTACTCGGGCAAGGTCAAAACCGGCGACACGCTGTACAACCCGGCGAGCCGGAAGCGTGAGAGAATCGGCCGAATCCTTCAGATGCATTCCAACAAGCGGATTGACCTCGACGAGGCCGGCGCCGGAATGATCATCGCGCTTCCCAGCCTCAAGGCAACCCGCACCGGCGACACATTGTGCGACGAAAAAGCCCCGGTGGTGCTGGAAAGCTTGGAGTTCCCCCAGCCGGTTATTTCTCTTTCCGTTGAGCCGGCGACGACGGCCGACAAGGATAAGCTCACCAAGGGGCTCATCGCCCTCGCAGAGGAAGATCCGACGTTCGTCGTCCGCAACAACGAAGAGACCGGTCAGACTATCATCTCCGGGATGGGTGAGCTTCACCTAGACATCATCATTGACCGGCTTCGCCGGGAGTTCAAGGTCGATGTAGCAGTCGGACGGCCACAAGTCTCCTACCGCGAGGCCATCTTCGATCGGGTCGAGCAGGTTCAGGGAAAATTCGTCCGTCAGAGCGGCGGACGCGGCCAGTACGGCGATGTTGTCATCAACATGGAGCCTCTGCCGGACGGCGCGTCAGGTTTTGTCTTCGAGGACAAGATCGTCGGCGGCGTCATTCCCAGAGAGTACATCCCCGCTGTTCAGAAGGGCATCGAGGAAGCTATGGGTACGGGTATCTTAGGTGGCTTCCCTGTCATCGGCGTCAAAGTTGAACTGGTGTACGGAAGCTACCACGACGTGGACAGCTCCGAAATGGCCTTCAAGATCGCCGCTTCGATGGCGTTTAAAGAAGCGATGCGGCGGGCTCACCCGGCTCTGATGGAGCCCATTATGGCGGTTGAGGTGGACACTCCGGAAGAATACGTCGGAGACGTTATGGGCGACCTGTCGTCCCGGCGCGGACGCGTCGAGGGCATGGAAATGAGAGGAAACGCCCGGGCAATTAAAGCCTACGTTCCTCTGGGAGAGATGTTCGGGTACGCGACCGACCTGAGAAGCAGAACTTCCGGCCGGGCTACCTACACGATGCAGTTCCATCACTATGAACCCACACCGGCCAGCGTGGCCGAGTCGATCCTCAAGGGCACTCAGGCCTAAGAGATTAAGGAGGAAATCAAGATGGCAAAGGCACATTACGAGCGGTCAAAGCCGCACCTTAACATTGGTACGATCGGGCACATCGACCACGGCAAGACGACGCTGACGGCGGCGATTTCGCACGTGCTGTCGCAGGCTGGCTACGCAGAGGAAATGCATTTTGACCAGATCGACAAGGCGCCGGAAGAGAAAGAGCGCGGCATCACGATCAACATCTCTCACATTGAGTACACCACGGACAAGCGTCACTACGCTCACATCGACTGCCCGGGACATGCCGACTACATCAAGAACATGATCACCGGCGCAGCGCAGATGGACGGCGCGATTCTGGTCGTCTCGGCCGCTGATGGCCCTATGCCCCAGACCCGTGAGCACGTGTTGCTGGCCCGTCAGGTCAACGTGCCGGCGCTGGTCGTCTTCATGAACAAAGTTGACATGGTGGACGACGAAGAACTGCTGGACCTGGTCGAGATGGAAGTCCGGGAACTGCTGGACAAGTACCAGTTCCCCGGCGACGAAGTCCCGATCATCCGCGGCTCCGCGCTGAAGGCGCTCGAAGAGGGCGACGGCAGCCGGGACAACAAGTGGAGCAAAGCGATTTGGGAGTTGCTTGACGCGTGCGACAGCTACTTCCCGGATCCGGTGCGCGAGACCGACAAGCCCTTCCTGATGCCGATTGAAGACGTATTCACCATCACCGGCCGCGGCACGGTTGTTACCGGCCGAGTCGAGAGCGGAATCATCAAAGCCGGCGAAGAAGTAGAAATCGTCGGGATCAAGGACACGCGGAAAGTCGTTGTCACCAGCCTTGAAATGTTCCGGAAGATCCTTGACGACGCGGAAGCGGGCGACAACGTTGGAGCGCTACTTCGCGGCGTAGACAAGGACGAAGTGGAACGCGGCCAGGTCTTGGCGAAGCCGGGCAGCATCAAGCCGCACACGAAGTTCAAGAGCGAAGTGTACGTCTTGAAGAAAGAAGAAGGCGGGCGCCACACGCCGTTCTTCAAGGGCTACAAGCCGCAGTTCTACTTCCGCACGACGGACGTGACCGGATCGATCAAGCTTCCTGACGGAGTGGAAATGGTCATGCCTGGAGACAACGCGACGTTTGAAGTGGAACTGATCTGCCCGATTGCAATGAGCGAAGGCCTTCGTTTTGCAATTCGCGAAGGCGGCCACACCGTCGGAGCCGGCGTCGTTTCCGAGATTCTCGAGTAGGGGGGAATCCACAGTGTCGACGAAAAACATTCGCATTCGGCTGAAAGCTTTCGATCATCGGGTTATCGACGCTTCAGCCGCGCAGATCGCGGACGCGGCGGTTCGGAGCGGGGCAAAAGTTGCGGGCCCCATTCCGCTGCCCACGAACGTGAAAAAATTCTGCGTGTTACGTTCTCCCCACGCCGACAAGGACGCTCGGGAGCACTTTGAAATGAGAACTCATAAGCGGTTAATCGACATCATGGATCCAACGCAGAAGACGATGGAGGCCTTGATGCAGCTCAATCTTCCGTCGGGAGTCGACATTCAGATCAAGCTCTGATCGGCTCAAGGCAGGAAGCTCTGGGTAAAAGCTGAAACTTCCCCAGCGCGCAGATGGTGCGCTGGGGAAGCTCTGAGCAAAGGAGAGTTGTGCAATGATTGGTATTCTTGGACAGAAAGTCGGAATGACAAGGGTTTACAGCGAGGAAGGCCGCGCCATCCCCGTGACGGTCATCGCCGCCGGGCCTTGCCCGGTCGTCGACCTGAGAACGCCGGAGAAAAACGGCTACAGCGCAGTGCTTCTCGGTTTCAGCGAGCGTAAGCCTCAGCGGGTAAGCAAGCCGCTGGCAGGGACGTTCAAGCGGGCTGGCGTCACCCCGTGCCGCTGGCTGAGGGAGTTCCGCGTGGCTGATTCCGGAAAATGGGAAATCGGCGGCACGGTGAACGTCTCCCTGTTCCAGGCCGGTGAAGCGGTTGACGTCACTGGAACCAGCAAAGGTAAGGGAACCGCCGGCGTCATCAAGCGTTACGGTTTCGGCGGCGCGCCGGCCAGTCACGGCGTTTCTAAAACGCACCGCAAGCCGAACTCCAGCGGCGCCAGTTCCTATCCCAGCCGCGTCTTCAAGGGTAAGAGAATGCCCGGCCGCATGGGGAACGAACGAGTGACCGTCAAAAACCTGACCGTCGTCGCCATTGACGTGGAGAATAATCTCCTGCTCGTCAAAGGTGCCGTGCCTGGCGCCAAAAACGGCCTCGTCCTGGTTCATAAACAGGGCTAAGGCCGCAGAAGGGGGATTATCATCATGCCCGTTATCAAAATACTGAATTTTGCAGGAGAGGTTGTCGGCGACTTGGAGCTGAGCGACGCCGTGTTCGGCGTTCCATTCCATTCCAGCGCCATTCATCAGGTCGTCGTCGCCCAGCAGGCGAATGCCCGTCAGGGTACGGCCTGTGCGAAGGACCGCGGTGAGGTTCGCGGTGGTGGACGGAAGCCTTGGCGGCAGAAGCACACCGGCCGCGCCCGTGCGGGCAGCATTCGCTCGCCTCTGTGGGCCGGCGGCGGCGTCGTTCACGGCCCCAAACCGCGGGACTACTTCCTGAAGGTTAATAAAAAGGTTCGCGCGCTTGCGATGCGCAGCGCCCTGTCGGTCCGGGCCGGCGAGTCCCGCCTGTTCGCCGTGGAGGGTTTCTCGCTGGAAGCTCCTTCGACGAAGAAAATGCTGTCCTTCTTGGCGGCGGTTGGCGCCCGCAAGCCTCTGATCGTTCTGGACAGCCGCAATGAGAACGTCATCCGCTCGGCGGCGAACATTCAAGGCGTCAAGGTTCTTCATATGGACAGCATCAACGTGCTTGATCTGGTACGTCACGACGGTTTGGTAGCGACCACCGCCGTTTTAAAGCGGTTGGAGGAGGTATACGCGCGATGAAACTCATGGCTTATGACATCATCGTACGTCCCGTCATCACTGAGAAGAGCAGCCGGATGATGGAAATGAACAAGTACACTTTTGAAGTCCATCCTCAGGCGAATAAAAGTGAGATTCTCCATGCCGTGGAAACGGTCTTCAAAGTGAAAGTGCAGTCTGTTCATACCGCTAAGGTTCATTCCAAGCCGAAGCGTATGGGCATGGCAGTTGGAAAGAGCCGCGCCTGGAAAAAGGCTATTGTCACCGTTGCCGACGGCCAGAAGATCGAGTTCTTCGAGGGCGCTGGCGCCTAGCGATCGGAGGGAAAGAATATGCCAATTAAAAAGTTCAAACCCGTTACCGCCGGTCGGCGCCACATGGAGATCCTCAGTTCTGAGGGGATCACCAAGTCTACGCCTGAAAAGAGTCTCCTTTGCGGAGCGATCAAGCGTTCCGGCGGACGGAACAACTCGGGAAGAACGACGGCTCGTTTCATTGGCGGCGGACATGCGCGCCGGTATCGGGTTGTTGATTTCAAGCGCGATAAAATCGGCATCCCCGGCCGCGTTGCGGCGATCGAATACGATCCCAACCGGTCTGCCCGGCTGGCGCTGATTTTCTACGCTGACGGCGAGAAGCGCTACATCCTGTGCCCCAACCTGCTGAAGGTGGGCGACACGGTTCTGGCGGGCAAGGGCGCTGATATTCAGCCCGGAAACTCCATGAAGCTCGCTGACATTCCCGTGGGCACGAACGTCCACAATCTGGAAGTCATGCCCGGCCGGGGCGGCAAACTTGTCCGGTCCGCCGGCGCTACAGCCCAGCTGATGGCTAAAGAGGGCAAGTACGCTTACCTTCGGATGCCGTCCGGTGAGCTTCGGCTGATCCTCTTGGAGTGCACCGCGACCATCGGTCAGGTGGGCAACTTGGAGCACGAAAACGCGATGGCCGGCAAGGCCGGCAGAACTCGCTGGCTCGGCAAGCGGCCCCACGTTCGGGCAATGGTTCAGAACCCCTGCGACCACCCGATGGGCGGCGGTGAAGGACGAAGCAAGTCGAATACGCACCCGGTCTCGCCTTGGGGAACACCGGCCAAGGGCTACAGAACCCGGAAGAAGAAGCCCACGGATCGCTTGATCATCCGGCGCCGGGCTAAGTAGTCGAGGAGGACAGAAAGTATGGCACGTTCAGCGAAAAAAGGGCCATTCGTCGAGGTTCGCCTGATTAAACGGGTTGAAGCGATGAACGAGTCCGGGACAAAAAAAGTCATAAAAACCTGGTCCCGCGCGTCAATGGTCGTCCCGCCGATGATCGGTCACACGATCGCCGTTCATAACGGCCGCACGCACGTACCTGTCTACGTCAGCGAGAACATGGTTGGCCATAAACTGGGTGAGTTTGCTCCCACGCGCCGGTTCGGCGGACATGCCGGACAGGAGCGCAAGGCAGCTCCGACGCCGTCGAATTAAGGAGGACTGACGATGCAAGCTAAGGCAATTGCCCGCTCCGTTCGTATTTCTCCTTTCAAAGTTCGTCAGGTGCTTCCGCTGATTCGCGGAAAAGGCGTCAGCGCTGCCATCACCGCGCTGCACTATTCGCCCAAGAAGGCCGCCCGTCTGGTGGAAAAAGTCCTGAAGAGCGCCGTGGCGAATGCGGCGAATAACCTGAGCCTTGACGTTGATACGCTGAAAGTCGTTGAAGCGACGGCGGATCAGGGCCCTGTCATGAAGCGGTTCAATCCGGTATCAATGGGACGGGCTCACGCTTACGTACATCGGACCTGCCACATTGCCGTGACGGTTGCCGAATAGGAGGAATGGCATATGGGTCAGAAAGTTCATCCGATCGGTTACCGTATCGGTGTGATTCGCGACTGGGAATCCAAGTGGTACGCCAGCGGCAAGAACTATCACGAATCGCTCCATCAGGATCTTAAACTGCGGGAATGGATCAAGAGCCGCTGGGAAGGCTCAGGCATCTCCCGGGTGGAAATTGAGCGCGTCGGGAAGATCATGCGCTTTACGATTTGGACCGCACGGCCTGGTGTAGTGATTGGCAAGCAGGGTGCTGAGATCAACAAGCTAAAGGAAGACCTTCAGGCTAAAACCGGCACTCGGGTCATGATCAACGTTCAGGAGATCAAGAACCCTGAGGTTGACGCTCAGCTGGTGGCTGAGAACGTTTCCAGCGCTCTGGAGAACCGCATCAGCTTTCGCCGCGCCATGAAGCAGGGCCTGTTCCGCACCATGAGAGCCGGCGGGCTTGGCATCAAGATCCAGTGCTCCGGTCGGCTTGGTGGCGCTGAAATCGCCCGGACCGAGTGGTACAACGAAGGGCGCCTTCCCCTGTCAACCCTGCGGGCTGACGTTGACTACGGCCTTTCCGTTGCCAAGACGATGTACGGCACCATCGGTGTCAAGGTGTGGATTTACCGCGACGAGAAGGCGATTAACACGGCCGCTCCTCGGCAGCCCCGCCGCGGCCGTAAAGAAGGAGGGCGTTCCTGATGTTGATGCCCAAGCGCACCAAGTACCGCAAGGCTTACCGGAAAAACCTAGTCGGTGAGTGCAAGGGCGGGGATTACGTCGCTTTCGGGGAATACGGGCTTCAGGCGGAAGAGTGCGCCTATATTACCGCCCGTCAGATAGAAGCAACGCGTGTGGCAATTAACCGAAAGCTCCGCAAGGGCGGCCGGCTCTGGATCCGGATCTTCCCTGACGTTCCTTTCACGAAGAAGCCTCTTGAAACCCGAATGGGAAAAGGAAAGGGCGCTCCGGAGTTCTGGGTCTCGGCAGTTCGCCGCGGCCGGATCCTCTTTGAAGTCGGCGGCGTGCCGCTTGACGTCGCAGAGACTGCTTTTCGCACGGCATCGCACAAGCTGCCGATCAGGGTTCGACTTGTAACCCGCGATACTTTGGATGGTGAATAGCAATGGACGCAAAAAGCCTGCGCGAATTGACGGTTGAAGAACTCCGCGACAAGCACCGGGAGTTCAAAGAAGAGCTCTTCAACCTGCGGTTCCAGAACGCGGTCGGTCAGCTGAAGAACACCAGCCGCATTCGGGATGTAAAAAGAACCATCGCGAGAGTCCTTACCATCGTTCACGAGAAAGAACAGGGACTTGTCGTGGACGGCGGAAGGAGGTAAGAGACGATGGAAGGCAAAGCACTTCATCATCACAAAGTGAAGGTCGGCGTCGTCGAAAGCGATAAGATGGAGAAGTCCGTCTCTGTCAGGGTGACTCGGCACGCCATGCACCCGGTGTACGGCAAGAGAATGGTGACCTCGAAGAAATTTGTCGCTCACGATGAGTCGAACGATTGTCACGTGGGCGACCGGGTGCTCATCGAAGAATGCCGGCCGTTGAGCCGCACAAAGCACTGGAAAGTCGTGCGGGTCATTGAGCGCGCGCTGGCTCTTGACGGCGAAGAAAAAGAGGAGGCGTAGAGCATGATCCAGCTCAACACCGTTCTGAACGTCGCCGACAACTCTGGCGCCAAGCGGGTCAAGTGCATCCAGGTTCTTGGCGGCAGCAAGCGCCGCTATGCCACCGTGGGTGACGTGATCGTCTGCGCGGTTAAGGAGGCCATCGCCAACAGTCAGGTGGCGAAGGGGAAAGTCGTCAAGGCCGTGGTCGTCCGCACGAAGAAAGAAACTCGCCGTCTGGACGGATCTTACGTTCGTTTTGACGATAACGCGGCGGTCATCATTGATGCAAACGGAGATCCCAGAGGTACGCGTATCTTCGGTCCCGTGGCTAGAGAGCTTCGCGCCAAGAAGTACATGAGAATCATCTCTTTGGCGCCTGAAGTGGTGTAGGAGGACTGAAATGAGCGGTTTGCGACTGAAAAAGGGAGACAGAGTCAAGGTCCTTTCCGGCAAGGATAAGGGCAAGGAAGGGAAAATCCTGACCTGCTACCCGGACAAAAATAAAATCATCGTCGAGGGAGTTGCCGTAGTATCGCGCCACACCAAGCCCAGTCAGGCGAATCCTCAGGGCGGGATCGTCAAGCGCGAATCGGCAATTGACGCGTCAAAGGTGATGCTGGTCGATCCCAATACGGGCAAGCCTACCAGAGTGGGATATCGTTTCCTGAGCGACGGCCGTAAAGTTCGCGTGGCAAAAGCTTCGGGCGAAGCGATCGACCAACTGTAGCGAGGAGGCCCAATATGACGACAGCACGCATGCAAGAGAAATACACCGCGGAAGTGGTGCCTTTCTTGCAGAAAGAGTTCTCGTACAGCAACGTCAATTGCATCCCACAGATCAAGAAAGTAGTCATTAACATCGGCGTCGGCGACGGGAAGTCGGACGCAAAGTTCATTGATGCAGCAGCGAACGAGCTGGGCATCATCAGCGGTCAGAAAGCCCAGGTGCGCCGGGCGAAAAAGTCCATCGCTGGATTCAAGCTCCGCGAGGGCGCGCCGGTTGGGTGCTTCGTCACCCTTCGGGGCGTTCGGATGTGGGAATTCCTCGACCGGCTGCTGAACGTGACTCTTCCTCGAATCAAGGACTTTCAGGGTGTCAGCCGCACGGCGTTTGACGGCCGGGGCAACTACAACCTGGGTCTGAAGGAGCAGCTGATCTTCTCGGAAATCAACTACGACAAGGTCATCTCCGTGAGAGGCATGAATATTTCCATCGTCACGTCAGCTAAGACGGATGAAGAGGCTATGGCCCTGCTGGCAAAGCTGGGCATGCCGTTCGCTCGCTAGGAGGCGAAGTTATGGCCCGAAAAGCACTGAAAAACAAGGCTGCTCTCGCCCCTAAATTCTCCACGCGAGGCTACAACCGCTGTCCGCTGTGCGGCCGCATTCATGGTTACATGAGAGTCTTTAACATGTGCCGTCTGTGCTTCCGCAAACTTGCCCGGGAAGGGAAGATCCCCGGGGTCGTCAAGTCTAGCTGGTAGGCTCGAACGAGAGAACGAAAGGGGAACGAGGAATGTACGTGAACGACCCTATCGCGGATATGCTCACGAGGATTCGGAATGCCAACACGGTTCGCCACGAAAGCGTTGACGTGCCGATCAGCAAGATGAAGTTGGCAATCGCCAAGATCCTCAAAAGTGAGGGTTTCATCCGCAACTACAAAGTCATCAACGATCCGAAGAAGAATTACGGAACGCTTAAAATTTTCCTGAGCTACGGTCCCAACAGGGAGCGCGTCACTCAGGGGCTGACCCGGGTGAGCAAGCCCGGCCGGAGAATTTACGTGGGCAGGGACAAGCTGCCGAGAGTTATGGGCGGCTTGGGCATCGCGATCATTTCGACCTCTCAGGGTCTCAAGACCGACGCGGAAGCGCGCGTTTTGGGCCTAGGCGGCGAAGTAATCTGCCACGTTTGGTAGAGGTGAGCCGACATGTCGAAAATCGGTCGCAAGCCTGTCGTTCTGCCGAAGGGCGTCTCTGCGGAGATCAAGAACGGCACCATCACTGTCAAACACGATAAGAACGTACTGTCGATGCCGCTTGTTGACGACATCGAAGTCGAAATTGCCGACGGACACATCAGCGTCTCCCGAGCAAATGATGAAAAGCCCACGAAGGCCCTTCACGGCATGGTTCGGGCGATGCTTCACAACATGGTTGTCGGCGTGAGCGAAGGCTACACGAAGGTCTTGGAAATTCAAGGCGTCGGTTACCGCGCCGCCATGCAGGGGAAGAACTTGGTTCTGAACCTGGGATTCTCGCACCCTGTCGAGATCACCCCGCCGGAAGGGATTACCTTCGCGGTTGACGGGAACACGACGATCTTCGTTAAAGGTATTGATAAGCAGGTGGTCGGCCAGATCGCCAGTGAAATTCGCTCGTGGCGCGCTCCTGAGCCTTACAAGGGCAAGGGAATCCGTTACCGCGGCGAATACGTCCGGCGCAAGGCCGGTAAGACCGGCAGCAACTAAACGAGGTGAAGGACATGAATAAACAGAAAAGCAGAAACGCCATGCGTCTTCTTCGGCACAGCCGCCTTCGCCGCCGTTTGTCGGGTACCGCTGCTAAGCCGCGTCTTTCCGTTTTTCGCAGCTTGAAGGAAATCTACGCGCAGGTAATAGACGACACGGTGGGGCATACTCTGTGCTCCGCTTCGACGCTTGATAAAGGACTTCGGGATGCCCTGACCGGCGGTCACTGCACCGTTGCGGCGGCCGCTGAAGTTGGCAAGCTTGTCGCTCAGCGGGCTATCGACAAGGGAATTTCCGAGGTGGTTTTTGATCGCGGTGGCCACGCGTATCACGGCCGTGTTGCGGCATTAGCCGAGGCGGCTCGCGAAGCCGGCCTGAAGCTCTAAGAGGAGGATGCAGATGAACGACAGCAAGCAGCAGAATGCCTCTGAGCTGATTGAGCGCGTTGTCGCGATCAACCGCGTCAGCAAGACGGTTAAGGGCGGTAAGCGCTTCCGCTTCAGCGTGCTGGTTGTGGTAGGCGACGGCGAGAGCAAAGTCGGACTTGGCATGGGCAAGGCCCGTGAAATCTCCGAAGCGGTCCGGAAGGGAATGGAGTCGGCCAAAAAAGCCATGGTCGAAATGAAGCACCACGGCAAGACCATTCCTCATCCCATCGTCGGTCGGTATGGCTCGACGGAAGTCCTGCTCCGTCCGGCATACGACGGGACCGGGGTTATCGCCGGCGGCGTCGTACGCGCCATCATGGAACTGGGCGGCGTGAAGGACGTCATGACCAAGGTTGTCGCTCGGAGCAACAACCCGATCAACGTTGCGCGCGCGACGTTCAGCGCTATCGGTGCGATGCGGACGCGCGATGAGATCTTCTCACTTCGGGGCAAGAAGAACCCTGAGGTCGCGGAGGCGAAGAGCAATGGCTAAGCTGCAGATTCAGTGGAAGCGGAGCACTATAGGCCGTCCGGATCGTCAGGACCGTACTATTCGGGCCCTCGGTTTCACGAAGCTGAATTCGACCGTTGTTCACGAGGACACGCCCCAGATTCGCGGCATGATCTACGCTGTCCGCCATCTGGTGGAGTGGAAAGAGATCGAGGAATAAGGAGGTCCGGGCATGAAATTGAACGAACTTAGACCTGCTCCCGGAGCCAAGCGGAAGCCCAAGCGCTGGGGGACTGGTTCAGGCAGCGGAACAGGCCGGACCTGCGGCAGAGGCACGAAAGGATACAAGGCCCGTTCAGGGAGCAGTATCCGCGCTGGATTTGAAGGCGGTCAGATGCCGATGGTCCGCCGCATTCCCAAGCGGGGCTTCAACAACTACAACTTCGCGAAAGTCTATCAGATCGCCAATTTAGGCGCGATCGCTGAGATCTTCAACGCCGGAGCCACGATCACCGTGAACGAGCTTTTCGCTTTCGGACTGGTGAGATCCATGGAGCTTCCCGTCAAGATCTTGGCAAGCGGAGAGTTGGACAAGCCGCTGGTCATCAAGGCGTCCGCTTTCAGTGCTGCCGCTCGTGAGAAGATAACGGCTGCAGGTGGCACCGCTGAGGTGATCTGACATGGCCAACTCCTTCCGCGACGTCTTCAAGCTGCCGGAACTGAAACGCCGGATCATTTTCACGCTGATGATGCTGTTGGTGTTCCGGATTGGGGCTCACATTCCAACACCGGGAATTGATACGGCTGCCATGTCTCATGCATTTGCCGGCAATGGCGTGCTGGGATTCCTTGACATGTTCGCCGGCGGCGCTCTCAGACGGTTCAGCGTCTTTTCGTTGGGCGTCGCGCCGTACATTAACGCGAGCATCGTCATGCAGCTGGCGTGCGTGATTTTCCCCACGCTGGAGAGGATGCAGAAGGAAGGCCCTCAGGGGCAGAAAAAGCTTACTCAGTACACCCGCTGGGGAGCGATTTTGTTCGGTTTTGCTCAGGCGATCGGGTTGGTCTTTTGGCTTCGCCGGCTCGGCGTTTTTTCGGGCGGTTCGATGGACTTTTTCGTCGCTATCTGCACCGTTGTCGCCGGCTCAATAGCCGTCATGTGGCTGGGTGAAGAAATCAGCGACCACGGGATAGGCAACGGCATCTCGGTCATCATCTACGCCGGTATTGTCGCTCGGTTCCCAGAAGGCGTCATTCGGACCTTTGGTTTGCTGAGGGACGGACAGGTGGGACTTATCACCATGCTCGTCGCCTTAGCCATCATGGTCGGCGTTCTGGCCGGAGCAGTTCTGCTCCAAGAAGGCCAGCGGCGTCTGCCGGTTCAGTACGCCAAGCGAGTGGTTGGCAACCGTGTTTACGGCGGGCAGAGCACGTTCATCCCCCTGAGAATCAACCAGGGCGGCGTCATGCCCATCATCTTCGCCTCCTCGCTGCTGATCTTCCCGTACACGATTCTGAAGTTCTTTGACAGTCAGTCGGTCAACCGGGCTGCTGAAGCTCTGGCTCCTGGCAGTTGGCTGTACTCGGTGCTGTATGTCATCCTTATCGTGTTCTTCACGTACTTTTACACCGCGATGGTCTTTAACCCGGCCGAAGTGGCGGAGAACATGAAGAAAAACGGCGGATTTATCCTTGGTATCCGTCCCGGCAAACCGACTGCCGACTACATTGAGCGGGTAGCGACCCGCATCACCATGGTCGGCGCGGCCATGCTCGTGGTCATCGCCTTGGTGCCCAACGTTTTAACGAACGTGTTCGGCATGACGAGCTTCTACTTTGGCGGAACTGCAGTGCTGATCGTTGTCGGTGTTGCGCTTGAGATCGTCCAGCAAGTCGAGAGCCAGCTTCTCATGCGGCATTACGAAGGCATTTTGAAGCGCGGCGGCGGCGCCTCTGGCGCTGGACTGCTGAGGTTCTAAGAGGGGCGGCGGGCAAAGATGAGGCTTATTCTCCTTGGCGCGCCCGGCGCCGGAAAAGGAACTCAGGCTGAGAAAATCGTCGAACGCTGGCATACCGCGCATATTTCCACCGGAGACATCCTTCGGGAAAATGTAAAAGGCGGAACCGAGCTGGGCAAGAAAGCTAAGGGCTATATGGACTCGGGAAAACTTGTTCCTGATGACCTGATCGTCGCGATGATGGAAGGCCGGCTTAAAGAGCCGGACTGCGCGTCAGGCTTTATCCTTGACGGGTTCCCCCGGACCAAGGGGCAGGCTGAAGCGCTGAAAGAACTTCTCGGGCGAATGGGGCTCCATCTGGACGGAGTTGTCCTACTGGACGTTCCCGATGACGTTGTAGTTCAGCGCCTCTGCGGGCGGCGGTGCTGCCGCGGATGTGGGAAGATCTATAACGTCAGCTTCAAGCCGTCGTCCAAAGGCGATCACTGCGAAGTCTGCGGTGGAGAGCTGTTCCAGCGGGACGACGACAAAGAGGCAGTCATTCGTCAGAGGCTGTCGGTGTATCATGAACAAACCGCCCCTCTGGTGGAGTATTACGAAGCGGAGGGCCTGCTGTGCCGGTTTGACGGGACACTTGCAGGCGACGGAATTATCAACGCGATTGCTGAGCGGTTTGAGGGGCATGAATGATCTCCCTGAAAACGGCAAAAGCTCTTGAAAAGATGCGTGTCGCCGGGAAAATTGTGACGGAAGTCCTCATGACGATGAAGGATTTCGTCAAACCCGGCGTCACCACCGGCGAGATTGACCGGCTGGCGGAAAAAATCATCCGGGACATGGGCGCGACGCCTTCCGAAAAGGGGTACCGCGTTCCCGGCATACCGGATCCTTATCCCGCCTCGGTCTGCACCTCGATCAACGACGAGGTCGTTCATGGCATCCCGAGCGACGGTCGATTTCTCGAGGAAGGTGACATTGTAAGCGTTGACGTGATGGCCTGTTACGACGGATATCACGGAGACGCGTGCTTCACTTACCCGGTAGGAACAATATCGGCGCAGCGGCAACAACTTCTTGACGTTACCCGCGGAAGCCTGGAAGCGGCGATCGCGGTTGTCAGATCCGGCGCTACTGTTGGAGACATCGGGCACGCGGTTGAATCGTTCGTTCTTCCGAAGGGATATGGAATTGTGCGTGAATATGCCGGACACGGCATTGGCAAGCGGCCTCACGAAGCGCCGACGGTGCTGAATTATGGGGCTCCCGGTACGGGGGTTACTCTCATCAAGGGAATGACCATTGCCATTGAGCCGATGATTTTGGCAGGAGGCGAAGCCCTCAAGGAAGGGCCCGACGGTTGGCTCGTTTCGACAGCCGACGGGAAAGACGCAGCGCACTTTGAAAAAACGGTGTTGGTCACTTCAGACGGCGCCGAGATTCTTACTCCCTGGAACTGACAGGAGGAACGAGACCATGGGCAATAAAGACGGCGTGATCGAAGTTCGGGGCGAAGTGGCGGAACCGTTGCCGAATGCGATGTTTCGAGTGAAGCTGGAGAATAATCACCTCATCCTGGCCCACGTTTCGGGCAAGATGAGAATGCATTTCATCAGGATTCTGCCCGGAGACAAGGTACTGGTAGAGCTGTCACCCTATGACTTGACCAGGGGGCGCATCATCTATCGCTACAAATGATCGTCCCGACTTTTGCGTCCAACGACCGGACGGTGAGGACGAGGAATCGGTCCTAAAGGAGCGTGTTTCGACCAATGAAAGTTAAATCTTCGGTGAAACCGATATGTGAGTATTGTCGTGTGATCAGACGCAACGGGGTCGTCCGTGTGATCTGCAGCCGTGACCCTAGACACAAACAACGTCAGGGCGCTAGGAGGTAAACCTGTATGGCTCGAATTGCTGGAGTTGATCTTCCCAGAGACAAACGGGTAGAGATCGGACTTACGTACATTTATGGCATCGGAGTTGCCACGTCGCGTAAGATCCTCGAAACCACCGGAGTGAACCCTGACACCCGAGTCAAGGATCTGACTGAGGAAGAGGAGCAGAAGCTCCGTACGGAAATCGTGAACAATCATACAGTCGAAGGCGACCTTCGCCGCGAGCGGACGATGAACATCAAGCGTCTCGTGGATATCGGCTGTTATCGTGGGCTTCGCCACAAACAGGGGTTGCCGGTTCGTGGTCAGCGGACCAAGACGAACGCTCGGACGTGCAAGGGGCCTCGTCGTACTGTAGCAGGCAAAAAGAATAGCTGAGCGAGGAGGTAAACCCAGTGGCTAAAAGCACTGCACGTAAGGGAAAGCGCAAGGAAAAGAAAAATATCAGCTCGGGCGTCGCTCACATTTTCTCGACGTTCAACAACACCATTGTGAGCATCACCGACAAGGGTGGAGCCCTGTTGGCATGGGCTTCTGGCGGCAACGTGGGCTTTAAGGGCGCGAGAAAGTCGACGCCCTTTGCGGCTCAGGTGGCCTCTCAGCAGGCCGGAAAAGTTGCCCAGGATCAGGGCATGCATGAGATTGACGTGGTCGTCAAGGGTCCCGGCCCTGGCCGCGAATCGGCGATTCGAGCGCTGCAGGCGATTGGTCTGCAGGTCAATTCCATCAAGGATGAGACTCCTATTCCGCACAACGGGTGTCGTCCGCCCAAGAGACGTCGCGTCTAAACCGGCGTGACTTGGTGGATAATGGTCCCGTCGTATTCTGCGCTGAACAGAGCAGAATATGGAGTTCTATGAAAGGTGTTGGGAGCATTGGAGTTTATGTGTCCTGAGATCCGAGTCGAGGAATGCACGCCAACGAAGGCCCGCTTAATTATCGGGCCTCTCGAGCGCGGCTACGGAGTGACGATTGGCAACGCTTTGCGTCGGGTTCTGCTTTCCTCAATTAAGGGAGCCGGTGTGACAGCCGTGCGGGTCGAAGGCGCTTTGCACGAGTTCACGACGCTTCCCGGTGTCCGAGAGGACATCATCGAGCTTCAGCTGAACCTCAAACACATTCCCGTGCGGTCCCACAGCGTCGAAGTGAGAGTGCTGAGACTGGAAGCGACCGGCCCCAAGAAGGTCACCGTCGCCGATATCCAGCCAGACAGCGAGATCGAGTTCATCGATCCCAACTTCTACATCTGCACTCTTGCTGAGGGGCATTCGATTTCCATGGAGCTGTACATCGAGCAGGGCGTTGGCTACGCGACGGCTGACCGTCCGCGCCCCGACTACCTTCCTGTGGACGCGCTCATGGTTGATCCCAACTTTGCGCCGATTAGCCGAGTCAAATACGATGTTCAGGCTGAACGGGTCGGCCACAAGACCGACTACGAGAAAGTCGTTATGGACATCTATTCCAACGGAGTTATCGCTCCTGACATGGCAGTTGCTGAAGCGGCCAAGCTGCTGCGGGAGTACTTCAGCATTGTCGTCAAGGAGATTCTGAAGCGCTATCCGGCGTCAGCTGAGATGGCGGCGTCGCCGGTCGAGATGGAGCAGGAGCAACCGTCTCTGGGCCAGGCGATCGTTCACAGTGACGACGGAGCGGAGAACTCGCTGTTGGGACATGGCGTTCGTGATTTGGAGCTGTCTATCCGCAGCGAGAACTGCCTGCTGCGAGGCGGCATCCACACCATCGGCGAATTGGTGAGCCGCAGCAAAGAAGAACTGCTGAAGATCAGAAACCTCGGGAAAATTTCCCTGCGTGAGATCGAGGAGAAAATGGCGAAATACAATCTCTCCTTGGCCGATGACAAGGGAACCTCGGAAGAGAAACTCGGTAAGGAGGATTAACACCCACAATGAGACACAGAGTGGACACTCGTAAACTGGGGCGCGACACAAGCCACCGCAAGGCAATGCTGGCGAACTTGGTCGCAAGCCTCATCATTGAGGAGAGCATTGAGACGACGGTAACCCGGGCGAAGGAAGTTCGTCGGGTAGCCGAGCGGATCATCACTCGCGCCAAAGGCGGATCGCTTCACGATCGTCGGCTCGTGATCGCCCGAATGAACCACAAAGCGGCTGTCAACAAGCTGTTTGACGACGTGGCGCCCCGTTATTCGGAGAGACCCGGCGGGTACACCAGAATCGTTCGGACCGGCTTCCGCAAGGACGACGCGGCCCCCCTGGCGATCATCGCCCTGGTCTAAGGCGGCGTTTCATGAGCCAGCCGCCGCTGATTTCCGTCCAGAATCTCGGCTTCACCTATCCCGGAACGACGGTTCCCGCGTTGACCGACCTGACCTTTCAGGTAGCCCGCGGCGAATGGGTGGCTCTGGTCGGGAGCAACGGCTCAGGAAAATCTACATTAGCCCGAATTCTTAACGCCCTGCTCGTTCCGACGCAGGGCGCTTGTTTTGTGGACGGAATGAACTGTTCCGACGAATCTCTCGTTTGGGAGATTCGCCGGAAACTTTCTATGGTTTTCCAAAACCCTGAAAACCAGATCGTCTCAACGGTTGTAGAAGACGAAGTGGCCTTTGGTCCAGAAAATCTGGGCTTGCCGTCGGAGGAAATTCGCCGGCGAGTGGACAACGCGCTGGAGGTAACCGGCCTGACCGAAAAAGCCTCAAAGGCCGTTTACACGCTTTCAGGCGGACAAAAGCAGAGGCTGGCAATAGCCGGCGCTCTGGCGATGAAAAGCGACTGTCTTCTGCTCGACGAGCCGACCGCCATGCTCGACCCACAAGGGAGAGCGGAGGTCTTGGAGCTGCTGGGACGGCTGCACTCGCTTGGACATTCGATCGTCCTGATCAGCCATCACTTAGAAGAGGTGATGGCTGCCGACCGAGTGCTGGTGCTGCTTCAGGGACGTCTCGTTTGGGAAGGAACGCCCGAAGAGATGCTTCTTCGGCCGGAGCTGGAAACCCTTTGGGGGCTCCAACTTCCCCCCCTGTACCGATTAAGAAATGACCTCGTCAAGTCCGGCGTCCTGACGGCCGGGACGATGGCTGATCTGGAAGCGCTGACGGAGGCTCTATGTCAATACAAATAAACAACCTCAGTCACTGGTACCACCGCGGAACGGCCCTTGAGACGAGGGCCCTGAGCGGCGTATCCCTGACGATTGACAGAGGCAGCTGGGTTTGCATCGTCGGCCATACGGGCAGCGGAAAGTCGACGTTGGCTCAGCACTTGAACGGCATTCTGCTCCCCTCGTCAGGAGATGTAGTCGTCGACGGACACCGGCTCACGTCTGAAAGCCGGGGGGACAATCTGCGGGACGTCCGTCGGTCCGTTGGGCTGATCTTCCAGTACCCAGAACAACAGCTGTTCGAGGAGACAATTCGGGCTGAACTGGCGTTTGGGCCGAAAAACTGGGGCGTGCCGGACGACGAGCTGGAGGAGTTGACGACAACCGCTCTTCGTCAGGTTGGACTCGACGAGTCGTTCCTGGACCGGAACCCTTTCGCCCTCTCAGGAGGGCAGAAGCGGCGGGTAGCTATCGCGTCGGTTTTGGTATCCAAGCCCAAGTACCTCGTCTTAGACGAGCCGACCGCCGGGCTCGACGGACAGGGTCGACAGCAGCTCATTGATCTGTTGGATCGGGTGCACGCTCAGGGAACAGCTATTATCCACGTCACTCATGACTTGGACATCGCGTTCAGCCGGGCGGATCGAATACTCGTCATGCTTCGAGGCGAAATGAAGATATGGGACGAGCCGGCTAAGGTTGCCCGCTGGCTGAAAGACAACCCTACCGACGGCCTGCTGCTGCCCGACATCATTCAGCTGGAGCTGAATCTGGCCGAGCGCGGACTGAACTTCCCTCTGACCAGCGACCCGGAGGAATTGGCGGACGCGATCAAGGAGAGCCTGAAATGAGTTTTATCGACAACCTGAGCATCGGCCAATACATTCCAGCCAACTCACCGGTTCACCGGCTTGACCCTCGGGCTAAAATTATCGGCCTGATTTGTTTCTTGATCGGCATATTCTGGGCAAGCAGCTGGTACGACTGGCTCATCTGGTGGGCGATTCTCATCGCCGTTCTGCGATTGGCCCGCCTTCCTGTCCGCACAGTTCTGCGATCTGTGCGGCCGGTCGTCTTTCTGGTCGTCTTAACCATGGTGCTCAACCTTTTCTGGGCTCCCGGTGAAGTGCTGTGGCGCTGGAAATTTCTCAAAATCACCGACCAGGGAATCCGGCTGGCCATCGTGATGAGCATGAGACTGCTGTTGTTAGTGCTGTACGCCAACCTGTTGACCCTGACGACCCGCCCGATGGAGCTGAGCGACGGACTTGAGCGGCTCTTTTCGCCGCTGAAGGCCTTTGGCTTCCCGGCTCACGAGCTGGCCATGATGATGACCATCGCGCTTCGGTTTATTCCCACGCTTCTGGGCGAAGCCGATCGGATCATGAAAGCTCAGGTAGCCAGAGGGGCGGATCTTGACAGCGGGTCGTTTTTCAAGCGGGTAAAGGCGTTTCTCCCGGTCCTCGTTCCCCTGTTCGTCATCGTCTTTCAGCGGGCCGACGACTTAGCTGTTGCTATGGAGTCGCGCTGTTATCGAGGCGGCGAGGGACGAACCAGAATGAAGCCATTTTGCTGGAATTGGGCGGACTCGGCCTGTTTGGCCTTTTGTCTGGCCGCTGCTGTCGGCCAAATCGGCCTGCGGTTGGCCCTGAAAGGGGCCTAACGTGCCTCGGTATGCCCTGACAGTCGCCTACGACGGTTCAAAACTTTTCGGCTGGCAAATACAGCCCGGCGTCAGTTCAGTGCAAGGTGAGCTGACCCGGGCTCTGTCCCTTCTGAACGGCGGTCCAGTGACGGTTACAGGCGCCGGTCGAACCGACGCCGGAGTTCACGCTCGAGGACAGGTGGCTTCGGTGTGGCTGAACAGGCCGTGGCGCGGCGATAAGCTCCGTTTGGCAGTCAACGCCAACGTCCCTGACGGGATCTGCGTCTCTCGGGTTAGGCCGTGTTCTCCGTCGTTTGACGCCCGCCGGGACGCCCAGTGGCGGCTTTATCGATACTGCGTCTGGCTGGCATCGTGGTGTCCGCCTCAGATCGAACCGTGGGTCTGGTGGAACAAAGTCTCCCACTGGGACATGGATTTGTTCGCCGCCGGATGCCGTCTGCTGGAGGGGCGTCATGATTTTTCGGCGTTCTGCCGTCAGAGCGAGGTTCCGGAAAACCCGTGGCGGCGGCTGTACAGCGTCCGCTTTCGCCGCCGTGGTCCGCTGGTCGTCGTCGCCGTGTGCGGTGACGCCTTCTTGACGAACATGGTTCGGATCATGATGGGCAACTTGGACGACGTATCGCGGGGAAAACGTTCCCTAGACTGGTTGGCCGGCCTTTTGGAAGGCGGCCGGCGCAGCAGTTCGGCAATGACTGCCCCCCCCAGCGGACTGACATTTTGGCGTGTTGGCTATCGCCCCAAAGCACGGTAAAATAAATTAAGTTCACGCCTCGGCAAGGAGGAAGGTCATGTTTTCATTCGGTAATGACATCGGCATCGACCTCGGCACTGCAACTGTTCTAATCTACGTCAAGGGTAAGGGAATCGTTCTGCGCGAGCCCTCCGGCGTGGCAATCGATCAAGAGACCGGCCGCATTCTGGCGGTAGGGTATGAAGCGAAAAACATGGTCGGCAGGACTCCGGGCAACGTCGTGTCTGTCAGGCCCCTCCGCGACGGCGTCATTGCGGACTACACGATGACCGAGGCAATGCTCAGGTACTTTATGAGCAAGGTAAACACGGGTTTTCGCCGGTATTTCAGGAACCGCGTGATGATCTGTGTCCCGTCCGGCGCCACGGACGTGGAACGGCGGGCCGTTTTGGAAGCTGCCATTGAAGTCGGCGCCCGCGAGGCGTATTTCATCGAAGAGCCAATGGCGGCGGCAATCGGCGCCGGGCTGGACGTGGACGAGGCGCGAGGGAAAATGATCGTCGACGTCGGCGGCGGAACGACCGATATTGCGGTCATATCCTTAGGCGGCATCGTCATATCCAAGTCGCTGAGAGTCGGCGGCGACAAGCTGGACGAGTGCATCATGCGGTATCTGCGCAAACAGTACAATTTGGCAATCGGCGAGCAAATGGCCGAGAACTTGAAAATCCTCATCGGCTCGTGCCTTCCTGACCAAGAGGACGAGAGCGAGATGACCCTCAAGGGCCGGGACCTGGTCCAAGGGCTGCCCCGTCAGATCGAGATCAGCAGCCGAAGCGTCTGCTCGGCCATCATCGAACGGGTTCAGTCCATTGTCGACGGAGTGCGTAGCGTGTTGGAGACGACGCCGCCAGAGTTGTCGGCCGACATTATCGACCAAGGCATAGTCCTGACCGGCGGCGGTGCTCTGTTAAGAGGGTTGCCAGAGCTCATCAGCCGCAACACTGGCATTCGGTGCATCGTTGCCGATAAGCCAACCGAATGCGTCGCGCTTGGCACGGGCATGGCTTTGGCGAACTTGAACAGGATTGCCAACTGCGGCTACAGCGGCATCAGCGCGGCCCGGCGCCGCCGGCGGCACTGACGCGCTGTCATGGAGAACCGGGACGAACGGTCCGGGGGGTGCTTGGCCTCTCGGACCGTTTCTTCGTATGTGCCCTAGTGGTATGATGGACTCAGATTCGACTGCGTAGGCTGCGGTCGATGCTGTCGCCGGGAAGGCGCGGCGTTCCTTCTGCCCGAAACCGTCAAGCAGATGGCCCGCGCGTTGAACCTGACGGAAGAGGCCTTTGCCCGGACGTATATGACGTCGCGGTGGCGGTATCCGAGCCTCGCTTCAGATCGGTCGGGCCGATGTGTCCTGCTGACCCCGTCGGATAGGTGCGCCCTTTATGAGCTCCGTCCGGTTCACTGCCGCACGTGGCCGTTTTGGCCCCAAGTGCTGGAATCATCTCAGGCATGGCAGGAAGCGGCGAAAAGGTGTCCGGGAATGAACGATGGGCCGCTGATCGGGCGGCAGACGATAATGGCGCTGCTTGATGAAAGCGTCCGCTTCTTCATGGCGCTTTCTGAGTGGAACCTATTAAAAAAACAGAAAGGAGGACTGCTGTGGAAACCCTGAGCAGTTACTTTGGAGAACTTATCGACTTCTTGTCTGAAATCAGCTGGTCAATGATCATCGGCGTCTGCATCGGCGGAGGAATCTTGGCGACGATTGGCGACCGGGTGGGCATGAAGTTTGCCAAGCGGCGGGTGACGCTGTTCGGCCTCCGCCCCAAGTCAACCAGCACGATCATTACAGGCGTGACCGGCATGGTCATTTCACTGTGCGTCATGGGCGCCCTTTCCATGACCTCTGAAACGGTTCGCACAGCGCTCTTTTCGATGAAGTTTCTCGCCAAACAGACCGTTGAGCTCACGTCCCAGCTTCAGGCCAGCCGCCAGGAACAGGAACTTTCCGCCCTGCTGGCAGTCGAGAACCAAGAGAAGCTGACCGCTAAGGAAGAGGAGCTTAAAAAGTTGCAGGAACAGACGCTTGAGCTAAACGGCCAGATTGAACCGCTGAGAAAAGAGCGGGACGAGCTGACCTCCCAGACGCAGGACCTGCGCAGCGAGCTGGCCGGCCTTAGACAGACGCTCAGCCGCTTTCAGGAAGGGCGGATCATCATGTCCGCTGGCGAACTGATGGGACAGCAGGTCGTTCCGGAAAGCGCGGAGTCAGCCGACGAAGTCCGCCAACTGGTAGAAAAGCTCTTGGAGCGCATTCGGTACGAAACGGGGCTGCGCAGCGGAGTCTCTCCCAGCTCGGTTAAAGTGAACGTCACCGACGACCAGATCAACCAGATCGTCAATCGGTGCAGGGCCATCGCCAGCCGAAAAGTCATCCGGGCAACCGCGGACGTCAACATCGTCGCCGGTGAGGAGATTTCCCCGGTCTTTCGGGTGTTTGAAACCGAGCTTATTTTCAGGAAGGGTGAGGTCATCTTAGAGCGGACCCTTCACCAGCCAAACGACAGCGACGAGGCCGAGCGGTCATTATCGACCCTGCTGAACGAAGTCAACCACATGGCCGCCGACAGTGGAGTGCTGACTGATCCGGTAACCGGCACGGTTGGAAACATCTCGGCCAACGACTTCTTTGACGCGGTCAAGCAAATAGAGTCCGCCAAGGGGAACGCCGTCGTGACCATTCGGGCTGACCGGGACATCTACAGCGAAGGCCCTGTTCGGGTCGATATCGAGGTAGAAAGCAGGGACCCGTCATGACTTTTTCAAAAGACGCGCCGTTTTTTTACGACAGCGCCTGCGCCGTGACGCCGGCAGAGCTGCAGAACCTGTACCGCTACACCCCGTGGGGCAAAAGCCGGTCCTGTGAGGAAATCGCCAGAATGCTCCGCCACACCGACCTGTGCTTCTCTGCCAGGGTTGATGACCGGCTTGTCGCTTTCTGCCGAATGCTCACCGATTTCACCTATCGGGCTTCCCTGTGGGACCTGATGGTTCATCCCGACTACCAGGGCCGGGGACTTGGCACGCGCACCCTTCAGTACGCGCTGTCCCATCCGGCTGTTCGAGCCGTCCCGCTGATCGTGGCGTTCAGTACCGACTTGGGGAGCTTCCTCGCCCGCCAAGGGTTTGTCCCACGGGACGGACAGATGATGCTGCTTCGCCGTCCGTTGGAATACTGCTGATGGATCTCGCCGGAGCGCTCTGCCATCTTCTGTGGCCGCAGCAGTGCGTCTCGTGCGGAGCCCCCGGCGAAGCGCTCTGTTCGGACTGTGAGGCCATGCTGCCTCCCCGGCTCAGCCCGGTTTGCCTTGTCTGCGGCGCGCCGGCGCCGTGTAAGACTCATGGCGTCAAATACGTCCTGCACTCTCGAACGCCCCACGAGGGAACGGCCAGAGAGCTGGTCCTGAAGTCCAAATACGGCCGGTGGGGAGAACTGGCATACCGCCTTGGACAGCTCGCCGCTGAAGGCGTAGAGCTTTCGCCGGGGAATTGGTCGGTTGCGGCGGTGCCGCCGCGGCGGTACTTTTGGAAGACAAGCTTTCCCCATACCCTTTGGCTGAGACGCGGCGCAGCGGCTCAGCTGAAACTGCCGCAAAGCAGCCCGCTGAGATGGAACGCCCGGACAGAGCGTCAGACGGAGAAGAAAACGCGGACCGCTCGCTTGGCGATGAACCCGAAGAGCTTCGCCGCAGCGGATTGTGAGGCGAAGGACTTCATCTTGATTGATGACGTGACGACCACCGGCACGACCCTACGCCTAGCGGCAAAGACGCTGTACGCTGCCGGGGCCCGTCGGGTCGCCTGTCTCAGCTGGTCGAGAGCGCTTTCGGACTGACCAAGTTCAGCGCTTGCATTTTGAACTCTCGGTTGCTATAATACCTAGCGTACTTTAGAAATGAGGGTACACGACGTCGCGGGGTGGAGCAGTCCGGTAGCTCGTCGGGCTCATAACCCGAAGGTCGCAGGTTCAAATCCTGCCCCCGCAACCAACACTCGGCGGTATAGCTCAGTTGGCTAGAGCATGCGGTTCATACCCGCAGTGTCACTAGTTCGAATCTAGTTACCGCCACCAGATCTTATAAGGCTGTTCACAGCCGTTACCGCTTTATCAAGCGATTAAAGTTCCTGACAAGAAGGCCCCCAGCCAAAAGGCTGAGGGCCTTTATTATGCTTTCAGTAAGGCTCGTTTGAGAACAGGCCAATATAAGCGCCGCCCGGCAAAATGCCAGGCGGCGCTAACTCTAACAAGCGAATGTCATAGAGGCTGTGTAGCTCTTGTACCGCGGTTCAGAGGAAAATTATTTTCTCGTGTCGCCTTTGGAGCCGAGAACGGCGAAGAACGTGAGGGGCACGTCGCCCGTGTTGGCCAGCCCGTGTTTGTGGCCGCTGCGGCAGACGGTCATATCGCCGGCAGAGACGTCATACGTCTTGTCGTCGTCGGTGAAGACGCCGCGTCCTGAGGCGATCAGGTAGCAGTCCTCGGTGCCGTCGTGTTGATGGACGCCGATCGAGTCGCCGGGAAGCAGAACCATGTAGCCCATTTCCTTGATGGAATTTTCTGCCGGCGCGTCCTTGCGGACGAAGGCGTATTTGACCAGCAGGTTGCCTTTGCCCCCGGCAACGTTCTCGCGCACGGTCAGCGGCAGGGCTGACATGTGGTAAATTTCCGCCGCCGCCGGAGACGCGGCACAAAGAGCCAGACACAGGACGAGTGCAAAACGCTTCATAATATGACCTCCCAATGAATTAAATGCTCCGCTGCGCTCTGCCGCGGAGAGATGCCGTTGGAATGTCCGCTGGACCGGCGGGCTGTCACTGCCGGCAAGCTATCATATAATAGAACAAATTCTCTTATTTTTCTTATATTAGTACAGGTATGCGGTTTCTGTCTATGTCTCAGCCGCTTTTTGCCTCCTTTTGAGATGAGGAAGGCTGCGGCGGCGAAGAGGGGGCGTTCGAGTGAAGGTCGATTTCGTGAAGGTCAACCCGGCGGGAAACGTGACGATTTTCGTGACGTCGTTTGTTCCCGTAGAGCTCCAGCCGGCAGTTGCCAAGGAATTGATGAGCTCCGACCACGTGGGCGGAGAGCAGGTAGGGTTCGTGTCAGGACGCCGGCTCAGAATGGCTGGTGGGGAGTTCTGCGGCAACACGACCCGGTCCCTTGCAGCGCTTTGGGCGTTTGCAGAGGGGACAACCGGCCCAGCTCAGTATACCGTTGACGTTTCAGGCGTCACCAGTCCGATTCAGGTGACTGTGCAGGCCGAGGGCATGCCAGGAGTCTTTCGCGCGGACGTCTTAATGCCCCAGCCGCTGGGCCAAGACGAGGTGAGTCTTGAGGGGTACGCGGCCTTTCGAGTCGATTTCGGCGGTATCGTCCATTATGTGGTCGAGGGCGCTCCTGATGAAAAGGTCATCTCTGCCGCGCGAACGCAAATGGGGTACGGCAGGTGGGACGCGTTCGGCGTGATGTTCCTTCAAGGCGACCGGCTTGATCCGTACGTGGAGGTGAACGGGGTGAGCGGCATGTGGGAGAACAGCTGCGCTTCCGGTTCCTCTGCAGTGGCCTGTCTGCTGCAGTCGAGGACGCCGAAAGGCCGGGCGTCTTTGAGGCAGCCAGGCGGGACGCTGTCGGTCTCTTGGGACGGCCGCGGGGTTCTCCTTAGCGGACCTGTTGCCATCGTGGCCCGAGGCGAGGCCTTTCTGTCCGAATTGAGCTGGGAAGAAGCCGGCTGATGATTTTCATGTCCCGTTAAAACTGGGCGTCGCTCACTTTGTGAGCGGCGTTTTTTTATGCGGCCCTGCTGAAACAACTGAGAAATGGCATACGCATAAAATACTAATCCTATATGGGCCTTTTATGCTACAATAAACTAAAATTGTATACGGGGTTATTTTTTATTGGAGCGAAAAGAAACGGGGAGAGTACGATGAGCCGTCGTTGGGTTCAGTTGGTCGTTCGGTATGGCGCGCCGTCAATTCTGTCTATGTGGGTGTTCACGCTTTATACTATGGCGGATGGTTTTTTTGTCGGACGGTATGTTGGGACTGTAGGACTAGCAGCAGTCAGCATGAGCATGCCGTTAATCAACGCGATGTTCGCTGTGGGCGTGATGATCGGCATGGGCGGCTCGACGCTCGCGGGCATTTGTTACGGGGCTGGAAGAAACGATTCCGGCGATGTGATTTACTCCCGTTCGATTTTAATGTCCCTCGCGTCGGGGGCTCTGTTCGGCGCCGTGCTGTTTGCTGGCGGCGGGAGCATTGCCCGGCTGCTTGGCGCAGATCAGGCCTTGTCGCCGTTAGTCGCCGAGTACTTGACGACCCTCGCACCGTTCAGTCTGTTCTTCATGACCGGGTACGGCCTAGAGGCGTTCACAAAAATTGACGGCGCCCCGTCCTGGCCTGTGGTGTGCGTGACGGTTGGAGGACTGGCAAACGTCTTTCTCGACTACGTGACCGTGGCTCTGTGGGGCTGGGGGCTGTACGGCGCGGCTCTGGCAACTGGCGTATCCCAGCTGGTGAGCTTCCTGCTTATTTTGGGGCGGCTGTCCTTTTTTGCCCGCCGGGTGAACCTGCGTCCTGTGCGGCTGAAGCTGCGTCCGTGCTTTGAAGTGCTGCGCAGCGGTTTCCCCGAGTTCCTGAACGAGCTTTCAATTGGCCTGACGGCGCTGCTTTTCAACTTCATTCTCATGCGTCGGATTGGCAGCGAGGGCGTGGCCGTGTTCGGCGTGGTGTATTACGTCTCGTCGCTGGTCAGTATGACGTTTGTCGGGCTGGGGCAGGGGGTTGCGCCACTGCTCAGCCTGAGCTTGGGCAAGAATGACCGGCAGGCGCTCAGGAATTTATTTTCAGTGGCCTGCTGCGGAGCGGCGCTCGGCGCCTTGGCTTTTGGGCTGTTCACTCAGCTGAACGCTTCGGCGATCGTCGGGCTCTTTATCACCGACGGTTCGACGGGGATGGCGTCTTGGGCGCTGCGTCTGTACGGGACGGCGTTTTTCATCTCCGGCGGCAACATCCTGATCGGGACGTACTTCACGGCGATTCATCGACCCAAGCTGGCGTCGGCCGTGACGCTGCTGCGGGGGTTCGGTTTTGTGTCCCTTGCGCTGTGCTCCCTGCCTCTTGTCATGGGGGCGGTGGGCATTTGGCTGGCAGTGCCCCTCTCTGAGGCGGCGACGCTGGTCGTTTCGCTCCTGCTGTATCGCTTCTTCGGTCAGCCCGATTCGGCACAGGAGGAACTTCAGCCGGTCCTGTCCGATCTGTCGGTACAGCGAGGCTAGTTTTTCGGCTGGACAACCAGCCAGAGCTTTGATAAAATTTCTCGGAGCCTGGATTGGGGGCCCTTTGTCAGTATTGCCCCGCGCTGGTTGACCCAGACAGGCTGGCACAGTCATAGCCCCAAGGCGGGGCGAATTTCATATGGGGAGGCAACAACAGACATGGCAAAGGCACATTACGAGCGGTCAAAGCCGCACCTTAACATTGGTACGATTGGGCACATCGACCACGGCAAGACGACGCTGACGGCGGCGATTTCGCACGTGCTGTCGCAGGCTGGCTACGCAGAGGAAATGCATTTTGACCAGATCGACAAGGCGCCGGAAGAGAAAGAGCGCGGCATCACGATCAACATCTCTCACATCGAGTACACCACGGACAAGCGCCACTACGCCCATATCGACTGCCCGGGACATGCCGACTACATCAAGAACATGATCACCGGCGCAGCGCAGATGGACGGCGCGATTCTGGTCGTCTCGGCCGCTGATGGCCCCATGCCCCAGACCCGTGAGCACGTGCTTCTGGCCCGTCAGGTCAACGTGCCGGCGCTGGTCGTCTTCATGAACAAAGTTGACATGGTAGACGACGAAGAACTGCTCGACCTGGTCGAGATGGAAGTCCGGGAACTGCTGGACAAATACCAGTTCCCTGGCGACGAAGTCCCGATCATCCGCGGCTCCGCGCTGAAGGCGCTCGAAGAGGGCGACGGCAGCCGGGACAACAAGTGGAGCAAAGCGATTTGGGAGCTGCTTGACGCGTGCGACAGCTACTTCCCGGATCCGGTGCGCGAGACCGACAAGCCCTTCCTGATGCCGATTGAAGACGTATTCACCATCACCGGCCGCGGCACGGTTGTTACCGGCCGAGTCGAGAGCGGAATCATCAAAGCCGGCGAAGAAGTAGAAATCGTCGGGATCAAGGACACGCGGAAAGTCGTTGTCACCAGCCTTGAAATGTTCCGGAAGATCCTTGACGACGCGGAAGCGGGCGACAACGTTGGAGCGCTACTTCGCGGCGTAGACAAGGACGAAGTGGAACGCGGCCAGGTCTTGGCGAAGCCGGGCAGCATCAAGCCGCACACGAAGTTCAAGAGCGAAGTGTACGTCTTGAAGAAAGAAGAGGGCGGGCGCCACACGCCGTTCTTCAAGGGCTACAAGCCGCAGTTCTACTTCCGCACGACGGACGTGACCGGATCGATCAAGCTTCCTGACGGAGTGGAAATGGTCATGCCTGGAGACAACGCGACGTTTGAAGTGGAACTGATCTGCCCGATTGCAATGAGCGAAGGCCTTCGTTTTGCAATTCGCGAAGGCGGCCACACCGTCGGAGCCGGCGTCGTTTCCGAGATTCTCGAGTAAGAACAGCTTTAAAATAAACAGCATTGAACCGTCACCCCCCGCCGACGGCGGGGGGTGACGTACCGGAACACTGGAGAGGAGGACGCCAAATGGCCGACCAGATCGGACTGACCTGCACGGAGTGCAAAAACCGCAACTATGTGACCACAGTCAACAAGAAGAACCTCGGCGGGAAGCTTCAGCTGAACAAGTTCTGCCCCAAGTGCCACAAGCACACCTTGCACAAAGAAAGCAAATAGTGTAGAATAACCTACTGTCGCAGGTCCGTAGCTCGAATTGGTAGAGCATCGGTCTCCAAAACCGAGGGTTGAAGGTTCGAATCCTTCCGGGCCTGCCATTTTCACGTCTTGACTTTTGACGAAAACACAGAGGGGGATGTCTGTTGGATCTTAAGCCCTTCATCCGCGAATCCCGTGCAGAATTCAAAAAGATCACCTGGCCGACCAGAAAACAAGTGTGGTATTCCACGCTGGTGGTCATTGCCGTGACGCTCCTTTTGAGCGCGTATCTCGGCATCCTTGACTTGATCCTGACAGGTGTGTTCTCGAAGATCCTTGGATAGGGGTCTTGCCCCTGTATCCACTTCTTACTGTAGGGAGGTACGGGGGCCGATTTGCATCGGGTCCCTTTTTTATGATGATCGAACGCAAAGAGCAAGCTAACGTCCAGTGGTTTGCCGTACAGACCTACTCAGGGTACGAGAACAAGGTCAAAAACAACCTGGAGCAGCGAATCGCTTCCATGAATGCCGAGGACAAGATCTTCCGAGTCCTCGTTCCCATGGAGGATGTTGTCGTTGTCAAGGACGGGAAGTCTAAGCAGATGTCCCGCAAGCTGTTCCCCAGCTATGTTCTCGTCGAGATGATCATGGACGATCAGTCTTGGTACGTCGTCAGGCATACGCCCGGCGTGACGGGATTTGTCGGGGCCGGCGCGCATCCGTTGCCGCTGTCCGACGAAGAGGTCCGCGACGTGCTCGTCAAGGTCGGGGAGCTGGAAGCCGAGACGCCCCAGATCGTGGTAGAATGCCAAGTCGGCGATTCGGTGCGGGTCAAGTCCGGGCCGTTTGTCGGTGCGGTCGGCGTCGTCTCAGATGTCAACACGTCCACCGGCAAGGTGAAGTTCGTCCTTTCGGTATTCGGCCGCGAGACCGAGGCCGAAGTGAATCACACGGAGCTCGAGCGCGTCTGAGCGCGCTCCTGATCCTGCAGGGGCGCTCCCTTGGAGCGTCAGCAGGACAACGATAAATTCGAGAGGAGTCCTTTTGCATGGCAAAGAAAGTCATCGGGCAGATTAAGCTGCAGCTGCCCGCCGGTAAAGCCACGCCGGCGCCGCCGGTTGGGCCGGCGCTGGGGCAGCACGGCGTGAATATCATGGAGTTCGTCAAGCAGTTCAACGCGAAGACCGCTGATCAGGCTGGGATGATCATCCCGGTCGTCCTGACCGTTTTCGCGGACAGAAGCTTCACGTTCATCCTGAAGACCCCGCCTGCCAGCGTCCTGATTCGCAAGGCCGCGGGCCTTGAGAAGGGATCCGGCGAGCCCAACAAGAACAAGGTTGGCTCTCTGACCGCCGAGCAGGTGAAGGAGATCGCCAAGCTCAAGATCGTCGACATGAACGCCAACGACCTTGACGCTGCCTACCAGATGGTTGCCGGAACCGCCCGTTCCATGGGCGTCACCATTAAGGAGTAACGTTCCATCCCGTGGCAGGCCGCATGGCCGCTACGACCACAAGGAGGATACAACAATGGCAAAACTGAGCAAGAAACAGTCCGAACAGCACAAGCTGATCGAACCGGGCAAGCTGTACTCGTTCGCCGAGGGCGTCGAGCTGATGAAGAAAGCCGCCATGGCCAAGTTTGACGAGTCGGTCGAAGTTCACGTCAAGCTGAACGTCGATCCCCGCCACGCGGACCAGCAGGTTCGCAGCACGCTGGTGCTGCCTCACGGGACCGGCAAAACCAAGACGGTCCTGGTCCTTACTGCCGGCGACACGTCCGCAGCTAAGGAGGCTGGCGCCGACTTCATCGGCGGTGCCGACATGGTCGAAAAGATCAAGGGCGGCTGGCTCGACTTCGACGCGGTCATCGCGACGCCTGACATGATGCGCTTCATCGGCCCCTTGGGCAAAGTTCTTGGCCCCCGCGGCCTCATGCCCAGCGCTAAGGCCGGCACCGTGACGGCAAACGTCGGCGACGCTGTCCGCGAGATCAAGGCGGGCCGGGTGGAGTTCCGGGTCGACAAGTTCGCCATCACCCATAACGTCATCGGCAAGATCAGCTTCTCCAACGAGCAGCTGCTGGAGAACCTGAGAGCCTACCACGCGGCCATCGTCAAGGCTCGTCCGGCAGCCGTGAAGGGGACCTACATCAAGAGCATGACAATCGCTTCGACGATGGGCCCCGGCATCCGGCTTGACGAGTCTCAGGCTGAATAAGTCCCTTTAAAGACAACCCGCAGAGGGTTGTCTTTTTTTGTCCGCGACGATATAATAATCAAGTGAGCTTGAGACAGTGGGTGCTCGTGAGAGCACAAAGGCCCAGCCGCCCACCGAGGTTCAGGAGAAAAACGTCGCGCCGTCAGGTGCGGCATTTGACGCGTTGACTAACGCTCTCCCGCCTCCGGACGGGAGAGTTTTTTGTTTGAGGAGGTGAAACATATGCCTGCACAATATAAGATCGACGAAGTAGCTCTGCTGCGCGAAGCGTTGGAAGGCGCCGACGCGGTGTTCATTACCGAGTACCGCGGCCTTTCCGTGGAGAAGAGCACTGAGCTGCGCAAAGCTGTGCGCGACGCCGGCGGTCACGTGCGCGTTGCCCGCAACACCCTGATGAGCATCGCTCTGAAGGAGCACGGACTGGCTCATCCTGACGAGATGATGACCGGACCGAACGCCTATATCATCTCCTACGGCGAAAGCCCTGCGGTCGCCAAGGCCCTCGAGGACTTTGCGGCCAAGAAGGAGAACGCCGCTCTGGTGATTAAAGGCGGCGTCATGGGTGAGAGCATGTTGGACAGCAAGGCCGTTGCGGCTCTGGCCAAGCTGCCGTCCAAGGAACAGCTTCGCGCCCAAGTCGTGGGAACGATGGTCGCGCCTCTCCGCGGACTTGTCACAGTTCTGTCTGGGACAATGCGCGGACTGGTCACTTGCCTGTCCCAGCTGGCCGAGAAGAAAGAAAAAGAAGCAGCGTAACCGGTACGTCTTTCAAAGCTCACATCCAAGCCGCATAGCGGTTTGACCTAATCTGAAAAATTTTTTGAGGAGGAACTCCCAATGACCCACGAAGAAATTCTGAGCGCAATCGAATCAATGACCGTTCTTGAGCTGTCCGAGCTCGTCAAGGCGATGGAGGAGAAGTTCGGCGTCAGCGCCGCCGCTCCTGCCATGATGATGGCCGCCCCGGCTGCTGCCGGCGCCGCTGCTCCTGCCGCCGAGGAGAAGACCGAGTTCAACGTCATCCTGAAGGACGTTGGCGCCGAGAAGATCAAGGTTATCAAGGTCGTGCGCGAGATCACCGGCCTGGGCCTGAAGGATGCCAAGGACTTTGTCGACAACCCGGGCAAGGCTCTTAAGGAAGGCGTCTCCAAGGAAGAAGCCGAGAACATCAAGAAGCAGATGGCTGAAGTCGGCGCCACCGTCGAGCTGGCATAACACGAACGCAAAAATTGGCCGTCCGGCACGTAAGTGCCGGACGGCCTTTTTGTGGGCAGTTGAAATTGCCCTGTTATTCGACATGAAGCGTCCCATTTCCTTCGGAGCAGGTCCCGATGATCTGGGAGCGGGTAAAGCCGTTTGCCAGCGCCGCGTTGAGGATTTGGTCGGCGTATCGGGGATCGCAGGCCAACATGAGCCCGCCGCTCGTTTGGGGATCGTAAAGAAAGTCCTCTTCTGACCGTCCGCAGGCGCCTGCAACGTGGGGCGCGTAGAGTTTTTGATTGCGGTAGGCTCCGGCCGGCAGAAGTCCCATCGAGGCGGCCTCCGTGACGCCGGTCAGCAGAGGAATTTTTTCCAGCTCGAAGTGGAAGTCCACCGTCCCGTCCGAGAGCATATCGAGCGCGTGCCCTGCCAAGCCGAAGCCGGTGACGTCAGTGGCGGCGTGAATCGCCCGCTTGAGCTCCGGCGAAAGGTGCCTGGGCAGATCATTCAGCGTCCCCATCCAGCGGACCGCTTCGGCCGGGTCGATCAGGTCGGTCATGCCTCCCTTGATGGCCGTGGCGGCGACGCCTGTTCCGACAGGTTTGGTGAGGATCACCGCGTCGCCCGGCTTCGCGCCGGTCGTCCTCCAAAGGCAAGACCGTTCGGCTTCGCCGAAGACGCAAAGGCCGTACTTCGGCTCCGGGTCCTCCACGCTGTGGCCGCCCATGAGGAACGCGCCTGACTCAGTCACCGCGTCGCTCCCGCCGCGCATCACCGCCGCGAGAGACTCCAAAGGCAGACAGTTGATCGGGAACGCCACCACGTTCAGGCAGACCAGCGGTGCGCCGCCCATGGCAAAGACGTCGCTGATTGAGTTGGCTGCCGCGATGCGTCCCCACTGGTACGGGTCGTCCACCACAGGGGTAATGAAGTCCACTGTCAGGATCCCGACCCGCTCTTCGGTTATTTTCCAGAGCGCGGCGTCCTCGCCGCCCTCCCAACTGCAGAGAAGCCGATCGTCGTGAGGGTGAGGCAGGCCTGCCAGAATTTTCGCCAGGTCCTCCGGACCTATCTTGGCCGCTCAGCCGCTGGTGTGCGACAGTTGGGTCAGTCGTTTTTCAGTCATTCGGCCTGTCTCCTTTCGCATAAGGTCGCGCGCCTGCCGGCGGTGGCCGGCGACGTCTTCAGGTATAATAGGTTTTGTTTGAGCCGCGTGTCAAGAGCGCGGCATGAAGGAGGATACGTATGGGAACTTTGCCAATCACGACGATTTTGGAGGGACTGCGTTCGCAGCGTGCGGACTTGCAGGACAGCCTTTGACCCGGAAGGGCTTAGAAGACAGGCAGATGAGCTGAGGCTTCGGAGTTCCGATCCGGCGTTCTGGTCGACCGGCGACGCGAAGGAAGTTTCGTCCCAGCTGTCGAGGCTCGAGAGCTCGCTGGAACACTGGGATCATCTGGAGCGGATGTTTTCGGACCTAGAGACGATGGCCGAGCTTTTGGAAATTGACGACGACCCGGAGCTGGCGGCCGAGTTTGACGCGAAAAGCGGCGAGTACTCGCGGGAAGTTGAACACCGGCAGATGGACCTGCTTCTGTCCGAAGCCTACGACAGCCGGGACGCGATCGTGACGATTCACGCCGGCTCGGGCGGGCTGGACTCCCAGGACTGGGCGGAGATGCTGTACCGCATGTACCTTCGCTGGTGCGAGGAAAACGGCTACAAGACCCGCCTGCTGGACCTGCAGCAGGACGAAGAAGCGGGGCTCAAGAGCGTCACGTTCACCGTGTCCGGGTCCTGCGCTTACGGGTACCTGAAGTCCGAGACGGGGGTGCACCGGCTGGTGCGAATTTCCCCGTTTGACACCAACAAGCGGCGGCACACGAGCTTTTCAGGCGTCGTCGTCTCTCCTCAGCTGCCCGACGACGTCGAGGTGGCCATTCGGGACGAGGACCTGAGAATTGACACCTATCGCTCCAGCGGGGCCGGCGGGCAGCACGTCAACATGACCGACTCGGCTGTTCGGATAACCCACCTGCCCACGGGAATCGTCGTGAGCTGTCAGAACGAACGGTCCCAGCACATGAACAAGGCCACGGCCATGCAGGTGCTGCGCTCCAAGCTGTACGACCTTCAGGTCCAAAACCGCCGGCAGGAGCTGGACGACTTGGCAGGCGAGAAGAAAGAGAGCAGCTGGGGACACCAGATTCGGTCGTATGTCCTTCAGCCCTACACGCTTGTCAAGGACCATCGGACCGGCGAGGAGACGGGCAACGTGGCAGCCGTCTTGGATGGGGATCTGGACCGGTTTATTCTGGCGTACCTGCGCTGGCGAAAATAGAGAAAGGGCGTATTTCAAGTATGACTTTGTTGAGAAAAATCGCTGCAGTTCTGGCCGCCGTCCTGTGCTTGACCCTGTCGGCTGCGGCTTGGGCTTCTCCGTTTATCCCGGACGAGCCGATCATTAAAGTTTCCCAGCTCAAGCGGGGAATGAAGGGGTACGCCAAGACCGCTGTCCCGGGAAACAAGATCGTCTCGTTTCCAGTGGAAGTTTTGGACGTGGTGACGTCGCCGACCCGGCCCCGTCATCTTGTCCTGCTGCGGGCCAGCGGCGACGTCATTAAAAAGCTGGGCGGCATCGCGGCGGGCATGAGTGGCTCGCCGGTGTATTTCGGCGGCAAGCTGGCCGGCGCGATCGGATATAACTGGTCGTTCAGCGACCACGATCTGACCGAGATGACGCCCATCGAAGAGATGATGAGCGTTTTCGATTATCCTGAGTCCGATATGGCCGGCCCCTTGGGGAAAAAGCCCTTGGCCGGGCCTCTGACGGTTTCGGGGCTGAGCTCCCGCGCCCTGCAGAGGTTAAGCTCCCGGCTCGGCGTGTCGGTTCAGGCCGGCCTGTCGGGATCTGAGGTGAAGGGCGCGGCGACGAACGTTCGCCTGCGTCCTGGGGACCCGATCAGCGTCCTGTTGGCGTGGGGCGACGTGGACGTGGAAGAGACTGGCACCGTTTCGGCGGTGAGCCGGGATGGACGTTTTCTGGCGTTCGGCCACGAGGTGAAGAACTTCGGGGCGGTTCGGCTGCCGGTCAGCACGGCGAAGATTCACCATATTATCCCCAGCATGGACGTGCCGTTCAAGCTCGCGTCCCCAGGGCAGCTGATCGGGACGGCGACGCAGGACCGTATTGAGGGCGTCGGCGGGTGGTTTGGCCGTTTTTCACCGGCGATGTCTGTTTCAATTCGATTGAAAGACAAGAGCCAAAACCTGAACGTTTTCCGCCGCTTTCAGATGGCACCGATTCCGGCCCTTTTGCCGACTCTACTGCCCGACGTGCTGGCTGGCGTGATCGACTCGGAGCTGAACCGGGTTGGGCCGGGGACGGCCAAGATCACCCTGTCGTTGAATGGCAAGAATTTCTATCCCGGCTGGAAATGGGACGACGTGATCGCCGACTCCCAGAGCATGTCGGATCTTCTGGCGTCCAGAGTGACGGCGTTGGTGGACGCTGTGAGCCAGAACCCGTTTTCAGACCTGCACCCGCTGGGGGTAACTCTTGACGTGGACGTGACGCCGGAGACGAACGTCCTGTACTTGGAAAAGGTCGAGGTGAAGCCCGAAACGGCAGCTCCAGGCGAACGGGTGACCGTGTCTGTAACCATGCGACCTCGGCGCGGCAAGCCGACGGTGAAGAAGTTTGACTTCGTCGTGCCGGAAGACTGGGAAGGCTCCTGCACTGTTCTGGCTCGAGGCGGCCAGCTGGACAACGAAGCCGCCGACTCCGGCAGCGAGGGAAGCAGCCGGCCGTCGTCCCTGAAGGAATTTCTGGCCGACCTGACCGACGCCGAGCGGTCATGCGAGGTCATCGTTTCGCTGGAAGGCGACGAGACGCCCAGCGACAAGTCGGCTCAGGAGATCCGCCGCACGAAGATGAGCGAGGGAACCATGCGGGTCTTTCGTTCCGAGTACAGCGTGGACGGGTCACTCTCTGTTCCGCTAGTTATTGGGCCAAAGGGCAAATAAAAAACCGAGGAGCGAAAGCTCCTCGGCTTGTTTTGTCCGCTTATTTGGGGGCGGTCATCTCTTGGAAGAACGCCAGGTAGGCGTCGCACAGCGCGGCGTAGTCCGCCTTGCTGGCCAGCTCAAACGGCGAGTGCATGGAAAGCAGCGCCGGGCCGCAGTCGACCGTGTCGATTCCCTTTTGGGCCAAGTACCGGGCCAGCGTGCCGCCGCCTGCCTTGTCGATCCGGCCGAAGCTGCCGCACTGCCATGGGATATTCCGGCGGTCAAGAATTTCGATAAACTCAGCGGCGATCTCGCCACGCGCCTCGTTGGCCGATACCTTGCCGCCGGAGCCGGAGAACTTGATGATGCCCACGCCGTTCCCCATCAGAGCCTGCTGATCTCTCACGTAGTAGCTGTCGTACAGCGGGTTGCGGCCCGACGTGACGTCGGCGCTCAGCGCGACGCTCTTGCTGAGACAGCGGCGGAGCGACAGGCTGTCGGCCGGCTCTTTAGCCGCGTGGAGCAGCTCCAGCGCCAGCTGTTCGACGAACGCGCCTTCGGCGCCGCCGATGCTCTGGCTGCCGATCTCCTCTTTGTCCATCACCATCAGGACGGCGGTCCGATCGGGCGTTTCGGTCATGGCCTGCCAGGCTTCGAGGGTGGCGCAGGCGCAGATTCGGTCGTCCAAGCCGTAGGCGCCAACCAGCCCCCGGTCAAATCCCACTTCCCGGGCCGGCCCGGCGGGAACGAGCGCTAAGTCGGCGGAAGCGAACGAGCTGTCGTCAAGGCCAAACCGGTCTTTGAGGACTGCCGACAGGGCGGCTGAGATCTCGCCGTCGTTCGGCCGGTGCGCCACGATGGCGTCCAAATTTTCCGCGTCAACCGTCTCAGACGCCTTACGGTCGTTCATGTTCCGATCGATGTGGGGCTCCAGGTCGGGGAAAATGAAAACCGGGTCCGCAGCGTCCTCGCCGACGACGACGGGAAGCGTTTCCCCGTGGCGGTGAATTTCACCGTGCAGGGCCAGAGGCACGTTGGTCCACTGGTACTTCTTGATTCCGCCGTAATAGTGGCAGTCGAACATGGCGATGTTGTCCTTTTCGTACAGCGGCCGCTGTTTGACGTCCACCCGCGGCGCGTCGGCGTGTGAGATAATAAAGTTGAGCCCCAAGCTGACCGGAAGACGGCCGACGCGGACCAAAGCGAAGGCCCGGCCCTTCCAGTTCATGTACAGCGCGGAGCCGGGGCTGGCGGGGGCGCCCTCTTCCAAGGCGGCAGCGCCCAGCGACTTTGCCTTTTCCTCCAAATACCTGACGACTTCCCGCTCGGTCTTGCACCGGCCCACGAAGTCCATCAGCCCCTTAGCCCGAGGTTCGAGTTTCTCCGAGCCGTCGTAGCGGGCCCAGCCTTTCATCAGATCTTTCTTTTTCTCTTCTCCCATGTCGTTTCTGACCTCCTCAGCGTTTGTTCACAGAAGGCTTGCCACAGACGAGTATACGCCTTCAGAGGAGGCCGTTCCAGTCCGTAAACCGGAGGCGAGTTCATGTTTATCACCCTTGAAGGAATAGACGGCTGCGGGAAATCCACTCAGGCCGCCCTGCTGGCGAATCTGCTGGCCGAGCGGAGAGACGTTGTGCGCACCCGTGAGCCCGGCGGCTGGCCCGAAGGCGGGGCGCTGCGCGAGCTGCTGCTTCACGGCGGCCTTTGCGGCAGCTGGACCGAAGTTCTGCTGTTCGTGGCCGATCGGTGCGAACACGCCTCGAAAGTCATCCTGCCGGCGCTCCGCCGAGGGGAGACGGTCATCTGTGAGCGGTACAACGACTCAACTCTCGCGTATCAGTGCTGGGGGCGAGGACTTGATCGGGAGAAGGTCGAGGCCCTGATCGACTGGTGCGGCCTTCCTCAGCCCGAAGTGACGCTTTGGTTCGACCTGCCGGTGGAGCTGGCTCTAAGTCGTCGGGCGAGCCGAGGCGGCTGCGACCGTTTTGAGGCGCAGGAGCTGGCGTTTCACCGACGGATCGCCCAAGGGTTTGCCGAGTTGTCCCGCGAGACTGGGCGAATCGTCAGGATCGACGGCGCTCAGAGCGAAGCCGACGTGACCGAGCAAATGGTTAACGCCCTTCGGCAGAGGGGCGTTCAGTTCTGATGGCCCTTCGGGAGCTTGAGGCAAGCGTCAGGTGGCAAAAGCTGGCCGAGCTGATCAGGGGCGGACGGGTTCCTCAGGCCCTGTGGCTTTTGGCGTCCGAGGGCCTAGCCGAACGGGCCGCCGAGGACTATGCCCGACGGGTCCTTTGCCTTGAAGGGACGAACTGCGGCCGCTGTCCCAGCTGTCGGTGCTGGGACGGGAGTACTCACCCGGACTGGATCGTCCAGCAGGATGCCGCCAAAGCCATGACGATTGACGAATGCCGCCAAGGGGCTCTGGCTCTCGGGTTGGCTCCGGTGGCGGCTCCGTATCGGCTGTTGACGGTCTGGCGGGCCGATGAGCTGCTCCCGCCGGCGGCAAACAGCCTGCTGAAAATAACCGAGGAACCGCCGCCCCGCGGGCGGCTGTGTTTTGTTTCTTCCACGCCGAATTTGTCGGACACCTTGCACAGTCGGGCCTGGATGTTATCATTACAGGGACAGGACGTATCCGAGCCTGCTGAGCCGCCGTCAAGCGACGCCCAGTGGGCCGAGTGGCTTGTCCAGTCGGCAGCGAAGGCGGCTGAGGAATGGCAGCGGGAAACGGCCGGCTGGGCGGCTTGGTGTCAGGCCCGAGGGGACCTGCGCCGCGCGTCCGTGTTGTCTCAGATATCCCAGACGGCTCGAAACGCCCATCTGTCGTCATCCCAGTGGGCCGATCTGCTGGTTCTCATCATGAGGGAGGATTACCCGTGTGAATACGTTTTTGACGATTTACGGCAAGCCTCGATTTTTAGGCCGTCTCGTCGTGGAAGATGACGTCTCTCTAGTCAGGCAGTCGCCGGTTTTCATCGAGACGCCCAGGGGAACGGAAATAGGCACCGTCGTAGGGCCGCTGTCGGAAAGCCAGGCGGAAGCCTACCGCCAACAGGCCGAAAGCGGCGAAAAGGGCACGAGCGACAGTCAGCTTCACGAAGTGAGCTTTTTAGGCATACCAACAGTCGAGCAGATGGCCGAACAGGAAGAACTCCGCCGGGAAGAGGAAAGCGCTCTCGTCACGTCCCGCAGGCTCTTAGAAGGTCACCAGCTGGAAATGAAGCTGGTGGACGTGGAGTACCTGACCGAACGAAAAAAACTGTACCTGTACTTTACGTCCGAAGGCCGGATCGACTTTCGGGCGTACGTCCGCGACTTGGCCCGGGAGTTCCGCACCCGGATAGAGCTTCGGCAGATCGGCGCCCGTGACGAGGCAAAAGTGGCCGGAGGGCTTGGCCCCTGCGGTCGGCCTTGTTGCTGCAGCTACTGGCTTCATACCTTTATGCCCATCGGCATCCGCATGGTGAAAGAGCAGAACCTGAGCCTGAACCCGACGAAGATCTCCGGCCTGTGCGGCCGGCTCATGTGCTGCATGTCCTACGAGCAGAGCACGTATCACGAAGTTTGGAGTCACCTGCCCGCGCCGGGCAGCAAGGTGAAAAACGCCGAAGCCACGTACGTGCTTTCAAGCATCGACGTGGCCCGGCTGACGTGCCAAATAAAAGGCCCGACGGGCTTTTTCTCAATACCTGTCAAGATCTTCCCCGACTTTAAGGCCGCCGTTCAGTCCGGCCAAGTTTGGGACAACGAAGCTCACGGCTTGGACGTCGACGGCAAAGCCCTCGAAAGCCAGCCCTCTCGGTGCTGCGGCTGCAGCTGCCCGCTCAAGGTCGGGGCCGCGCCTGAGCAAAGTTGCGGCGAGCCGGAATCTGCGCCCCTGAAAAAGCCCGAGCCGTCGCAGTTCAAAGAAGATGACCCAAGAAGAGCTTCGGACCGCCGGCGCCGTAAGCCGTTGGGAGGAAGCTCAGACAGTCAGCCGGAACAAAAGGCAGCAGGAAACCGCCGGCCTGACGGAGGGGCTCGCTCTGGCGTGAGCGTCGGGGGAATGCAGACGCCCTCAGGCGGCTCTCAGCGCCGCCGTCGGCCAAGACCTCGTCCAGCCGGCAAGCCGGCTGGGGAAGGGCGGTAACCAAGTGGTTTTTGGAGGATTTTTTGACCGGCTCAGCGACGTGAGACGGCGTTGGAGCGGGTCACTGACCCGTCTTTTCACCCGCAGCGACATCACGCCCCAGTTTTGGGATGATTTGGAAGAAACTCTCATCGTGGGCGACGCGGGCGTCGATACCGCAGAGGAGCTGGTAGCCAGCCTGAAGGAAACGGGCCGGCGGGAGGGCATCAAACGGGCTGATGAGCTTTTAGAGGCGTTTGCCCGCCTTCTGGTAGCCCGCCTTTCTGCCGCCGACGGGACAGGTCAGCCGCTGCGGCTGGCCAGCGGTTTGAACGTCTGCGTCATGGTGGGGGTCAACGGCAGCGGCAAGACGACGACTGCTGGGAAACTGGCCTGTCAGTTCGTCAAGGCCGGTCACAAAGTGATGATGGCCGCGTCAGACACGTTCCGCGCCGGAGCGAGCGAACAGCTTCAAGTCTGGGGAGAAAGGTGCGGCGTCAGAGTGGTGGCCCAGAAGCCCGGAAGCGATCCCGCGTCCGTGGCGTTCGACGGGATTACCGCCGCTCAGGCCGCCGGCGCTCGGCTTCTCATCGTCGACACGGCCGGGCGGCTCCAGTCTCGGCAGAACCTGATGGCTGAGCTGGGCAAAATCTGGCGTGTCGTCGAGCGGGCAGTCGGGAAGGACCACGTGGAAACGCTCATCGTCCTTGACGCGATGATCGGCCAGAACGCGTTCGTCCAAGCCGACCTGTTCGGTCAGGTCGCACCGCTGACCGGCGCAGTTCTGGCAAAATACGACAACACCGCCAAAGGCGGCGTCGTCCTGTCGATCACCGAGAAGTTGGGCGTCCCGGTCAGGTACGTCGGGGTGGGCGAAGGGGTGGCCGATCTGGCGCTCTTCGAGCCGGAGTCTTTTGTTCGCGGGCTGTTGGGTTTAGCGGGAGAAAAAGAGTAAATTCTGGAGGCGCACAATGATTCCACGGTATGAAACGCCGGAAATGTCGTCCATCTGGTCGCTGGAGAACCAATATCGCAGCTGGCTCCGCGTTGAGCTGGCAGCCTGTCGGGCTTGGGCAAAGCAGGGGCTTCTGCCGCCCGAGGACCTGAAAACCATCGAGGAGAAAAGCGGCTTTGACGTGGCGCGGGTTCTGGAGATTGAGGCGGAGGTCCATCACGACGTGATCGCGTTCGTGTCGTGCGTTGCCGAGAGAATCGGTCCGGCCGGCCGTTTCGTCCATCTGGGACTCACCAGCAGCGACGTGGTGGACACCGCGTCGTCGCTTCGGCTTCGCGAGGCGCTGGACGTGATCGACCAAGCGTTGCTGAAGTTGTTGGAAGCGGTATGGAAACTGGCTCAGGCTCACAAGTACACGCCCGAGGTGGGGCGAAGCCACGGGGTTCACGCCGAGCCCATCACCTTCGGCCTGAAAGTCCTCACCTGGTACTCCCAGCTGCTTCGGGACAGGCGGCGGCTGGCCTTTGCCAGGGAAGAAATTTCCGTGGGCAAGATATCCGGCGCCGTGGGGACGTACGCCCATTGTCCGCCGGTCATCGAAGAGCGGGTCTGCGCCGAGCTGGGACTGACCCCCGATCCGGTGTCGACTCAGATCGTCCAGCGAGATCGGCACTGCACCGTGATGTTCGCGTTGTCTCAGCTGGGGGCGACCATGGAGCGGATCGCCACAGAGCTGCGTCACCTGCAGCGCACCGAGGTTCTTGAGGCGACAGAGCCGTTTAAAAAGGGGCAGAAAGGTTCGTCGGCTATGCCTCACAAGAAAAATCCCATCCTGTCGGAGCGGATCTGCGGCATGGCCCGGCTGCTTCGGGCGTTCGTCCTGACGTCAGAAGAGAACGTCGCCCTGTGGCACGAACGGGATATCAGCCACTCATCCAACGAGCGGATTATCTGGCCGGACGGCTTCCACCTGTGCCACTACATGCTGAAAACTCTGACCGGCGTGCTGAACGGACTGAACGTTTTCCCAGAGCGGATGGAGCGTAACCTCAAACTCACCGGCGGCTTGGTTTACAGCCAGCGGGTGCTTCTTGAGCTGGTCGAGCGGTTCGGGATTCGGCGGGAGGACGCCTACAAAGCGGTTCAGCGCAACGCCATGGCCGTTTGGGAGGGGGAGGGGCACTTCCTTGACCTGCTGGCTTCCGACGAGCTGCTGGCCGGGCGTATCAGCCGGGACGAACTGGCCGAGCTCTTTACGGACGACTATTACTTTAGGTACGTGGACGAAATTTTCGGCCGGTTCGCCGCGCCGGAAAGCCTTCCCGCCGCGGGACGGCTCTGCTGAAGGAGGAACTGGGATGGAAAGCCTTTTTGGGGTTGGAAACGGTTCTGCGCCGGATAGAAACTTAGCACTTGAGTTTTGCCGCGGGACGGAAGCGGCTGCCATGTTGGCTGGCCGCTGGATGGGCCGGGGCGACAAGAACGCCGCCGACGGCGCGGCCGTTTCGGCCATGCGGTACATGCTGAACACAGTCGATATGGACGGCATAGTCGTCATCGGCGAAGGCGAAAAGGACGAGGCACCGATGCTGTTCAACGGCGAGAAGCTCGGCACGGGCAAGGGCGTACCGATTGACATCGCCGTTGACCCGATCGACGGCACCCGTCTGACGGCCATGGGGCTCAGCGGCGCTATCAGCGTGGTTGCCGGGGCTCCGAGAGGGACGATGTTCAACCCGAAAAGCGTTTTCTACATGGACAAACTGGTGACTGGCCCCGAGGCCAAGGACGCCATCGACATCACCGTCGGCCCGGCTGAGAACGTGCGCCGCGTGGCCGAAGCCAAGCACAAAGCGGTCGGCGACGTGACCGTCGTAGTTTTGGACCGTCCGCGGCACGAGAAACTCATCGAAGAAATCCGGTCCGTCGGCGCGCGAATCAAGCTGATTCCGGACGGCGACATCGGCGGAGCGCTTCTGACCTGCAAGACCGAGCGCGGCGCCGACCTGCTCATGGGAATTGGCGGCACGCCGGAAGCCGTCATTACCGCCTGCGCGGTCAAGGCGCTGGGCGGTGCCATGGAGTGCCGCCTCTGGGCGAAGAACGAAGGGCAGCTTGCGTCGGCCCTCAAGGACGGCTTTGATATGGATCGGATCATCAGGCTGGACGACTTGGTGTCGAGCGACGACGTGTTTTTTGCCGCCACGGGCATTACCGACGGCGACTTTTTGTCCGGCGTCCGCTATGACGGCGCGAGAATCGTCACCAGCTCGCTGGTCATGAGGTCAAAGAGCGGCACGGTTCGCTTTCTGACAGCCGAGCACCAGCCGCGGAAGCTGGACATGCTCTCCGGCATGAAGTACACAGCGTCAAGTAGGTAGGGAAATGGATTTTCGGCTCTGCAAGGAGAGTTGAGATCGGCCAGCCAAGAGGAATGCTATAATGAGATGATATTTTTATTCCCTCAACAGCCATAACAATCCCGGCGTTGATTCTCTTCAGCGTCCAAAGGAGTTGGTGTTCTGTTGCCAAAATCACGAAGCCTGCACGAACGGATCGCCTTTTGGTCGTGCTTGGCTCTGATGGTTGCCGGCGCGGCTGCGCTCACAGCCTCTGTTTGGCACTGCCAAGTGCCGAAGACCGGTCAGACAGGATCCTCGTCTGTCGTTGACATCTTGAAAGCCAGCAAAGCTGAAGCTGGAACTATTGACGACGTGTCTCAGTCCCTTTTGACGAACGGCCGCAACTCGCTGGTCGTCAGGCCTTCTGCGTCGTACGAAGAAGAAGGCCTCGCGTTGGAAGAGGTGAACCCCAACGACGAGGGCAACGATCTGGACCGACGGGATCGGCTTGGTCTGGATCGGCCGGAATTCCTGCCGCCAGATCCGGACGCTCCGGCAGCCGGGTCGCCGGTAGTCCTCTCGGAGGTGAACAGCGCGACGAGCGTTGAGGGCGTGGAAGTGCCGTCGCTGTGTTCCGAGGCCCCGTGGGTCGAGCATCAAGTCGCCAAAGGCGAGAGCTTGGGCGATATCGCCCAAAAGTACGGCGTGCCCGTTTCTGCCATCATGACGGTTAACGGGATTAAGAACGCCAATCGCCTCACCTGCGGGCAGGTTCTCATCGTTCCAAAGGGAAGCGACGCGATCGATGACGCTTTGGCCGAGGTAAAGTTCCGGGCCGCTCAAAAGGCATCGGAAAAACAGAAGGCCGATCCTATCGCTTGGACCAACTATACAGTTGCTGCCGGCGACAGTTTGTGGTCCATTGCCGCGAAGTTCAACCTGAGCGTGGACTCGATTCTTGGCGCCAACACGATGAAAAAGCCGGATATGCTCCGTCCCGGCATGGCCCTCAGGATCCCCAATCAGGACGGATTGGTCGTGAAGGTCCAAAAGGGCACGACGCTGCCGGCGCTGGCTAAAAAGTACGACGTCTCGGAGACGGCCATGAGGATGGCCAACAACATTCCGGCAAACGGCAAACTCACGGTTGGAGCTGAGCTCTTCATCCCCGGCGCCAGCGCGACGGTGGCGGCCTGCAAGGCCGCTTCAGCTTCGGGCGGGTTCATCACTAAGGCCCCACAGGCCGCGACAGCGGCTGCGGTTGCTTCAGTCGGAAAGGGAAAGTTTGCGTGGCCTCTGCGGGGGCGGATCAACAGCCCGTTCGGCTGGCGAATTCATCCTATTGCAAAGCGTCGGTGGTTCCACACCGGCATTGACATTCAGGGCGCGCGGCACACGCCGATTCGGGCTGCCCGAGCAGGGCAGGTCATTTTTGCTGGCTGGATGAACGGATACGGCCGGGTCGTCGTCACCCGTCATGACAGCGTCAGCTCCACGCTGTACGCTCACGCCCAAACGCTGAAGGTGTGCAAGGGGCAGCAGGTTTCCGCTGGGCAGGTTATCGCCACAGTTGGCACCAGCGGACGGTCAACCGGGCCGCACCTTCACTTTGAAATTCGGTTGAACAACAAGCCGACGAATCCTATGAGTTATCTGCGATAGGAGGCAGCTATGAAGAAAATTTTACTGGCAGTCATACTGATCTGCGTGGGCGTTTCTCTTGCGCTGGCCGCTTCCGACGAAGGCCAGCTTGCGAGCCAGATGAGCCGATTGGAAGAAGTCGTGTACGGTCAGGCCAGACTGGGCGGATTGGATGCTCGGCTTGGAGCGGTGGAAAAAGACCTGTTTGGCAGAGAGCTGCCGGGGAGCTTGGCAGAGCGGAGCAATGCCCTCGCTAACTTCATAGAGCAGGGCTCAGGCGACCAGCCGTCGTTGCTGTTCAAGCTCGGCGTGATCGAATGGGCCGCTGCCTCAAAGGGCGGGGATCGGCTGGCTCCTTTGACCAAGCGGGTCCCGGAGCTTGAAGCTAGCCTTGAAGGGGAAGCGATGAGCGAAAAGCCCTTAGCGATGCGGGTTGAGCGGCTTCTTTCCAAGGTTGTCTCTGAACCCTTAGCGGTACAGTCCGCGACGCTGCCGACTGATACGGTCGTGCGGGCCGAGCTGCTTCAAGACCTGAAACCGGCGACGACGAAAAAGGGAGACGTCATTCAGGCAGTTTTAACCCATGACGTGGTGATTGAGCCCAACTTGCTGGTTGCCCCCCGTGGCAGCCTGCTTCAGGGCGTTGTGACGAAGGTGAAAAAACCGGGAATTTTCGGCCAGCCGTCGGAAATTCGGTTTAACGTCGATAAACTTCTTCCGCTGGGGCCTGATCCGATCCCGCTCGCCCAAGGTGAAGCGTCGAAAAAAGCCGCTCAATTTGAGTTCAGTTACGCTTCCGCGGCTGGGGCGAGCATTTTAGGCGCAGCGGTCCTCGGTCCGGTTGGGCTCGTCGGCGGGCTGTTCGTCCGCGGCAACGCCAAGACCATTCCCGCGGGAACGGTGTTCTACGCCCAGACGGTTCAGGAGCAGAGCGTTCAGGCATACGTCGTCCCGGCGAGCTTAAACTCGATGCTTCAGACCAAGTTTATCGACGAAAGCGCCGGAAATGCAGGGAAGTCTCCAGCGGTGAAGTCCGGCGACGCGCCGAAAAAGCCGGCGTCTAAAAACGCCGATCGTGAGGTGGACAGCCTATGAAGCGATTCTTGGCCTTTATCGGGGCGGCCTGCCTTTTTTCGACGACAGCTCAGGTACCGGCTCAAGCGGTTAGCTTGGGGGGCATTCTGGGCGGGATTGTCGGCGGCTACGCGGTTGAAAAGTTTTCCGACCAGATCAACAAGTTCATCAACACCGTGACGTTCAACAAGGGGCTCGAATCTGAAAAATACACCAAAGTTGTGCCGATCCTCTCCCTTGGAAGCGGAGCCCGCATCGGAGCAGCTCAAGTCTCAGGTCCTAAGGCTGACGGGGTGCAGCGCTGCAAGGCAGTCGTTCAGCTGGAAGCGGACTTTAAGGACAAGGTTCGGGCTAAAATCCTCGTGCCTATTGACCAGATCAACGTGACCAAAGGCTTTAAACGGGTTCATGGTGTTGGGGTTTCGGCAATTATCGACGTTCGTCTGTGATTACCACGAGCCTCCCTGCAGAAAGGGAGGCTCGTTTACTCAAAAGCGCCGGGAGGAGAACGCGGCATGAAGCACATTCGGCTAGTCCTATTCTGCTGCGTTGGTTTGGGAGCCCTCGCAGGTGCTGGAGTCCTTTTGTACCGGGATCTTCGGCTGAATATTTTTGTAGGGGCGGTAAAGGTTGAAGATTCAAAGATTACCTTCTCTAACTTGAGTTTCTCCCGCCCCAGCGGGAACGACGTCTGGACGGTTACCGTTTCCCAAGCCGCCAGGCTGGCGGATCACGACGAGTTCGAGGGCGTCGAGGCGAGAGCGGAAAAAAGCAAAAAGACGCTCCATGCTCCCAGCGGAACCTACTCGGATAAAAATGGATTGGCGGTATTTCAGACCCCATCAGGGAGCTGGGAAAGGCCTGAAGGCCATCTGGAGTGGCAGAGCGGCTTGGTGGAATGGAAAAACAGCGCTGACACATGGAGCTTTTCTCAGGGCGTGAAATTGGAAGATCATCGGTCTGACGGGACTCTGGTTCGGCTGTTCTGCCCCGAGGGGCAGTGGAACGGGGCAGCCAAAACGTTGGCCCTTCAAAATCTCGCAGGAAATTGGGAAAGGCCCGATTCACCGGTGGACATGGCGTCGCCGGCCGCGACTTGGGCCCAAAATGAAGACCAGTGGAGCTTTCCGGATGGCGTTTTGATCGCGGCGTTGGGATACGGGTTGGTCGGAGACAGAGGAACAGTTCGGGATGGGCAGTTCGTTCATTTGGAAAATGGGATCATCATGTGGAGGTTCGACCGATGAAGCGTTGTGTTATTCTGATTGTCGCCGCCTATCTGCTATCTTCGGCCTGCTGGGCAGCTGCTCCCGTGCCCACAACTCTGAACGCCGACCAAGTGGAATACGACCAGAAATCAGGGCTTGCGACGGCGGAAGGGAACGCGGTTCTGATGTACTCGGGGATGAAGCTTCGCGCCAGCCGGATACGGATGAACACGAAAACTCAGCTCGTAGAGGCTTGGAGTGATTCTGTCGGAGAGCCAATCGTCTTCTCGTCAGGCCCGCAGATCGTTCGAGGAAAATACGCCGTCTATCAGTTGGACGAGAAAAAAGGGCAGCTGATCGAAGCGACAGGGCAGATGCCTGCAGGGTTAGGAACAGCTTACCTGAAAAGCCCTGAGGCTGAGTTAGCTCCGGTTCAAGATGCCCTTTCTCAGGGGTGGTTTAAGTCCCGTTACGCTCAAGAAACCACTCAAGACGACGTAGCGGTTAAAATGCACGATGTGATCGTCACGACCTGCAAACAGGTTCATCCTCACTATCACCTGAGAACCCGCCAAATGGTGATTGTCCCCGGCCGGTGGGTGATCGCCAAGAGCCCACGGGTATATCTCAAAGGTCACCTGGTTTTTATTTACCCGTTTGATCTCGTTATCAGCGGCACGGGCGGTCGCCGAAAGCCCTTTGCTCCCAGTCTGACGTACGACAGCAATCGGCAGTTCGGAATCGTCAGCAAGGGAGCGTTCTTCTGGACTGGGGGACAGCTTTCAATCGACATGTATCTATGGTCTCACGTTGGTTTTGAAGGCAAAGTTCGAGTGGACCAGAGCATCACGCCGTGGCTTTCTGCCTACGCGGAGGACAGTTACCAGTGGAACAAAGAGCTTGACCAGAAAAAGCTCCGTCCACGGTGGGGATTCCTTTTGGGCCATTCGGGCTGGAATGCGGAACTGTACTGGGCTGAGCGACAGACCCTTTCGGTTTACCGGCGCCCTGGTGAAGAGGCGTATGAGACGACGCTGTGGCGCAAGCCCGAGTTTAAAGTCAGCTCCCCGTGGGTTGGTCTGTATATAGGCAACTGGGGCCAGTACTGTCAGTTCGATGGCGTCTGGGGGCGCTATCAGGAAGCTGGACTTTATCGGGATCCGGCGTGGAGAACCCGGTGGGGCTGGGGAGGCCGGTACTTCACAGATTACGTTTTTAGTTTGGGGCGCGAGTGGACCGTCACGCCGTTTGTTGACGCGTCGTACCACCAGTATCACTACGACGTGACCGGCAGCCCGACTCAGGACGTGACGACCGCGAAGGTCGGCGTTCTTCTCCGCCATCGGGGGTTCTCTTTGGGGTTGGCATACCTGCGCCAGCGGGTCAGTGGAAGGTCTCCGTTCTCGTGGGATCGGTTCAGCGACGCGGATCAGCTGTACCCGCGGATCGGATTTGACGTGACCAGCCACTGGCACTTGGACGTGCAGGGACTGGTTGACCTGCGGGATTCGAGAGCAAGTGACGGTCACTGGCATCGGGAGCTCAAGTCGGTTGATTACCAGCTGATATACGACAATCACTGCTGCAGCCGATGGTGGTTCTTCGTCCATGATGACCTGACAGACAAGGATGACGATAAGTACGGCATCGCGTTTGAGGTGACTGCGTTCCCCGAGTCCCGGCAGGCCTTGGGCCTGGCGGGGATCTCCAACGCGTTCTCTAGGCCTGGTGTGCCGGCCCGAAAGCAGGCCAGCTCGACGAAGCACGTTCTGCCGCCAACGTTGGAAACGGAGAAAACTTCTGAAGAAGACGGCGTGTACGTCGGCCTATCGTCAGGGGAAAAGGGAACGGACGCCACGAAGGAAAAAACAGCAAAATGAACATAAAAAGCGGCCGGGCCTCACCGAAGGGGCGAGGTCCGGCCGCTGGGTTCTTTCTGTGACAAAATTAAATCGCGTTCGTCGTTATTAAATGACGTCTATTTTGAGGACCTTCAGTTTTCGTATGCCCTTGGGCGTCTTGACGATCACTTCGTCGCCTTTGTGTCGATTGAGGATCGCCCGCCCGACCGGGCTTGCCGAGGAAATTCGCCCCTCTTTGGGGTTAGCTTCCTTCGAGTTGACGATAGAGTAGACGAACTGTTTCCTGTAAGTCTGATCCATCAGGGTCACTTGGGTTCCCACGGCGATCAGAGAGCCGTCCAGACTCGACGAGTCAACGACCTCCGCGCGGTTGAGCTGGTACTCGAGAGACTGGATTTTCCCTTCCAGTTTGCTCTGCTCGTCCTTGGCTGCCGCGTACTCGGCATTTTCGCTCAGGTCACCGAACGACCGGGCCTCCTCAATGCGCTTGGCGATGCGGTACCGCTCCTCGCTTCTCAGGTGAATGAGCTCGGCCATCAGGGCGTCATAGCCCTGGCGGGTCATTTGAATTGATTCGTCGTTCTTTTTCGTTTCAGTCACGGTGGTCCCTCCGCTTTCGTGAAGAAGTAACAGCTATTATACCGCATGGCGAGCGGCTGTGAGAGGTCGCTTTTCCGGAGGAGAAAAATACATCAGTCCAAAGAAGGTATTTGATTGAAAAAAGACGAGGTAAAAGTTTCGGCGCCGCTTAAACCGGCGGTGAAACGCGCCCCCCGCCGGTCCGCTGCCGGACACAAGAGAACGTCTCGGCAGACGCTGGAGTTTATTCCGCTGGGCGGGCTGGGAGAAATAGGAAAGAACATGTACGTTCTGCGCTGCGGCGACGACATCTTGATCGTCGACTGCGGCATGATGTTCCCCGACGAAGAGATGCTGGGAATTGACTTTGTCATTCCCGATACGTCCTATTTGGACGAAAACAAGGATAAAATCCGGGGAATCGTCGTGACTCACGGGCACGAAGACCACATCGGCGCGCTGCCGTTTGTACTGCCTAAGTACGACGTGCCGCTGTACGCCACCCGCCTCACACTGGGCCTGATAGAGCACAAACTGACCGAGTCATCCCCCCGGTTTAAGCCCCAGCTGAATGAGCTGGCTGCCGGGGAGGAAGTGAAGCTCGGGTGCTTTACGGTTCGGTTTATCGCCGTCTGTCACTCCATTCCTGACGCCGTCGCCGTCGCCGTCGACACGCCGCTTGGAACGGCCATTTTGACCGGCGATTTCAAGCTGGATCCGACGCCAGTGGACGGCCGGGGGACTGACTACGCGACCCTCGCGTCGTTGGGGGCAAAGGGCGTGCTCCTCTTGGCGGCCGACTCAACGAACGTTGAGCGCCCAGGCTTTACCCCATCGGAGCAAACCCTCATCCCATCCCTGAATCGACTGCTTCGGGATTACCCCAAACAGCGTATCATTATTTCGTCGTTTGCAAGTAACCTGAATCGGGTGCAGCTGGTGCTGGACGCTGCGGCTCGATTCGGTCGCCACGTGGCTTTCGCCGGCCGGAGCATGGTCAACAACGTCGACATGGCGACCAAGCTGGGGTACTTAACGTCCGAGCCGGGCGTCGTTGTCCCTCTTCAGGAGATTGACCGATATGACCCTTCCGAGCTGGTCGTCATGACGACAGGCAGTCAGGGCGAGCCATTTTCTGGCCTTGTCCTGATGAGTACTGGCCAGCACCACAAGGTGAAGCTGACCGCCGGCGACGTGGTCGCCCTATTTGCCACGCCGATTCCGGGCAATGAGCGAACTGTGAGCCGGACGATCAACCGGCTGTTTGAGCTGGGCTGCGAGGTCCTTTACGAGAAAGAGCAGCAGCTTCACGTGTCGGGCCACGCGTCCCGGGAAGAGCTGAAGATCATGCTCAACCTGACCCGGCCGAAGTACTTCGTTCCTGTCCACGGCGAATACCGCATGTTGGTCCGTCACGGCAGGCTGGCTCAGGAGACCGGGGTCCCGGAGGGAAACGTCTTTTTGCTGCACAACGGCGACGTCCTGACGGTCACGTCGTCCGGCGCGTCGGCGGACAAGCAGGTTCCTGCTGGCGACGTGATGGTTGACGGACTCGCTTTGGGTGAAAAGGAAAGCTCTCTCGTGGGCGAACGGCAGGACCTGGCCGAAAACGGCGTGATGGTCGTCTCCATCGTCACGGACGCTTCCGGCGGCCTTGTCAGGGATCCTCAGTTCGAAAGCTACGGCCAGATCCATCTGGACGACGCGGCGGCTATCCGTCAGGAATTTGTCGACGCGGTCCGTCGGGCCGTGAAACGGTGCGGTAACGACGAAAGCTTGATACGGCGGCAGGTTGTGCTCCGGTGCAAGGAGCTGCTGCGCAAATACATTCACTCGTCGTCCTGTGTGATCCCTGTAATATCCAGACTCGAAAAGTAGCGCGGCAGTCCGCGAAGGGAGCTGTTAGGTCATGGGCAGTTGGGGAGTTTCTCTGGGTCAAGGGGTGCTTCAAGGGCTGACTGAGTACTTGCCGGTCAGCAGTTCCGGGCACTTGGCCCTTTTTCAGCACGCGTTCGGTTTTCAGGGGCCTGCGCTGGCGTTCGATCTGGTGCTTCATGTGGCGACAATGTTGGCGACGATTTGTTTCTTCGCTCGGGATATCGTCGGCCTGACCGGAGAGTTCGCCTCGGGATTCATTTCCCAGAACGGGCGCCGCTCCGACGGTTGGCGGTTCGGTTGGGCCGTCGTCATTGGGACGATTGTGACGGCCTGTATAGGACTGCCGCTGAAGCCGGTTGCCGAAGCTGTCGGGGATTCGCCTCGTCTGGTCGGCGTCATGCTCCTCATTACGGCCGGGCTGACAGCCCTGCCGATGGTCCTTTCCAGCGGACGGAACTCATTGAACTGGAAGATCGGCCTGATCGTCGGCATCGCTCAGGGAATCGCCGTCCTGCCGGGGATATCCCGGTCAGGCGCCACGATCGTCGTGGCCCTGTTCTGCGGTTTGGCGAAGGACGAGGCATTTCGCTTCTCGTTTCTGCTCTCTCTTCCCGCGATTCTCGGCGCGGCGCTGCTGGAGCTCCGCGACGTCTCTCTCTCTCTGCTGCCTTCGGGCTGGGTTCTCGGGTTTGCCGCGGCGTTTCTGTTCGGCCTGTTCTCCTTAGCTGTGGTTCGACGGCTTGTCACGAGCGAGAAGTGGATCGGCTTTTCCCTGTACTGTCTGATCATCGGGGTTACGGCAATCGTCTGGCCGTGGTGAGCCGTGAAAACGCCTGTCGTATTGGCGTCGTCCAGCCCGCGCCGCCGGGAACTGCTGGGGGCGTTAGGGTGGAGTTTCGAAGCCGTCGTGCCCAGTGCCGACGAGACTCGGCTGCCAGGCGAGACGCCTGAACAGCTGGTTCAGCGACTGGCGGCGGCTAAGGCGCGAAGCGTTGCGCCCTGTTGGCCGGGCTGCTGGATTATTGGCAGCGATACGGTAGTCGTCTGCGACGGGGAAATTTTTGGAAAGCCCCACAGCGACGACGAGGCCGCTGCGATGCTCTCCCGGTTGTCCGGCCGGTGGCACGAAGTCTGCTCCGGCCTGGCGCTCATCTCCCCACGCGGAGAGGCGCAGGTCGGCCTTGACCGAACAAGAGTCCACGTCAAGCCGCTGGCCGAGGCTGACATCGCGGCGTACGTGGCTTCCGGCGAGCCGAAAGGCAAAGCGGGCGGGTACGCCATTCAGGGCCGAGGCTCCCTGATGGTTGACAGGATAGACGGAAACTACTCAACAGTTGTCGGACTGCCGATGGCTCTGTTGGCTGATTTTTTCGTCCTTCAGGGCGGCAGCCTGTCCAAGCTGTGGGAGGTATAGAGTGAATACTAACGTCAAAGATTTGTTGAAAAGATTTGGCTGGTTCGGCGTAATCTGTTGTGCGGCCTTAATTCTTTCCGTTCCGTCGCTGTGGCGGCGCGTCTCTTGGGAGCGAAGCGTCAGATCTGCAGCTATTGTCGTTGACGGCTCTCATCTGGATGGGTTGGCCGGGACGCCCGATCGGTTTCAAAAGGTCGTCGATCTGCTGAGCGCCGGCGCTTCCGGGATTATGGCCTCAGAGGCCACAGGGGAGGCGCTGGCTCAGGGTGCGGTGGAAGGCGTTTCTTTGCTTTCGCTGATGTCCGCGCCGGAGCCCGTCGCGGCCGCTTGGGCGCACAACTCCGGAACGGTCATCAGGCTGAAGGCCCCGTGCGACGTGACCGAAAGCCTGAACTACCTGAAACGCCGTTTTCCCTCCGGGCTGGGAGTCGTGGCGGGGCAGGAAAGCTATTTTGTCCTGCCGTTTCAGCCGAGCGCCGTTCAGACCCTTGGCGTGCTTCCTGACCTATCCATGCTGAACTGGCTGAACAATCAAGGCGTGCCGGTCATCTATCGCCCGGCTCAAGGCGGCGAGAGCAGTTCGTCGCTCGTCGAAAGCACGTCGTTTCTCTTAGGCTTATACAAGAACATTAGAGTTCTCGCCCCAGCCGGCGACGTCGCCGCCGGTTACCCCAGCGTAAACTGGGGAAAGATTGTCCGCCAGTATGGGATCCTCGTCGCCCAAATTGAATTTTCAACCCAAGTAGGCGAGACCCTTGGGGTAAACTCAGCGTGGCCGAACGTGGTGAGTTTGCACAGCGTCACCGACGAAGAGGTCCTTACCAGAGGAATAGACCGGCAGACCATGCTCGAACGCATGGTCCGCGCTGCCGTCGAGCGGTCCGTTCGCCTGTTGGTTCTGCGCCCCGACCCGCTGAAAGGGCTGAATCAGTCAGTTGACGACTATGCGGCAGACATCAGGCGCCTTGGACAGATGCTGACGAGGGCCGGCATCGGCAGGGGATGGCCTGAGGGGTTCCCGCTCTTTGGAAAGATGATCTGGTCGGCGCTCGGTCTGGGGCTCCTGTCGGTTGCCCTTGTCCTGCGTCACGGCATGCGGTGGGTGGACGTCCAGTGGGTTCCAACCCCTTTGAACCTAGCCAAAACGGCTGCGGCCGGGGTTCTTTTGGGCGCAGTCTTTTACTTTGTCCCGATAACGGCCCGGCTGGCCGGAGGTCTCGTCACAGGACTTTTAGCCGCCGAGGCGAGCCTGACGGCGATGGAGTTGTGGCGCGCTCCCCTGAGGGGCGTGCTGGTGGCGCTTGCCATGGTCCTAGTCGGCGGGCTCGTTGTGGCGAGCTTTTTTTCCACGTCGGCCTACACCTCCCGGCTGGTGACGTTTTCCGGCGTAAAGCTCACCTTGCTGCTCCCGCTGGCTCTCGTTCTCCTGCTTGACCTGCAGAGCAGAGAGCACCCCGAGTCGCTGCAGGAAGTCCTGAACCGTCCGCCGCTGTGGGGTGAGATCCTTTTGGGCGTGGTGGTCTTGGCCGCCATGGCGGTCGTCGTCGTCAGGAGCGACAACACGACGTTCGTCCCCGGCTTTGAGCGGACAGCTCGTCAGTGGCTTGAGTCGGTTTTAGTGGCCCGTCCTCGGAGCAAAGAGCTCCTTGTCGGGTATCCGGCGCTGGTGTTCTGGTACTTCCTCAAGCGGAACGGCCTGTGGGGGCACTATCGGGAGATCCTTCGGCTGGCCGTCACGCTTGCCTTTTCGTCGGCGGTCAACAGCTTCTGTCACTTCCACACGCCGCTGTTCATGACAGTCCTTCGGGACCTCAACGGCTGGTGGCTTGGGCTCCTGTTGGGAGCGGTCTTGCTGGCCGCTGCTTTCTGGGGCGTGACATGGGGACGCCGGCTACTTGAACGGGGGCGTGGGGCGTGAAGAAGTCGGAAGCCGTGCTGGCGGGGTACTTTGGCTTCGACAACTTAGGCGATGAGCTGCTGCTACTTGGGACCGTCAGCCTGTTTGAACAGGCGGGCGTGAGTCGAAGCGAGCTGATTGCGGCGTCCGCGTCCCCTCAGAAAACGGCGGAAACGTACGGGCTTCGAACGGTTGATCGCTGGAAGGTCCTGTCGCTGTTCAAGGCCCTGCGCGGAGCGCGGCGTCTCGTTTTTGCCGGCGGCGGCATTTTTCAGGATCGGACGAGTCTCCGGTCGGTTTTCTACTACGCTGGACTTGTGGCGCTGGCCCGGCTGGCCGGCTGCCGCGTTTGGGCGATCGGTCAGTCGGTCGGCCCTCTGGAAGGCGGGCTGGCCCGTTCCCTGACCCGCTGGGCGCTTAAACGGTGCAGTCTGCTGACGGTGCGGGACAGCGAGTCAGTGGAAGTCTGTCACCAGCTCGGCTTGGCCTGCCGTCTTGTCCCTGACCTTTCCTTGGCTCTGACTGGACTCGTCTCGGACGAACCCAGCGGCGGCGCGATGCTTTTAAACGTCCGTCCCGGCCACGACGATCTGGCGGCAAGTGCCGCCGCGGCGGCCGGTCAGGCAGCTCAGCAAGCGGGACTTCCCCTAATTGGCGTGGCAATGGCGCCTGAAGACAAGCGGGCCTTGGAGCAGGCCTGTCTGGTCGCCGACGTCCAATTAGCTGAAGTAGTTCGGCCGTCGGTTGACGACCCAACGGGGATTTTCGCCCGCGCGAAGGCGGCCTTCGGCATGAGGCTTCACTTTGGCGCTCTGGCGCTGCTGACCGGTCGGGACTATCAGGCCGTTTCGTACGACCCGAAAGTCGCCGGCTTTGTCCGCCAGTGGGGCGGGGCCGTCTGGTCCGGCGGTCCCGCCAAGTGCGTTCCGTGGAAGAATCGGCCTGCTTTGGCCGGCGCGGCGGAGACGCTGCGACGGGTCCTTCAGGAGGCGCTGACAAAGGAAGCTGGACGATGACTTCCTCTGAGCTGGAGCGAATTGCGTCGGATGTGCGCGGCGACGTGGTGAGAATGACCGCTGGACTTCCGCCGGCGCGGATAGCGTCAGCCCTTTCGGCGGTTGACCTTTTTGTCGCCCTGTACTGGGGAGTGCTGAACGTCGATCCAGTCCATTTAGGCGCTTTGGACCGGGATCGGCTGATCATGGCCGATGACCGGCTCGTTCCGGCCTATTACGCTGTTCTGGCTCGCCGAGGCTTTTTCGGCCGGCAGAACCTGTGGTCATGGGGAAAGCTCGGCAGCCTGCTTCAAGGACTGCCGGACGATCGGCACACGCCGGGAATTGATGGGCCGGGAGGAGCCTCTTCCCTGAGTTTGGCCCTGGCATACGGCATGCTCCGCGGAAACGTCCGGCCTGTGAAGGTGTTCTGTCTCGTGAAAGCGGAAGAGTTTCAGGTTGAAACCTTCTGGAAGACGTGTCAGGCCTTAGGCGGCGCTGAAAAAACGCCTAAAATCCTTACTGTCACAGAAAACAGTGCACCGCGCCGGACGGCGGACGAGCTGGCTCAGATTGGCTGGGCGACGCGGGAAATCGACGGCCACGACTTCGAGGCGATGGGGCGCGCGTTCAGCTCTTCCGCTCAGTCCGAAGTCCTGTTCTGCCGCTGCCGCTCAGGCAAAGGCGTGTCGTTTCTCGAACAGCCCGGCCGTTTTTCTGAGAAGCCAATGTCCCAGCTTGACCGAGAGCAGGCGATCGGCGAACTGGAAAAACGGCCTTCGCCTCCGGAGGAGGAAATATCATGGACGTTTTAGTTCGGCAGGGACTCGCTCAGACGCTGGTTCAGCTGGCCAATCGGACGCCGGACATGAGGATCCTCTGTTCCAGCGGCCTCGATCGGGAACTGACGGCCGAGCTGGAGCGGAACCTTCCTGCTCATACTGAGAAAGCGATTCCGTCCTCTGAGGCTCTGGCCGCGCAGGCAGCTGGGCTTGTCCGGGCGGGGAAGCAGGTATGGTGCCTCGGCCCGTCGGTGGAGCTCGTCGCTGAAGCGTACAGCGCCCTTCGGGTTCTTTCCGCGTTTAACGGGCTGTCGGTCCGGCTTGTCTCAACTGTCGCCGGCCTTTCTGGCTCGTCAGAAGGAGCGGTGTCTCAAATGCTTGAGGATATTCCGCTCATGCGCTCTCTTCCCGGCATGACCGTTCTGATGCCGTCGGACGGCCCCTCGGCCCGCTTCCTGCTGGCTCATGCGTCCGGCGACGCTGGCGCCTCATATATTCGCCTGCCGTCGGCATTCCCGGCCCAGGACCTTTCCCGTCCCTTGCCGTTGGACGAGGAAAACTGGCGCGGGATGGCCCTGACCGACGGGAGCGATGTGACGATTTGCGCTTGTGGTATGATGATCCGGGAAGCGCTGAAGGCTGCCCAAGTTTTGGCGCGGCAGGGAATCGGCGCCAGCGTGGTGGACGTTTTCTCGCCGACGCACCTGCCGGAAGACGCGATCCTTTCGTCAGCCCGAAAGACCGGCTGCGTCGTTACGGTGGAAGAAGGCCGGCAGGCCGGCGGCATGGGAGAGGCGGTTGCTCAGCTGCTTTGCAGCGCCTACCCGGTTCCTGCCAAGAACCTGTCGATTCGCGATCGGGCTGGACAATCCGGCCTGTGCGATGAGCTGTTGGAGTACTATGGCCTATCGAGCCGGGATATCGTCACAGCGGCTGTTCAAGTATGGGCCATGAGGAGGCGGTAGAGTGCAGGTCGAAGCGATTGGGCTCAGCAAGGTATTTGACCCGAATATTCGGGCTCTTTCCGAACTGAACGTTCAAATAGACGAAGGGGAGTTCGTCTACCTCATTGGTGAGACCGGTTCGGGGAAGACGACGTTCATGCGGATGATGACCCGGGAAGTTCTGCCGTCGTCCGGCAGAATCTGCGTCGGCGGCGTGGATCTGCGGCGGATTCGCCGCTCAGATCTGCCGTATTTTCGCCGCGACGTGGGAGTCGTCTTTCAGGACTTCCGGCTTTTGCCCCAGCTGACCGCGTGGGAGAACGTCGCCTTCGCGTTGGAAGTCTGCGGCGCCCCTCTCAGAGAGATCCGGGACAGGACCGATGAGATCGTGGACCGGGTCGGCCTGTGGAACCGGCGGGACATGCGGCCCGACCAGCTTTCCGGCGGCGAGCGTCAGCGCGTAGCCATTGCCCGGGCAATCGTCAACAGTCCCCGGCTGTTTTTAGCTGACGAGCCGACGGGCAACCTTGACCCGCATACCGCCCAATACGTGATGAAGCTCATGCTGTCGATACACGCCGCCGGCACGACCGTGATCGTGGCCACTCACGACCACGACATGGTGGACACGTACCGCCACCGGGTCATTGAGCTTCACCAGGGGCGCTTGGTGCGCGACGAGCGGAAAGGGAGGTACAGCAGCGATGGGAACTTTTAGATACGTCGTCCGCGACGCCTTCCGAATTACCGGCCGCCATTGGGGCGTGAGTCTGCTCACGTTGCTGACGGCGACGGCTCTCTTCTTGCTGGTCGGCTGCAGCGCTGTGTTCTCTCTTTCAGTGCGGTCTCTGGCGCGCCGAGTGGAGAGCGATCTGGTCGTTCAGGCGTTCTGCGCTTCCGAAGCGGACGCCGCGGCGGTCAGCGAGAGGATGAGTTCAGTGCCAGCCGTCGTCTCCCGGCAGGTCGTGTCGCCTGACGAAGGGCTGGCTCGCCTGAAAGAAAAGCTGGGCGCCCAGTCTCAGGCCATAGCGATGGCCGGGGCGAACCCGCTCCCCTGGGCCGTTGAGCTGCGCGTCGCCCGAGCTGGTCTGGTGCCTGACGTGGTCCGTAGTTTGTCCCAGATGAGCGAAGTAACAGACTTTATCTACGCCGGCGGCCTAGCTGACCGGCTCAGTCGGCTGTCGTACATGACGACTCGGGTTGGCGTCGCGATCGTAGCGTTGGCGTCGCTGATCTGCGCGCTGGTGTTTTACAACACGGTCCGAATAGCTATTGACTCACGGCGGCGGGAAATTGCCGCCATGCTCCTTGTCGGCGCGACTCGAACCTACGCCGTCGCTCCCTTTGTCATTCAAGGCATGATGCTTGGCGTCGGCGGGAGTCTGCTGGCAAGCGGCGCGCTTTTTGCCGGGTACGGTTCGGCTGTGGCGGATATCAATGAAGTCCTTCCGTTTCTCGGGCTCGTTCCCGATTACAGCGGGCTTCGTTCTGTCGTCCTCCTTCTCGTGAGCGGCGGGTTGGCGCTCGGTTGGCTCTGCAGCCTGCTGGTCGCCGACCGGTTCGTCCGCCGGGCGGCGAAGCCGCTGTGACGATGCGGCGCTGCCTGCTTTTTGCCGCTGCGGCGCTCATCCTTTCCGGGAGCGCGTGGGCGGAGCCCGACTTGGACAGTCAGATCAAAGCTCAGCAGGATGAATTGGATCGGGTAAGCCGAATGACCCAGTTCCACCAGACCGAAATTCAAACGGTCAGACAGCAACAAAAAACGTATTCTGGCCAGCTCGAACAGCTGGATCAGAAAATGGCCGTCTCCCGGCAGAAAATCAACCTTCTTTCACTGCAGATTCGCAAAAACGACGAGGAGACCAAACGGCTTTCCCAAGAAATCGTGCAACGCACCGGGCGGATCGAAGAGCTTCAGAAGCTGCTCAACGAAAGGCTCGTGGCAATCTACAAGTACGGGACAGTGGCGGACTACAACCTGCTGCTTTCTGCCAGCAGCGCTGTTGAGCTCGGCTCGATAACCTACATGCTGGGACGGATCGCCCAGAGCGACCAAGCGATGATCACCGAACTGGCGTCGGAAAGAAAAAAGCTCTCCGAAGACAAAACGGCGCTGGAAACGAACCGCGCGCAGCTGGAAGGACGGAGAAAGGCCTTGGCGACTGAAGAAAGCCAGGCGAGGAAAGACGCCCAGGCAAAACAGTCCGTCATGGCGCAGCTGGAGCAGAACGAGAAAGCCCATCAGGCCGCGTTGGAAGAGCTCAAGAATAACCAGCTGGCCCTGCAGAGGACTATCGACCGGCTTTTGGCACAAAAGGCTGAAGAGGCCCGACGGCGTCAAACCGAAGGCAGGCCTGCCATGCCGACGGTCGTTCACAAAGGGAAGCTGGCTTGGCCGTTAGACTCGCACAGGATCAGCAGCCCATTTGGCCCGCGCATTCATCCCAAGTTCAAAACCCGGAGCATGCACACCGGCATCGACCTGCCGGCGCCCAAAGGCACCCCGGTTAAGGCCGCCGGCGACGGAGTTGTGCTCTATGCCGGCTGGATCAGAGGCTACGGCCAAATCGTTATTCTTGACCACGGCAATCAAATGTCGACGGTGTACGCCCACCTGAGCGCCATCACAGTGCAGGAAGGCGCAAAAGTGAGCGCCGGCAACACGGTCGGCCGGGTCGGAAGCTCCGGCGTGGCCACGGCGACGCACCTTCACTTTGAAGTTCGGATCGGCGGAACGGCGAAAAATCCAGTAGACTATTTGCCTAAATAGAGGAGATACATATGAGTTCAAAATGGCTTCGTTCTTTTATCACGGGTGTTGTGTGCTTTTGTGGGGCCGCCGTCCCGGCGGCCTGTCAGGGCGCCACGTGGGATCAGATAGTTCCGTTTACCCCAGAGGAACTATGGCTGATGAAACAAGTTCGCACAATCATCGAAACGTATCAGGTTGACGGCGCCCAGAAGCCTGCCAAAGACCAGGACGCGGTCTACGGCGCAATCCGCGGCATGGTGCAGGCGTGGAATGACCCGTACACCCGGTTTGTCACGCCGAAGGACCTGGAAGAGGAAGAGATGAACATCAAAGGCGAGTACGGCGGCATCGGACTCGTCGTGTCCCAAAAGGATAACATGGTCGTCGCAATCAACCCGATTGACGACACGCCGGCGTTCCGAGCCGGCTTCAAGACCAACGACGAGATCGTCAAAGTAGACGAGACGAACGTGGTTGGCAAAAAACTGGACGAAGTGGTTAAAATGCTTCGCGGTGAAGCGGGCAAAAAGGTCACAGTTTGGGTGCGCCGCAAAGGCGTCGACCAGCTGCTGGAAATGAGCATGATACGCGAGAACATCAAGCTGGCGTCAGTGAAATTCACCGTCGTCGGCGACCGCGTGGGATACCTGCGGCTCAGCCAGTTTATCGCCACGTCGGCTGATGACCTGAAAAAGGCCATCAAAGCCTTGGAGCGAAAAAAGGTCAAAGGGTACGTTCTGGACCTGCGGAACAACGGCGGCGGTCTGCTTGACGCTGCGACGGCCATCTGCGACTTCTTCCTGGACGACGGCCCTATCGTCTCCACCAAAGGACGGGTTGAAAAAGCCAACGACTCCATCAGCGCGACGCCCGGAACTCTCACGTCCAAACCGCTGGTCATCCTGATCAACGGGGGCAGCGCCAGCGCCTCGGAAATCGTCTCCGGCTGCCTGCGGGACCGCGGCCGGGCGATCCTTGTGGGGGAGAAGAGCTTTGGAAAGGGCTCAGTCCAGACCCTGTTCAACTTGGCTGACGGCGCCGGACTCTACGTCACCATCGCCCGGTACTACACGCCAAGCGGCGAGCTGATCGACCACGTGGGCCTGACGCCGGACATTGAGGATAAGCTGCCTGAGGAAGAGAAAACCGCTTCTCAGTTGGACGCCGAACAGAAAGAGAGTAAGCGCGAACAGGCGGCGTGGGAAGAAATGACCCCGGAAGAGAAAAAGGCCGAAAGCGACAGAAAGTGGCTGAAAGCCCTCGGCGAGGACCAGCAGCTTAAAAAGGCGGAAGAAATCCTCGATCGGCTTGTCGCCGGCGAAACTAGGGAACAGATTGTCCCAGCGAAGCCAGTCCAGCCGGCTGCAGGCGAGCAGGTTGACGCCGGGAAGGAAGCGCCCAAGTCCTCCGAGAAAACTTCAGAAAATCAACCGGTCAAAAAGCCTGACGCGAAGGAGCCGGCGCCCCTAAAGAAATGAGGCGCCCAACCTTCATTGCCTGCGCTGTCCTGCTTGCCGTCATAGCCTTGGTCTCCATTTCCTTGGCCCTGGCCCGGCCGGCGCCGCAAAAGCAGCCTCTGCCCTTGCTGGTCATTTCAGGCGGTGCAGAAGCTCCTTCAGGCGAAGCCCCGCAAAATTTGGGGACCCTTCCCAGCCCTGAGCCCACGATCGTTGAGCCAGAGGCGGGCAGAGAACCGGGAGAACGGAGCGGCAAAGCCCTGATGGCTCTCGTGATTGACGACTTTGGGACCAGCCTGACGATTGCGCAGCAAATTGCTTCCCTTGGCGGTCCCAGCCGGTCGTTCACATGGGCCATCATGCCGGACTGTTCGGCCAGCCTGAGCTGCGCCCATCTGGCTGACAAAATCGGCCAGCCGTACATCGTCCACCTGCCCATGCAGGCGATCATTGATCCGGCCGGCCATCGGGACTACCTCATTGGGACGGACAGCTCACCGGAGCAAGTGCGGCGTCAAGTCGAACGGATGCGCAGTTTGTTCCCCCGAGCTCTAGGGGTGAACAATCACCGAGGATCCAAGGCCACGTCAAGCCAGAACACCATGGAAGCCTTCGGGGCCGCCATGGCCGACCAGACCGGCTGGGGGTTCCTTGACAGCCGGACGTCAGGCAAATCGGTAGCCCGGAGCACCGTCGCCAAGTACGGCGTCCCGGCCTTGGCAAATATGGCGTTCATCGATGGGGTCAGCGACTTGGACTACATGAAAGGGCAATTCGCCAAAGCGCTTCGCATAGCTCGAAGCCGTGGCGTCGGAATCGCCATCTGTCATGCCCGAACCGGCACGCTGCCGTTTTTGCGGTGGGTCTGTTCTCAGCAGTTTGGCGGCGTGCAGTTTGTCCCATTGCACCAGCTGTGGTTCCCCGAAGAGGGGGCTAGGAGGTAAGAAGAATGAAAGGTTCGGTAATCGCGTTAATCGGCGCCCAGTGGGGCGACGAAGGCAAGGGCCGTATCGTCGATTCTCTCGGTGCGGGGGTGGACGTCTTTGCTCGCTTCCAAGGCGGGGCCAACGCTGGACACACAGTCATCGTCGGCAAGGAAAAGTACGTCTTTCACCTGCTGCCCTCGGGCATGCTCTACGCCGGTAAAACCTGTGTCATCGGCAGCGGCGTCGTCTTTGACCCTGACACGTTTGAAGAGGAAATCACCGCTCTCAATAAAAAAGGCATGGATCGGGCGCGCCTTGTCATCAGCCGGGCTTGCCAGGTCGTTATGCCGTATCACAAGCTGCTCGACCAGGCTCAGGAAAAACGTCGCGAATCCACCGGCCACAAAATCGGCACGACTGGCCGGGGAATCGGCCCGTGCTACGTGGACAAGTACGCCCGCACCGGCATTCGGGTAGAAGACCTTCTGGATCCCGATCTGCTCCGGACCAAGCTGGAATCGGCGCTGGACGAGAAGAACCTTCTTCTCACCCGGGTGTATGACCAGCACCCGCTGCCGTTTGACGAGCTGTACGAAAAAGCCCTGAGCTGGGGGCGGCGCTTAAAAGCGTACGTCGCCGACGCGTCCTATGAAGTCAACGAAGCCCTGAACGACGGACAGACCGTCCTGCTGGAAGGAGCGCAGGGCACTCTGCTTGACGTCGACTACGGCACCTATCCGATGGTCACCAGCTCCCACACAGTTGCAGGATTCGGTCCCGTCTCGTTGGGGATCAGCCCGGCCAGCGTGAGCCGGGTCATCGGCGTCGTCAAAGCGTACGCCACTCGAGTGGGCAGCGGCCCGTTCCCCACAGAAGACACCGGCGAAGGCGGAGACGCGCTTCGGGCCGGCGGCGGCGAGTATGGTGCGACAACCGGCCGACCGCGCCGTTGCGGATGGCTGGACTTGGTTGCCCTTCGGTATGCCGTCCGTATTAACGGTATCACCGAACTGGCCCTGACAAAGCTCGACGTGTTGAGCAGTTTTGACACAATCCGGTACTGCAACGGCTATACAGCCGGCGACGGAGAGGCGCCGGTTCAGTTCCCCGCGTCAGAAGCGGGCCTGTCTCGAGTCCAGCCCGTCTACTCTCAGGTTCCGGGCTGGAAAACGGACATCTCTGCGGCTCGGACACTAAACGACCTGCCCCAAGCGGCGCGGGACTACGTGGCCCTCATTGAAAAAGTAGCGGGCGTTCCGGTCACCATGATCGGCGTCGGCAGCGAGCGGGATCAGTACATCTCCGTCAAGAAGTAACGTATCCCTAAAATAAAAACTTGCACATTTCCCGCTGAACCGATATAATGCCCTGTGTTCGGGCGATTAGCTCAGTGGAAGAGCGCTTCCTTCACACGGAAGAGGTCACAGGTTCGAACCCTGTATCGCCCACCATCAAAAATAGAAGCCCCGCCGGGTTGCTCCCGGCGGGGCTTTTTTATTGGCGCTCAAAACGGGTGCATTTTAATTGTTAACGCACGCGGTATCGCGATATGAAGAGTCCCAGAGCGTATGGTGAATTTTAATAGTCCGTCTCTCGATTAGAAACGCATAAGCTGTTGCTGGAAGTGATGATGAAGCTTCTGGTGTAATGACTGTCGCAGCAGCTTTAGTACTTCTCACTTAACTCGAGCCGAGCCACGGTCGATTTTTGGACTAAGGCTCGAAGGGCCTGCTATGCATCTCAATACGGTTTTGATAAAAAAATTCAACTTACCCTTTGACATTTTTCGGAGGGGGGGGTATAAGTTAACAAGATTATTCATTGCTAATTCATTGAGTGGTCTGGTTATAGCTTTATTTGAGTAAAGCAAGAAGGCAACGCGTAATTTTTACAAAATTATATTATGTCCTACCTATGGAGACGTTTGCCATGGCCACTGTTGTAGGTGAGACGCTTTGCTGACAGCATCGACTTTGGCTGAAACGTTCAATTCAGTCCGCGCGGAAGAGTCGCACGATGAAAGAGACTAAAGCCACAGCGGAAAAATTCCGATATCTGAAACAGAAAACGCCGTCTAAAAGGTTGAAGACAACTTAGCTGTAACGCTCCCAGAGAGGGTCTTTCGCGAGCAGGAATCTAGAGAATCTTGCAAACGCGACGGCGGAAAGAATACGAATGAGTGGCATTTTTGCTGGCAGATAACTAGGCGAATATTTCGGCAGTCTCGCTTGTAGTCTGTGACTTGGACTCATTATGGGCAGCGAAAAAGAGCATGAATATGAAGTATCGGAGTACTTTCATGCGTATTTATCTACTGGGAAACTGAGTTGCACTGAAGCTCAGAAAACTCTGAACGGTTACACTCAGTGTTCATGCTCTTGCCGTTAAGGGTAAATATTGCAAGTGGTTTGTGGAATTCTTCTGAACAACGGTCGTTACACAAAAAGGAATATCTCACAAGATATTTTTTGGGGTAACTGTGTTAAACCTTCGCGTCAGTGTTGAAGATGGGCTAATTCATGCATGAGACGGAAACATGTGCAATAGAGATTCAGGCTAACGCCGCATTCTCGGCGGTATTTTCTTGTCATGTTTTGGCAGTGGAATAAAAATGAATAAATTTGCGCTAAAAGGAGGGGTGTTTCCGACAATTTAGTTATTAATTTTTGAGGACTGTTTCAGGCGCTCAAAGTATGCAAATTAAAAGAATAGAGGGGCTATTTTGGAAAACTGGGGATTGATTTCTGTTGTTCCGGTAACGGTTCTGTTTATTGTGGCTTTTGCTACGAAGAAGTCTCTCGAGCCTTTGCTTGTCGCGGCATTGGTCGGACATGTTATTTTGTATAAGGGATCTTTTATCACCCGTTGGGTAGCAACCCTATATAAAGTTATGGGTTCATCCCATATGATATGGCTTATCCTCGTGGTGACCTTATTTGGTGCCCTGATTGCCTTGCTGGAAAAATCAGGAGGCTTGCGTGGCTTTACAAAAGTGGCGCTGAAATATGCAAATACTCGCAAAAGGTCTTTGGTCATCACGTGGCTTTTGGGTTGTGTATTCTTCCTCGACGATTATCTTCACAACCTGACCGTCGGGCCGACTATGATGGGGGTTGCCGACTCCCATGGTATTAAGAGAACGGAGTTGGCCTATATTGTTAACGCCAACGCAGCGAACCTTTGCTGTGTAGTTCCTATATCCTCATGGGTCGTTTTCTTTGCGGGTCTTCTGGAAACTTCCGGTTTAACTGTTAACGGAACAGGCTATAACGCGTATCTGGCTATCATTCCATATCTGTTCTACTGCTGGTTAGGAATGCTAGTCTCCCTGTTCTTTGCCATGGGCATCATTCCTGCTATTGGCGCCATGAAGAAAATATCTCCTGTCTTGGTCAACGAGGAGACTGAAGAAGAGCAAGACAAGCCGATGTTGCTCAACTTCCTGCTGCCTGTCATCACGCTCGTTCTTGTCACTCTTCTATGCGAAAACGAGATGCTTTACGGAATTCTGGCAGCGATCGTTGTCTGTCTCGTGGTCTTTATGGCAACGAAGACCATGACGTACGACGAGTTCTTCAAAACCCTCATGCAGGGCATGAAGAATATGGTGTTTATTGATACGCTGCTCATCGTCGCTTTTACTCTGAAAGATGCAAACGACACGTTGGGGCTTGCAAACTATATTATCAGCGTCGTCAGTCCTATCATGAAGGGCGGATTACTTCCCGTGGTTACCTTCATCGTCTGCATGATTTATGCTTACGTTACCAGCTGCTTCTGGAGCATGGCGGCTGTTATGTTGCCAATAGTTATTCCTCTTGCGCAGGGTATGGGCGTTAACGTATTCTTAACTGTCGGTGCCGTGTTCTCAGCAGCAGCATTTGGCTCTCAGACTTGTCTGTTTTCCGATGCGCTGATCATGAACAGTGGAGCGCTTAACATCACTACTGCAGATCACGGTATGACGACGCTTCCTTACGCACTTATCGGCGCCGGCGTCGCGTGCGTGCTGTACGCAGTTGGCGGTTTTGTCCTTTAAATCAGGCGAGCGTTCTGAAAGGGGCCAGTATTATGGAAGCTGACTTGATTATCACCGGCGACCATGTTTTTACCGGTCTTGAAGATTATCCTGTTCGGAAAGCTGTTTGTATAAGAGGCAACAAAATTATTAGCGTGTGTTCGCCCGAAGAAGCCCGTGAGTATATGGGGGCTGCCACAGTTGTGAAGGAGTATCCAGAGCAGTTGATCATGCCCGGTTTTTTTGATGGGCATGTGCATGCGTTCCTTGGTGGAATCTTTGCCCGAGCAGTTGACCTCTCCAAATGCAGGAGTGAAGCTGAGGCAGTTGACACAGTGAAACTCTTTGCTGATGCCCATCCTGAGCTGCACTGGATTGTGGGTACTGACTGGTCAAATCTTACATGGGGAACGCAGAACAACCCAAGCAAGCATTCACTTGATGCGAAGCTCCCCGATAAGCCAGTATATCTAATCAACCTCGAGGGCCATTCAGCATGGATAAACTCTGCTGCCATCAAAGAGAGCGGCATAGCAAACCACAAGGAGCTTAAGCCGGAGCTTTTAGAGCGGGACAAAAACGGCGAGCTGACGGGGTATATTTCTGAAGAGTCTATGCTCGTAGTGGCTGCTTTAGCTTTTGATATGCCCATGTGCGTGCAGGGCGAAATCCTCCAAGAATTTTTAGACAAAGCAAAAAAACTTGGAGTCACAGCCATAAGCAATATCCAGTGCTACCAGGGATCTGATATTGACATTGGCAACCTGGAAATACTTCGGGAGTTTGAGCGCGAAGGAAAATTAACGACGCGTTTCTTTGTGGCTGTGGGGCTGACGGGTGACTTAAAGCGTCCTCGGAAACTGCGCGAGATGTATCATTCGGATGTTTTTTCGTTCTCAGGGCTGAAACACATAGTAGACGGCACAGCCACGGGCTGGACAGCTTTAATGGTTGATCCTTATTCAGACAAACCGGACAGTATTGGCTCAAGCCGTATTACTAAAGAAGAGCTTGAAAAAAGGGTTGTCGCTGCCGACAAGGAGGGATTCCGCGTTCGAATGCACGCCTGCGGCGACGGTTCTGTCAGACGTGCCTTGGACTGTTACGAAAAAGCACAAATTGAAAATGGGAAACGCGACTCTAGGCACACGATAGAACACATTGAGATCATTAAGAAAGAGGATATTCCGAGATTTGTGCAGCTCGGAGTTGTGGCCTCTATGCAGCCGAACCACATTTCATTGTGCGACAGCTTTGATGATAACCCGTATTTTGACAGGCTTGGTAAAGACCGAGCCGCAGGTACTTGGCCTATACGTTCAATAATGGAAACCGGCGCACATGTTCAGTTTGGGACGGATTTCCCAATTTACGAACTCAACCCAATGCTAGCTGTATTCCGCGCTACCACACGGCTTTATAATGATGGTAAGCCTAGTGGAGGCTGGAATCCCAGCGAAAAAATAGGGCTGAGTGAGACGCTCAAAGCCTATACCTATGGTTCAGCCTATGGCGCTTTTATGGAAGACAAGTTGGGGACATTAGAGTGCGGCAAATACGCTGATATCGTCGTCCTAGATAAAAACCTATTCTCCCTTGACGATCCATGGCAGATACTTGAAACGAAACCTTGTCTCACAGTCTCTAACGGTCGGATAGTTTTTGAGTCTTAGAATATATCCGTAAAGATTATAGTCCTCACTGGATATGGTCCTAAGCTACGAGAGGTTTAGCGTTTGTGCTGAATCTCTCGTTTTTTGTTGCCGATACATGGCTTTGAGGATAACACGAATAATTGATCCGACTTGATTGAGAGAAAAATTTTCCAATTCATTGCTGAGGCATTTTTCGCTTCTTCCCCTGACGATTTCATCAAGCACAGCTGATGAGCCAAACCGCGAGTTCATAATATAAAACTTACTTCGTCGATTTCTAAAAGGTCGCTTTTATACTCAGTAATTAAAAACGGGATTAATAAGACAAAGCCATGGCTTTATCATCTTAACGGAGGCGTTGCAGAATTATTTTCGAGTGGATATTTTTATAAACAATTCAGAGATTAAAGCGTTTCTTCCGTGTACAGCAAATAACAAATAACTTGAGATGTCCTTCCGCGATGAAGAGTGAGAACGCTCATTCGGAAAAAGAAATAATTATGAAGATACTGATGTTTTTGAGCGAATATGCTTGCAGTCGGTAGTATGTCTTCCCATTTGCCCCCAGTCACAGCAAGTTTCAAAAAAATGCAAGATCAGAAATTGTTTAATTGATAACAACAAATGGCACCACGTTTTCCCGGAGATAAGAGGTATCAAATTTCGGTGAATATAGCCTCAAAGAAGAGTAGAGATTTGACATGTCTACGGCATCAGCTTAACAGAGCTTGTATCATTAGATCATTAAAAAAGAAGCGCCGCTTCCGGTTGGGCGGAAGCGGCGTTCACAAAGGAGGGCGCGTGATGAAGCTGTCTTGCTGCGCTGCGCTTTTGCAGGCTGTTGCGGCGCAACCTGTAAAAGACATACGAATCCTACAGCTGGAAGCTATCCTTTTCATCGAAAGTACCACGAATTGGCGGGTCAGGATAAATATGCAGTTTTTATTCGCTTCAGCAAATTTAACAGCGGTTGTGCCCGCTGGACGGCGGGGCTCGCGGCGGCAAGGGCAGCTGTTTTATGGTTCAACAGCTTCGGCGGTTGCACAGCCAGAACAAACGGACTGGACAAACGGAGCGGCGGGAAGGACTGGCTTTTCCACAACGCTCGGGAGACTCATGGACGAACCAGCCGATTGCCGAGGTATCAGACGGCCTTTCCTTGACGCTTGAGTAACTCGTATAATACAAGAGACGAAGGCGAGTTGCTGGGATCCGATTTGTCGTTGGGGCGGTGTCGGCTCTCAACGGCTGAGGATGAAGCGGGGAAAAGGAGGCGCAGGCATGGTTGACCAAAGCCGTCTCGGGGCAGCGAAGGTGCTGTGGGACCATTGGCGGTTTGAGCCGTGGCAGAGTGGCACGGCCGAGGGATTATATCGGAAGGTGACGTTTATCAAGGCGGGGATCTTGGGCGAAGTCGGACGGTACTACGTGAACGACTTCATCGTCTGGCGGTACGAGGACGGCGACGTGGAGCGCCTTTTTCGGAAAACAGGACACAAGGCGGAAGTGATGACGCATCGATACTTGTTCGTCTCATCAGGCGGGCCGAACTTTGAAAGGAAGCGGTCCATCTGGCTGGGGTGCGGCGGTTTTGTCGAGGCGTACGGGTATGCGCTGGGGAGCGGATCTCCGGCAAAAGGAGCCATGGACCTGGCGTATCTGGCCGATCAAGCTGTGAAAATAGTTGACGGAATTGCGGGAGAACTTGAGGCGGAGATCGAAAGCGTTGCCGCAGAAGTCGTGAAGAGGGGCCTCGGAACTGGCGAGTGAGAGCTATTCGAATTAGAAAATATGCGCTATAAGTTAGTTCAATTTTCCTTTGATGAGGACTTCCCTGAACGGCAATAACGCGGTAAAATATACGTAATCCCTCCGAGATGGCGGTCTGTGCAGGGGCGGAGGGCAGAAGACGAAAGTCTGAAGACTTACTTGGAGGTGGGAGAATTGACGTTCGCGTTGATGTTCATCTGTGCAGCCGCTGTGTTCCTCGTTGGCTTTAAGTTCTACGGGCGCTTCATGTCCGAGACGTACGGCCTTTCAAACGATTGTGAAACTCCGGCGGTTAGGCTGTATGACGGGATTGACTACTGTCCGGCGCACCCGGCAGTCCTTCTGGGACACCACTTCTCGTCCATCGCAGGCGCCGGCCCGATCACTGGGCCTATCGCTGCTGCCATGGTCTGGGGCTGGTTCCCCACGCTGATTTGGTGCATGGTTGGTTCGACGTTCTTGGGCGGCCCGCACGATATGGGCTCTCTGGTCGCGTCGCTGCGCCACGACGGCAAATCGATCGGTGAGGTTATTGAGCACTGGATGGGGCGGACCGGCAAGGTCCTGTTCCTTTGCTTCACCATTCTGACGCTGATCCTCGTCGTCGCCGTGTTTCTTGCCCTGTCGGTCGGCACGTTCGTCAACGACGCGGCAGTGGCCTTCGTCTCCTGCTTGTACATCGGTCTGGCGGTCGTCGCCGGCCTTATGATGTACCGGACCAAGCTGCCGCTGTGGGTCACCACGGTGGTCATGCTGGCCATCATCGGCTACGCCTGCGTGCACGTCTCTCCCGAGAACACGCCGGCTCTGACCGAGGCGTTCAAGCATCCGTTCAGCTCGTTTGTCTCCTATCTTCCCACCACTGGACTTGAAGGGGACGCTCTGACGGCTGCTATCAAGGCCAACGCGGCCAAGTCCACGCTTGTTTGGTACTGGGTGCTGTCCATTTATATCCTGTTGGCTTCCATTCTGCCTGTGTGGCTTCTGCTTCAGCCCCGCGATTACCTGGCGTCTTACTTCCTGTATTTCGCGGTTATCGTCGGCGCCATCGGCATGCTCTTCGGGTCGCACCTGAACAGCAACACGATTATGAGTTACGACGCGTCGAAGCCTCTCATGGGCCTGTCCAACGTGGGCATGTGGCCGATGCTGTTCATCACCGTGGCCTGCGGCGCTATTTCCGGCTTCCACTCGCTGGTCGGCTCCGGCACGACGGCGAAGCAGCTGGCTAAGGAAAAGGATTCCGTGCTGGTCGGCTACGGTGCCATGTTAATCGAAGGTCTTGTCGCCGTCATCGCTCTGGGCACGCTGATGGTCGTCGGCAAGGAGAAGGCCGTCGGTCTGAACCCGGTCATCATTTTCTCTCAGGGGTTCGGCCGCTTTGCTGAGCTGATCGGCTGCAACTACGAGCTGGGTGTGCGGTTGGGCGCAATCGCCATCAACAGCTTCCTGCTTACCTCGCTTGACACCGCGACCCGTCTGACCCGGTACGAGATTCAGGAAATCTCCAACATGAAGATCAACAAGTACGCGGCGACGATCTTCGCCGTGGTTGCCGCTCTGCTTCTGGTGGTTGTCCAGGCTCACGACGTCAAGGGCAACGTTATCCCGGCGTGGAAGGCTATTTGGCCCGTGTTCGGTTCTGCCAACCAGCTGGTCGCCGCCCTGTCGCTGCTGGGCATCTCTGTTTGGGTCCGCAAGGGCTTGAAGAAGGACAACAAGTTCCTGACGATCCCGTTCTGGTTCATGTTCGTCACCACGTTCTGCGCGCTGGTTCTGATGATCAAGTCGAACCTGATCGACGCGGCCAAGCCCAACTACCTGTTGGGCATCATGCCGACCATTCTGGTTATTCTCGCTGTGGCTCTACTGATCACCAGCTTCAAGAATGCCAATTACATGCCGGCCGAGAAAAAATAAGATATCATCCCTTTCCTGCACGCAAAAAGGCCTGGTGCATATGCACCAGGCTTTTTTGTATGCCCTCTTTCCATCAGTTCCAGTCGATTTCCGTTTTGGTCAGGTGATTCGTTCGGTTGAGGAACAGTAGCATGTAGCCTCTGTCCGGCTCATGGGCCAAGAGGGATATGGACGCGGCGTCCACCGCCAGCCGCCAGAAGGACGGCCGGCCGATGCCAAGGCATTCGGCCAGCATGGGCTTGATAACCGACCGGTGAGAGACGACCGCAAACGCTCCCTCGGCGTGCCGCCGAACCAGTTCATCTAGGGCCTTTTTCGCCCGGCGCCCCGCCTGCTGAAGCGTCTCCATTCCCGGCTCGGCCAGTGACTCCGGATCGGTGAGCCATAAATGCCACAGTTCGGGGAACCGTCGGGCGATTTCGTCTTTTTTGACGCCCTCCCAGCTGCCGAGGGAGATATTTGTCAGTCCGGGGACGAGCTCGACGCCAAGCCCAAGGGCGCGGGCGATCGGCTCGGCCGTGCTCACGGCCCGGACCAGCGGGCTGGAGTAGACCGCTTGAATGGGGGCGTTTTTGAGGGCGGCCGCCGCCTCCTCCGCCTGCCGGAGTCCTGTCTCGTCGAGCGGGAAGTCGTGCCGTCCGCGGAACCGGCCTTCTCGGTTGCCGTCGCTTTGTCCGTGCCGAATTAGGAAGATAAGGGTTCTCGTCTGATCAGTCATGAGAGTCGTCCTTTCTGCGTCAAATCGTGTCCGTCCCATTGTACCCGATCTGTCGAAACGCGGCGTGAAACCAGCTTTTTTCCTGACCGCCGGATCGGTCAAACGAGTTTGACCAGTATTGACAATATGGTCGAACCTTGCTATTCTTAGCGTGTTTCGAGCGTTAGCACTCATAATACTCAAGTGCTAATAAGGAGGTGATGGCTTGCTCACCGAGCGTCAGCTGGAGATCATTCTGGCGTTAGTCTACGAGTACATTCAGACCGGCGAGCCGGTAGGGTCAAGGACTCTTTCTAAAAAGTACCTGACAGACCACAGTCCGGCGACGGTTCGCAACGAGATGTCCGACTTGGAGGAGCTTGGGTACTTCAGCAAGCCTCACTCTTCGGCCGGACGGCTGCCCACGTCGAGGGCGTACCGGCTGTACGTGGACGCGATCCTGCATCGGCCGGCTCCGCAAATGAGCGATATGGGCGAGCTGGTTTCAGGACTTGACCTGCAGCTCAAGGGGCTGGACGAGCGGCTCGGCGAGGTGTCGCGGTTTCTGAGCCGTCTGACCCGGTGCCTGAGCGTGGCGGCGGTTCGCGTTTTGGACGATCTGCGGGTGCATAAGGTTGATTTCGTCCGGGTTTCCAGCGTTTCCACGCTGGTGATTCTCGTTTTTGACGGCGGTCGAGTACGGCATGCTCGCCTGCCGATGCCGGCAGAGCTGACCGACGAGGCTCTGGACGATCTGGCTGGAGCGCTAAACCATCAGCTTCGCGGCCGGACGTGGCGTGAGGCCCGTCGGACGTTGGGCGAGTTTTTGACTCACTGGTCAGTTCCCGAGCGGACGGCGATGGACGACACGCTGGACCGGCTGGAGGAGATTATGGACCGAGAGCGGCTGACCGTGTCGGCCGGCGGCGCCGTTCAGGTGCTGCAGGCGGCGGAGGACGGCCGGCTCGAACAGCCGCAAGGCTTGTTGCGCCTTCTTGAAGAAGGTGACGCGGTAGAAAGCCTGATCACCGATTACGCGGCTCCTGAGGGCATACGGGTGACGATTGGGCCGGAAAACCGGGCCGACGCGATGAAGGACTGTTCGGTCGTCATGGCGTCGTCATCGTCTCGGGGGCGGCAGGCCGTTCTCGGGCTGATTGGCCCGCTTCGCATGAACTATCAGCGCTCGATCGCGATTCTTGACGCCGTTTTGTCGGCTCTGAACCCGGCGGGCGACGACGGGAGGTAAAAGGGATGGACGAAGAGAAGAAGCAGGCCGGCGGAACGCCGCAGGAAGAGGCCTCTCAGGAAGGCGCCGGCGGGACGGACGCGCAGGAAGCGTCCGCTCAAGCTGGGGGGGAGGAGCCGAAGGCTCCTGATTTTTCTGAGGAGCTGACGCGTCTGCAGGCGGAGCGGGATCAGTTCCGCGAGCTGGCGGCTCGGGCTCAGGCCGACGGGATTAACTACCGCAACTGGGCCGAAAAGGAATTCAAGCGTCTGAAGGCTCAAGGTTCTGAGCGGGCTGTCACGGCCCTCTTGCCGGTTCTGGACAACTTGGAGCGGGCGCTTGAGGCCGGCGGCGACGGGCAGGGGATCTGCCAAGGCGTGAGGATGGTGCGGGATCAGTTCCTGAGCGCCTTGGAAACTTTGGGCGTGACGGTCATCGACCCGACTGGACAGGAGTTTTCCCCGCTCCTTCATCACGCGGTCGCTCTGGTGGAGACCGATGACCCGGCTCAGGATGGACAGGTCATCGACGTGTTCCGCAAGGGGTACAGCATGAACGGCACGGCAATTCGGCCCGCGCAGGTGCGGGTTGGCCGGCTCAAAGAGCCCACCGCGCCGGCTCCTGAAGCCGGCGCGCAGGAATAAAACGACTTGACGGCGGCGCCGAAACGGGCAGCCGCGATATTTATCCAAGAGGTGATTGATATGGCTAAAGTTGTTGGTATCGATTTGGGAACGACGAACAGCTGCGTTGCGGTGATGGAAGGCGAGAACGTCACGATTATCCCCAACCCCGAAGGGGCTCGGACTACTCCGTCGGTTGTGGCCTTTGCAAAGGACGGAGAGCGTCTCGTCGGTCAGCTGGCCAAGCGGCAGGCGATTGTCAACGCGGATAAGACGATCATGTCGATCAAGCGGCATATGGGCACGGACTACACCGTGACGGTCGATGGCCGCAAGTACACGCCGCAGGAGATTTCCGCGATGATTCTCCAAAAGCTGAAACACGACGCCGAGGAGTACTTGGGAACGGAAGTAAAACAGGCGGTCATCACCGTTCCGGCGTACTTCACCGACGCCCAGCGTCAGGCCACTAAGGACGCCGGCGCGATTGCCGGCCTTGAAGTCCTGCGGATCATCAACGAGCCGACCGCTGCCGCTCTGGCTTACGGCGAGAACAAGTCGGGCGAGCACAAGATTCTGGTGTTTGACCTTGGCGGCGGCACCTTCGACGTGTCGGTGCTGGACGTGGGCGACGGGGTGTTTGAGGTTTTGGCTACCCACGGCGACAACAAGCTGGGCGGCGATGACTGGGATATGAGAATCGTCAACTGGATGGCCGCCGAGTTCAAAAAAGACCAGGGCGTTGACCTGTCGGCCGATCGGATGGCCATGCAGCGGCTCCGCGAGGCGGCGGAAAAGGCCAAGATCGAGCTGTCGTCCCTGCCGGAAACCACGATTTCCCTGCCGTTCATCTCGGCTGACGCCAACGGCCCCAAACACTTGGAGATGAAGCTGACCCGCGCTAAGTTTGAGGAGCTCACCAGCGACCTGCTGGCCCGGGTTGTTGAGCCGGTGAAAAAGGCCCTCGCGGACGCCAAACTGTCCCCGGCCGACATCGGAAAAGTCCTCTTGGTCGGCGGTTCGACCCGTATGCCCGCCGTTCAGCGGGAGATCAAAGAGCTGCTCCAGAAAGAGCCTACCAAGAGCATCAACCCGGACGAGTGCGTCGCTGCCGGCGCGGCCATTCAGGGCGCTATTCTGGGCGGCCAGACGGACAAGAATATCGTCCTCGTCGACGTGGCGCCGCTGTCACTGGGAATCGAGACGCTGGGCGGCGTCTGCACCCGCATCGTCGAGCGCAACACGGCGATCCCGGTGTCCAAGAGCCAGATTTTCACCACCGCGGCGGACAATCAGCCGTCGGTTGAAATCAAGGTCCTTCAGGGCGAGCGGTCCATGGCGGCCGACAACGTGCTGCTCGGCACGTTCAGCCTGACCGACCTGCCGCCCGCGCCGCGGGGCATCCCTCAGATCGAAGTGACGTTTGACATCGACGCCAACGGCATTCTGAACGTGAGCGCCACCGACAAGGGCACCGGCAAGGCCCAGAAGATCACCATTCAATCGTCCAACCTCTCCAAGGCCGACATCGAGAAGATGAAGTCCGAAGCGGAAGCCCACGAGGCCGAGGACTCTAAGCGCCGGGACCTCATCGAGGCTCGGAACTTGGCGGACAGCCAGGTTTACCAGAGCGAAAAGCTGCTCAAGGACTTGGGCGACAAGGTCACGGCAGAAGAGCGGGGCACCGTCGACGCGAAGATCCAGGCCCTCAAGGGCGTTCTCGGCGGCGAGGACTTGGACGCCATCAAGAAGGCCAGCGAGGCGCTGAACGCGGAAGTTCAGAAACTGTCCGTCCGGCTGTACCAGCAGAACGGCACAAACGGCCAGCCCGGCGCCGGCGGTGCCGCGGGCGGTCAGGCTGGTTCCAATCAGGGCGGCAAAAACGGAGACACCACAGTCGACGCGGAGTTCAGCGACTAATCGCGCCGGTCGGCTATGGCGGCGGTTCAGATAGACTATTACGCCGTCCTCGGCGTTGAAAGGACGGCAACACAGGCGGACATCAAGCGGGCCTTCCGGGAGAAGGTCCGCTCCTGTCATCCTGACGCTAACCCGGGAGACGCGGACGCTGAACGGCGATTCAAGGAAATCAACGAGGCGTACTCGGTCCTTAACAACCCGGAAAAGCGGTCCAACTACGACCAGTGGGGTACTCCCGAGCCCGGCGCGGGCGGCTTCGGATCCGGCGGCGGCCTGTTTGGCGACCTGTTTGACCTGTTTGGCGGGTTTGGCGAAGCCCAGCAGAGCGGCCCCCGACAGGGCGCGAACCTTCAGATGTCCCTGCGAATCACCCTCGAAGAGGCGGCCAAGGGAACGACCCGAACGGTTCGTATCCCACGATTCGAGCCCTGCAGCGACTGCGACGGCACGGGAGCGGAGGCGGGCACGGCACCCCAGCCGTGTCCGGAATGCGGCGGGACAGGGCAAGTCAGGTCGCGGGTCAACACCCTGTTCGGTCAGAGCTGGTCGGTCTTCACCTGCCCGCGGTGCGGCGGCACGGGAAAGCTGATCGCCCACAAGTGCCGCTCCTGCGGCGGAACCGGCAAAGTCCGCAAGACCAGAGAGCAGGAGATCAAGATTCAGCCCGGCGTCGACCGGGGCGTACGGCTTCGCGTCGCCGGTGCCGGCGAGCTGGGAGAACGCGGCGCGCCGCCCGGAGACCTCTTTATCCTGATGGACGTGGCTGACGACCCGCGGTTTACCCGGGACGGCGACGAGCTTCACTGCGCCGCGCGGGTTTCCTACCCGGACGCGGTGTTCGGCACGACGCTGAAAGTGGAAACTCTGATCGACGGTTTGGCGGACGTGAAAATTCCAGCCGGCACTGGGCCGGGGAGCGTCGTCCGCCTCAAGGGGCTGGGCATGCCCCGTCTTCGCTCGTTCGGCCGCGGCGACCTGTACGTTCACGTGGAACTGGAAGTCCCCGCTGGCAGGGAACTGTCGGCCCAAGCTCAGGAGGCGCTGAAGGCGTTTCGGCAGGCAATTTCCCCTGACGGGCCCTCGGAGCAGGACGAGAAGGCAGAACCGTCGGCGAAGGACAAGGGCGACGGCGAAAGCCTGTTAGGAAAAATTTTCGGCGGGAGCAAGAAACGCCGAAGCAAGAAAAAGTGACGAAAAAGCGCGTCCCCTCACGGCGAGGGGACGCGCTTTTCGTTAGTTGGTGTGCCACTTCTTTTCCAGCAGCGAGAGCGCTCCGGTGGCGGCGCTCGTCAGGAACAGGTAGACCAGCCCGACGACGATGAAGCTCTCAAACGACGCGTAGGTGACGCTGCGCACCTGCTGTCCCGCTTGGGTCAGGTCGCTGATGGCGAGGACCGACAGCAGCGACGACTCCTTGATCAGCGCGACGAACTCGTTGCCGATTGCCGGCAGCATGCTGCGGACCGCTTGGGGCATGATGATGGTCCACAGGCTCTGCCAGTACGACAGTCCCAAAACCTTGGCGGCTTCCCACTGGCCTCGGGGAATCGACTCGATGCCGCCCCGGACGATCTCGCCCACGTAAGCCGACGAGTTGATGCCGATACCCAAGACGCCGGCCAAAAAGGCGTCCAAGTTGACGCCCAGCTCAGGCAGGCCGAAGTAGATTAAAAAGAGCTGAACCATCAGCGGCGTGCCCCGCAGGACCGAGATGTACAGCCAAGCGAGCCAGCGAAGTGGGGCGAATGGCAGAACGCGGAACGCCCCGACGAACAGGCCGCCGGCCGTGCCGATCAGCACGCCGAACAGGGACGCCTTCACGGTCACCAGCGCGCCGTTCAGGAAAAGGTGCCAGTAGGGCAGAAGGACAGAGAAATCAAGCGTCATGATGGGTTTCCTCCGTGACTTCGCCGTGATGGGACAGCATTCGCTGCAAGAACAGCCGAGTCCGCTCCTTGGTCGGGTGTGCCATGATCTGTTCAGGCGCCCCTTCTTCGACCACCAGACCGTCCGCCATGAAGACCACCCGGTCGGAGACCTCCCGGGCGAACGCCATCTCGTGGGTGATGACCAGCATGGTCATTCCCGAGTCCGCAAGGGACGCGATCACGTCCAGCACGTCGCCGACCAGCTCGGGGTCGAGAGCGCTCGTCGGCTCGTCAAACAGCATTACTTTAGGTTCCATGCACAGCGCCCGGGCGATCGCCACGCGCTGCTGTTGGCCGCCGGACAGCTGGCCTGGCCGCCAGTCCGCCTTGTCGGCCAGGCCGACCTTGCTCAGCAGACGAAGGGCCAGTTCTCTGGCGTCCCGCGCGCTCTTGCGGCGCACCTTGCACTGGGTCAGCACCAAGTTCTCCATCACCGTCAGGTGAGGAAACAGGTTGAACTGCTGAAAAATCATGCCCATCAGCTCGGACTGCTGGGCGTTGGTCATCGACTCGTTCAGGCGCTTGCCGCACACCTCAATAGAACCGCTGTCAACTTTCTCAAGCCGGGCAATGCATCGGGCCAACGTGCTTTTGCCCGATCCTGACGGGCCGATCACCGTGACGACCTGCCCCTCTTCAACCGACAGGGAAACGCCCCTCAGCACGTTCAACGAGCCGAAAGACTTGTGCAGATCCTGGACGACTATTGCATGAGCCAAAGGCCTCACCTCCACCGAGCTGCCATTATACGGTACGGAACATGAAATTGAAAGAGGGTAGATAAAAAAACATAAAGTAAACTAAAGTTTTACTTTAGGTCACTCGGCTGGCCGCGTTTGGCCAATAGCAAATTGGTTGGGCCTATCTTCAGTTGGGCTGATAAAGAAGAGCGGAGAAAGGGCGGCTCTTAGTTGGCAGACAAGCTGAAATTGTCTATAATAGGCAACATAGGAGGCCTGCCAGACGAGCCCTGACTCGCGGCGTCGTCGCGGCAGGCGTTTTTGTCGTCTCCGGACTGCGCCGGGTCGACTGGAGGTGAACGCCGTGAAAATTTCTGACCTGCTTCAAGCGCTGGACAGCATCGCTCCGCTGGCGCTGAGCGAGCCGTGGGATCACTCCGGCCTTCAGTTGGGCGGCGCGTCGTGGCGCTGTAGCCGCGTCGGATTTTGTCTCGATGCGACGGTCGAGAGCGTTCAAGTGGCAAGCCGCGAGGGCTGTGACGTCCTCGTGGCTCATCATCCGCTCTGCTTTTTACCCCTCGCGGACTTGGACACGAGCCGATTCGTCGCTCAGACGGCCGGCGAGGCGTTCCGCCTCGGCGTCGCCGTCGTCGGCTGGCACACGCCGTGGGACTCGGCGCGAGGCGGGGTAAACGAGGGACTGCTGGCCCGAGCCGGCCTTCTGTCGGCTCGAGGGCTGAGGCCTATGCCGGGTGGGTTCGGCATGGGCGGCATGGGCGAATGGCCTGAGTCCTGCCCGGCTTGCGCGTCTGCCGCTGCGTTGGCAGGCGCGTGGGACTTGTCTGGATACCGGCTGGCAGGCGACCCAACGAAAGAGGTTCGGCGGGTCGCGCTGTGCGGCGGTTCAGGCGGGGATCTGTGGCAGGACGCCCTTGAAGGAGGCGCTGACCTGTACGCCACGAGCGAGATGAAGCACCATCAGATCGTCGAGGCTCTGGCCTCTGGTTTGGCCCTCATGCTTTGTGACCACGGAGAAATGGAAGCGCCGTCAATGAGCGATTTAGCTCGCCGAGTTGAAGGGCTCGGTTTTGACGTGCGCGTCCTGCCCGAGACGCCGTCCCACTACCAGTGGGCGGCGAGGGGCTCGGGAAGACATAAAGACTGAGCACGACGAGAAGAAAGAGGGAAATGAAATGAAACGGATTTTCAGCGGAATGAGACCGACGGGCAAACTGCACCTTGGACATATGGCGGGGGCGCTGACCAACTGGCTGAAATTGCAGCGCGACCCGAACGTGGAGTGCTTCTTCGGGATCGTCGACTGGCACGCCATGACGTCCAACTACGCGGACATGACGAGCCTGAAGGTCAACTGCGAGGAAGTCCTGCTCGACTGGCTGGCTGTGGGGCTTGACCCTGAAAAGTCGCCGATTTTTCTCCAGTCGCACGTGCACCAGCACGTGGAGCTGGCGTTGGCGCTGGGCATGCTGACGCCGCTGGGTTGGCTGGAACGCTGCCCGACCTACAAGGAACAAATTCTCAACCTGTCGAATAAAGACTTAGGCACGTATGGCTTTTTAGGATATCCGGTGCTGATGGCCGCTGACATTCTCATCTACAAGGCGACCGACGTGCCGGTCGGCGAGGACCAGACGGCTCATCTGGAGCTGGCGCGGGCGATCGCGAACCGGTTTAACAACTTTTACCGGCCCGTGTTCCCGGAGCCGCAGATCATGCTGACGGCGACGCCGAAGGTTCCGGGCACGGACGGGCGGAAGATGAGCAAGTCGTACGGCAACAGCCTGATGATCTCCGATCGGGCCGACGCGCTGTGGGAGAAAATTCGCACCATGGTCACCGACCCGGCGCGAATCCGCAAGACCGACCCGGGCGATCCGAACAAGTGCCCGGTCTGGGACCTGCACAAGGTCTTCAATGGCGACGAGGCGAGCAAATGCCAGGTGGCGGCTGACTGCCGGGCTGGCGCGATCGGCTGCATTCAGTGCAAGCGCGTTCTGTCGGATCGGCTGAACGAGATGATGACGCCGATTTGGGATCGGCGCGACCGCTTCTCCAGCCAGCCGGGGCTGATGGAAGATATTCTGGCTGACGGCGCCGCGCGGGCCAGCGCCGTGGCTGAGTGCACGATGGCCGAAGCCCGCGAGGCGATCGGCTTCATTCACCCGTACCGGAAGTGACCTTTCGGCTGGAAATCGAAGGCTTTTCCGGCCCGCTCGACCTGCTGTGCCATATGGTTGAAAGTCAGGAAATCCGGGCCGCCGACGTGAAGGTTTCACAGGTGGTCTCGCTGTACGGCGCCTGGCTTGCCGAGTGCGGAAAGGTGGACTTGGACGAGCTGGCCAGTTTCATCGCCGGCGCGGCCCGCTTGGTGCTCCAGAAGACGAAAGAACTGCTTCCTCGACCGGAAGAGCCGGCAAGCGACGAGCCGGACGACGACGGGGAGATGAACTTGGAGGAGTTTCTCCAAGGGTACAGGCCGTACCGCAAGGCCGCCGGCCTGCTGGCAGAGCTGTACGAAAAGGCGGCCGGCCGCGCGTTTAAAGACGCTTCGCCGCTTCCCGCGTCGTTCGACTTGGGCGACCTGATGGGGCTTTCCCTCACTTGGCTTTCCCTCTACGAGCGGCGTCGGGCGGCGGCCGAGGCCGCTTGGGAACCCGAGCACTGGGAAGACGAAATCGGCGGCGTCCCGCTGGCTATCCCCGACGAACAGCAGGTTCAGCAGAGAATGGACGGCGTCATGGAGCGGCTTGCTGTCGTCGGGCCCACGTCCCTGCGGGCCCTGCTGTCGGACGATCCGGGGCGGGGGCCGCTGGTGGTGACCTTATTGGCTCTTTTGGAACTGTCCCGGCGGAACATGATCACTCTGGCGCAGGAGGTGACGTTCGGTGACGTACAAATCTCCCTCCGCGCCGCCTGAGCCGGAAACGCTGAGGCGGGTTGAAGCGGTCCTTTTCGTCGCCGGCGACAAAGGCTGTACCGTCTCCGAGCTGGCCGCCGCGGCTGACCGGCCGCCGTCGGCCGTCAAGGCGGCCCTTGAGACGCTGGCCGACACGCAGGGCCGAGGCGTCGAAGTGGTTGAGCTGGCAGGCCGGTGGTACATGGCCGCGCCGCCCGATCTGGGCGACGTGATCGATCGCTACAGGACCGGCGACGCGTCCAGCCAGATTCGGCTGTCCAAGGCGGCCCTTGAGACGCTGGCCGTCGTGGCGTACGGTCAGCCGGTGACCCGCGGCGACGTGGAGGAAATTCGGGGCGTTCGAAGCGATCGGGCGCTTGAAACCCTGCTAGGTCATGGGCTCGTGCGGATTGCCGGACGGCGCAAGGCCCCGGGTTCACCGCTCTTGTATCGGACGTCTGACCAATTTTTAAAGGTCTTCGGCCTGTCCGCCGTGTCCGACCTGCCCACCGTGGCAGAAATTGAAGCGATCAAGCGGGGAATAACCGCCAGCGGCGAGGAGGAGCAGGAGCATGACGGTTCGGCTGAATAAATATCTCGCTTCCTGCGGCGTCGGCTCCCGGCGCAAGGTGGAACAGCTCATCACCGCCGGCCGGGTGACGGTGAACGGGTATTTGGTCTCCGACCTAGGCCATCAGGTAGAGGACGGGGACGCCGTGGCGGTGGACGACGTGGAAGTTCACGTTGAGGCCAAGACGTACATTGTCATCAGAAAACCTCGCGGCTACATCTGCGCCGTCACAAACCCCGATTACCCGGTGGTGCTTGACCTGCTTCCCCGAAGCTACGACCGGTTGCGGCTCTTTCCTGTCGGCCGGCTGGACCTGCAGAGCGAGGGAATCCTCATTCTCACCAACGACGGGGACTTCGCCAACGACCTGATTCACCCGTCAAACGGCGTGACGAAGACCTACGAGGTACGAATGAACCGGGTTCTGACCGCCGCCGACTTGGAAAACCTCCGGGGTGGGACGGTTTTTGAGGGGCGCCGTCTCGTTCCTCTGTCGGTGGACCTTTTGCCCGACCGCCGACCGGAAGGCCAGTGGGCGACGTTTGTCCTTGGCGAAGGGGTGAAGCGGGAAATCCGCCTGATGGCCGAAGGCTGCGGCATGACCGTTGAGGTGCTGTTCCGCCGGGCGATAGGCCGCATGGAGCTGCGAACCCTCAAAAGCGGGGAATTTGTTGAGGTAACGCTCAAAGATCTTTGGAAAATGATACGCCAGGGCGGCCGGGTCTAAGGTCTCTTGGTCAAGGAGCGAAAAGAGATGAAGCGAATCGGCGTGATTGCCATCGACGGTCCGGCGGGAGCCGGCAAAAGCACAGTGGCCCGAGAGCTGGCCCGACGGCTTGGCATTCGGTACTTGGACACCGGGGCCATCTACCGGGCTGTCGCCCTGTGGCTGGACGGCCGGGGCGTTCCGCCCTGCGAGTCGCCGGCCCTGCGCAAGGCCCTGAACGACGTGACGGTCCGTCTTGAAAACGGGCGCGTTGAGGTGAACGACGCGGACGTGACGGACAAAATCCGCACGCCTCGGGTTTCCGATCTGGCGTCGTCGTACTCGGCTCTACCGTCGGTCCGCGAGAGGCTCTTGGCCCTTCAGCGCGAACAGGCTCTGGCCGGCCCGTTAGTCGCCGACGGCCGGGACATGGGAACGGTCGTGTTCCCGCTGGCGCCGCTGAAGATATTCCTCACCGCTTCCTGCGACGAGAGGGCCAACCGCCGATGGAAAGAGCTCAAGGAGCGGGGAGACGCCCCTTCTCTTGAGGAGATGAAAGCCTCATTGGCCCGTCGGGACGACCAGGACGAGCACCGGGAGCTTTCGCCCCTGCGCCCGGCCCCTGAAGCGTGGGAGCTTGACAGCTCGAATATGACCGTCGAGCAGGTCGTCGAAGCCGTGCTGCGGCGGCTTTTAGGAGACGAATATGCCGGGTAGCTTCGGCCGAAGGGTGCTTTATCGAGTCGTTCGGCGGCTTTGCTGGACGTACCTGAAACTTCACAACCGCTTTCGGGTGGTCGGAAAGGAAAACCTTCCCTCCAACTATCCGGTCATCGTCGCGGCCAACCACACGAGCAATCTCGACCCGGTCGTGGTGGCTCTGGCGTTTCCCCGGCGATTGAGGCCGCTGGCTAAAGAAGAGCTGTTTCAGATTCACCCGGCCTTCACGTGGCTTCTCGATAAGCTTGGCGCCCTGCCGCTGAGCCGACAGACCGACGCCGCGTCCAGCAAGGCGCTGCGGCACTTCATGGGCCTGCTGGACGAGGGCGAGGAACTGATGATCTTCCCCGAAGGCGCCCGGTCGCTGGACGGCCGGCTGATGGAGATCGAAGGCGGCGCGGCGCTCGTGTCGGTCAGCCGGGGCGTGCCGATCGTCCCGCTTTACGTGGCCGGCACGTTCGAGGCCATGCCGGTGGGCGCCGAGACGATCGGACGCCACCCGATCACAGTGTACGTAGGCCATATGATCTGGCCCGGCGGCAAGGGACGAGAGGAGCGTGAGCGGGTACGGCTCGCCCTGCAGAAGGAACTCGAGCGGCTTCAGGAACTGGCTATTGGTTAGCCGACCTGCCGCCGGACTTTAAAGACTCCCCTCAGAGGCGACGCGCCCTCGTCTTTGGCCTCGAACTTCCGGGAAGCGACCAGCTGACGCTAGAGTTGGAAGAACTTCGATTGCTGCTCGCAAACCTCGGCGTCGAGGCGGTTCAGACGGTCGTGCAGAAGCGGCTTCAGCCCGACCCGGCCACCTGCTTGGGGTCAGGTCGCGCCGCAGAGCTGAGAGGCGCCATCGCCGGCTTGGAGGCTGACCTAGCGGTGAGCAACGAGCCGCTGTCGCCCCGGCAGATGCACGAGCTGCGGGCGCTGTGGGGTTGCGACGTGTGGGACAGACCGCTGGTCATCACCAAAATATTTCAGGGCCGGGCTTCCAGCGCGGAAGCCAAGCTGCAGATCGACCTCGCTCGGTGTCGGTATGAGCTGCCGCACCTGCGGGGGCTCGGAGAGCAGATGTCCCGGACCGGCGGCGGCATCGGAACCCGCGGGCCGGGAGAAACTGAGTTCGAGCGGCACCGGCGCAAGCTGGAACGTCGGGAGCGGGACCTGTCCCGCCAGCTCGGGCGCGTTCAGGCCGCCAGAGGCGGACAGCGCAAGCGGCGGGCGCGAAGCGGCATGACGACCGTCGCGTTCGTCGGCTACACCAACTGCGGGAAAACGACCCTCGTCGCTTCTCTCAGCGGCGACCGTGCCCTTCATGGCGAGGACAAGCTGTTCGCCACGCTGGACACAGCGATACGCCGGGTCAGGCTGCCGTCGGGCCGGTTGATCCTAGCCGGCGACACGGTCGGATTCATTCGCCGTCTGCCGCCCGAGCTCGTCGCGTCGTTCCGCGCCACGCTGGAAGAGGTGGCCGAGGCAGGAGTTCTGGCCGTCGTCATGGACGTCTGCGACCCGCATCCGGAAGACACGTTCGGCGTCATCTGCAAGATATTGGCTGATCTCGGCGCGTCAGATCGAATTGGCGTGCTCGTGCTGAATAAAATTGACCGAGTGCCTGAGGGGGACGCGGCGAAAGCGGTTCTTGCCCTGTCGAAACACGGCTTCCCGGTCTGTTGTACCAGCGCTTTAACCGGCAGGGGACTGGACGAGCTTCTGACCGCCCTTGATGGACTGACGGAACGAAGGGGAGAGTGACAGCATGGCTTCGAGCATGACAGGATTCAGCAGGCGAAGCGGGGAACGCGGCTGGGGAAGGCTGTCGGTAGAGCTTTCCAGCGTGAACTCCAGATATTTGGAAGTGCAGTACAAGAGCAACCGCAACCTTGCAAGCCTAGAACCCTACGTGACGAACTACGTTCGGAGCCGGTTTGCCCGGGGCAAGATCGTGGTTCGCGCCGAGCTTCACACCGCGTCGGAGACGGTAGAAGAGCGGCTCGACGTCAACGCCGTCAGAAACTGCTACCAGAAACTGGCGTCTCTGGCGGACGAGCTGGGAATTCAGCCGCCGTCGCTGGGTGACGTCCTCCGCCTGCCGGTCACTGCCGACCTGCAGACTTCCGACGACGAGCCGGACCTGCAGTCGCTGGTCGAAGAGACGTTGGCCCTCGCCTGCGACGACATGGCGGCCATGAGGCTGACCGAAGGCCGGGCGCTGGTCAGCGACATCAGTGCCAACTTGGAAGAGTGGGCCGGCCTGGTCGAACAGCTGAGCAGCCGGTGGAACGAGATCTCCGGTCAGGCGTTCGATGGCTACCGGCAGAAAATCAAAGAGACGCTGGAGCGCTGGGACGCGCCAGTTGACGAGAATCGGCTGGTCCAAGAGCTGGTTATACTGGCTGACAAGTGGGACATCTCGGAGGAGCTGAGCCGGTCGAGAAGCCACATCGACCAGTTCAGAAACCTGCTGAAGGGGGAAGGGCCGATCGGCCGGAAGATGGACTTTCTCCTTCAGGAGATGAACCGGGAAATCAACACGGTCGGTTCCAAGGCCGCCAGCACCGAACTGCGCTGGCTGGTCGTGGACGGAAAAACCCTGCTCGAACGAATCCGCGAGCAGGTGCAGAACGTCGAATGACCGGCGAGCCGCAGCCCAAGACGGCTGGGACGCTGTACGTTCTGTCGGGTCCCAGCGGCGTCGGCAAGGGGACTATTCGGGCCAAACTCTTCAGCCAGCTCACGAGCCGCTACTCATATTCCATCTCCTGCACCACCCGGACGCCCCGTCCGGGCGAGCGGGACGGGGTAGACTACCGGTTCATCTCCGAGGCGGACTTCCTTCGTCGAGTCGAAAACGGCGAGTTTCTCGAGTGGGCGAACGTGCACGGACACAGGTACGGAACCCTTCGGAGCGACGTGGAGGACCTGCTGAGCCAAGGGGTGGACGTCTTTTTGGAAATCGACGTCCAAGGCGCCTGTCAGGTAAAAAAGGTCATGCCGGAGGCGGTGACGATCTTCATCGCGCCGCCCACGCTGGAGGACCTGGAACGCCGCCTGAGAGGCCGGGGCACCGAAACGGAAGAGGCTATCCGCCGGCGGCTGGCCGCCGCGTCGGACGAGCTGGCAATGGAAGACAGTTACGATCTCGTCGTGGTCAACGACACGGTTGAGCAGGCGGCCAATAAGTTGCGCGAGTTCATCACGTCGCGTCGTGGGAAAGGAGCAGAGATCAAATGATCTTTTACAACATGGACAAAATCGCCGAAAATGCGGGGATACAGAACAAGTACATGCTCACGCTGGTCATCGCCCAGAGGGCGCGCCAGCTGAGCGAAATGCGGGTCGCTCCCGCGGAGGGCGAGGAGGAAGACGAAAAGTACATTTCTCAGGCCCTTCAGGAGATGGAAAGCGGGCGGTTGTCCGTCTCGTTCAACACGGTCAACCCCCAGCCGCTGCCCGGCGAAACAAATGGTCCCTCTTCAATGGCAGAGTAACCGGCGAATAGTCCTCGCCGTCACAGGCGGCATCGCCGCCTACAAGACGCCGGGGCTCGTTCGCCTGTTGGCGTCGTACGGCTGTCAGGTCCGAGTCGTCATGACCCAAGCCGCCGAGTCGTTTGTCAGCCCCATGGTGCTGGAGACCCTGTCGGGAAATCGGGTCTGGCGTCAGTCGGATTTTCTGTCGGTTTCGGGCGGCTCCCAAATTCCCCACATCCAGCTGGCCCAGTGGGCCGAAGCCGTGATCGTAGCGCCCTGCACGGCTCACCACTTGGCCGCCGCCGCCGTTGGGCTGGGCGACTCGCTGGTGGCCGCGACGCTGTTAGCCACAAAAGCGCCGGTTCTGTTCTTTCCGGCGATGAACAGCCAGATGCTGGCTCACCCGGCCACAGAGGAAAACATTCGGACGTTGGCCCGCCGCGGCGCGTTCGTCGCCGGAGCTGAAAACGGCCCCCTCGCCTGCGGCGAAGAGGGGCCGGGCCGAATGCCCGAGCCGGAAGAAATCGTCCGGCAGCTGTGGCGCGTCCTCTCCCCAGCATCTGACTTGGCAGGCCGGCGAGTGCTCATCACGGCTGGACCGACCCGCGAGTACTTGGACCCGGTGCGTTTCATCTCCAACCCCAGCACGGGCAAAATGGGCGCGGCGCTTGCTTGGACCGCCGTGCTCCGCGGCGCGTCGGTTGAGGTCGTCGCAGGGCCGACGTCGGTTCAGTTCCCCAAGGAGGCGAGCGTGACGCGGGTCGTCTCGGCGCTTGAAATGTTCCAAGCCGTCAAGGACCGAGCGGCGAGCGCCGACTTTATCGTGGCCTCCGCGGCGGTGAGTGATTACCGCCCCGAGTCGTCGAGCCCCAGAAAAATTAAGCGCGAGTCGGTGGAACGGGTGGAGCGGGCGTTCGTCCAGAACCCGGACATCATCGCTTGGGCCGGGGCAAACAAGCGTCCCGGCCAGATTCTGGTCGGATTTGCCGCCGAAACGGACGACGTGCTGGTCCACGCCCAAGGCAAATTGGAGCGCAAAAAGCTGGACTTCATCGCCGCCAACGACCTGACGTCAGCGGGCAGCGGATTCGGGGCCGACACCAACACGGTGACCCTGCTGGACCGCTCGGGCGGCCGAATCGAGCTGAAAGGCTCCAAAGAAGCCGTCGCTTGGGAGATGTGGAACGTCCTGAGCCCGACATTGGCATGACACTGGTTCGCGTGTGGCTGGCCGGCCCTTGGTGGCACAGCCTGACGTACGAGAGCGACGGCCCGGTTCCCTCGGGCTGTCGGGTCGCCGTCCCGGTTGGCCGAAGCGTCCGAATCGGCCTCGTCGCCGGACCGGAAGACGGGCCAGCCGACCAGACGGTAAAAAAAATACTTCGGGTCATCGACCCAGCCCCGACGGTGGCTCAGGCGATGATTCCCGTCGTCGAATGGGCGGCTGGCTCGTTTTTCTGCTCACCCGGCGACGTCATTCGCCAGCTCCTGCCCGGTTCGTTCTGGAAGGGCGAGCCGTTTCCCGAATGGACGCAAGAAGGGACTGTTCCGTCCAGCTCGGAGACGTTTTACGATCCCAGCGACGAGGCACGGTTCCAGAAAGTCGTCTCCACCTTGACCGGCTGTTCGGGCGGGGCCATCGTCATGACCCCGGAGCTGGAGACGGCTAAAGAATGGGCCCGCCGCCTGAGCGGCGCCGGACTAAAAAAACGGCTCATTCTCTGGCCCAAAGGGGCCAAGGCGATTGCCGCCGCGTGGAAGAAGTGCCTTGGAAGCGACGATCCGATAGTCATCGGCAGTTCGGCCTGCGTCATGGCTCCACTGCGCCGGCCGGAGCTGTGCGCCATCGAAGGCGAAAGTTTGGCAGCGTACGTGCTCCAAAGCGGCGTCGGCCTGTCGGTCCGAAGCCTCGCCGCCCGGCGGTTTCACGCCGGAGGCAAGGTCCTCCTTTTAGGCCGCATGCCCTCGTCCCGCGTCTTTTGCGCCTGCGCGCCTCGCGAGGCCGAATCGTCGCCGGACGACAAAGCGGGACTTCGTTTTGTCAGCCTGTTTGACGCGGCGCGTCATGAGCTGACGGGGTTTCGGTTTCCCTTTTCCATCGGCGAGTCGGTGCTGAGCGACACGAAAAAAGTCCTTCGAGCCGGAAAAACTGTCCTGTGGCTCCTTGACCGGCGCGGCGAGGCCGGCGAAATACGGTGCTTGGAGTGTGACCAACCGGTAGTCTGCGGCCGGTGCGGCGCCGGGGTAACTCTTTGGGGCGGACGGCTCGTCTGTCCCGTCTGCCGCTGGTCGGCCGAACTGCCCGACGCCTGTCCTCACTGCGGCGGCCGGCTCCTTCAAAGCCGCCGCCCCGGGCTTGAAGCACTCCTGCCGATAGCTCAGGCCTTGGCGGGCTCACAGCCGGTCGTTTTATGGCACCAAAACGACCCGTCTGGAGTGCGGGAGGCTCGGGAAAAGGTAGCTGCCTTGGCCGAGACCGGCGGGCTCGTGTTGGGGTCCCGGCGCGCCCTGTCCCTGCTGTCAAAGCTCGACGTGCCGTTAGTCTGCTGGCTCGACGCCGACGCGGAAGCCCGCCAGCCGGACTACGCCTCCCGCGCCGAAGCGTACTCGATGATTCTCGAGTCAATGACCCGAGGCAGGCCCAAGGGCCGGGACGTGGTCCTTCAGACCCGGTCGCCACAGAAAGGCTGGCAGATCACGCTGAAATCTGGCTGGAAAGCGTTTTGGATCGGCGAACTCAAAGAGCGGCGGGAGCTCGGATTTCCTCCGTACTCGTACTTCGTCACCATCGACCCGGCGGGCCGGAGCGACGAAGTGCGCCAGGCGCTGGACGACGGCGGGTTCTCGTACATGGAATCGGACGAAAAAATAAGCCTCCTCGCGGAGCGTCTGGCGCCTCTGCACCAGTGCCTTGCTCCGCTTTTTTCCATCGGCCAGTCCCGGAAGGGATTCCCGAAAATTAGCCTGCGCCTGGACTGACGGCGCAAAGGAGTTTGTTATGGCAATAGTTTCTATCGTCGGCCGCCCGAACGTGGGCAAGTCATCGCTTTTCAACCGTCTGGTCGGCAGCCGCCGGGCCATCGTGGACGACCAACCGGGCGTCACCCGGGATCGGCTCTTCGGCCGCGTCGAGTGGGGAGACCGCTCGTTTTACCTTGTTGACACCGGCGGCCTACTGCTTCGCGACGACGACCCGATCATGCGGTCCATGAGAGGCCAGATACAGCAGGCCATCGAAGAAAGCGACGCGGTTCTGTTCGTGGTTGACGGCCCGTCAGGCGTCACGTGGATGGATCAGGACGTGGCCGACGTGCTCCGCAAAGCCTCGTCCCGCGTCATCGTGGTCATCAACAAGCTGGACGACTGGAAGCACGACGATCTGGCCATGGAAGCGTACTCGCTGGGCTTTGACAAGGTCATCGGCGTCAGCGCGCTTCACGACCGGGGCATTGACGAGCTGAAAGAGGCCGTCTGCGCGGTCCTCCCAGACCGCCAGCTCCCGCCGGAGGCCGAAGAAGTCATAAAAATCGCCCTCGTCGGGCGGCCCAACTGCGGCAAATCGAGCATACTCAACAGGCTGGCCGGCGAGGACCGCTCTCTGGTGAGCGACGTGGCAGGAACGACCCGGGACGCCATCGACTGGGAGACGGCTCAAAACAGCCGGACGTTCAGAATCGTGGACACCGCCGGGCTGCGGCGCAAAAGCCGTCAGAAAGGGAACGTCGAGTTCTATTCGTCGGTGCGGACCATGCAGGCCGTGGACGAGTGCGACGTGGCCGTCTTCATCATGGACGCGTCCGAGCCGGCGACAGAACAGGATCAGCGCCTTGTGGCCGAAATCCTCGACCGGGGCAAAGGGCTCGTCCTAGTGGTCAACAAGTGGGACCTCATCACCGGCGAGCGGCCGGGCGACGAGATGACAAAAAAGCTGGACGAGGAATTTCGGTTCGCCGCGGACGCGCCGAGGCTCTTCACGTCCGCCCTCTCGGGCAGAGGCCTGCATAAGTTGCTCGACTTGGCTGCCGGCGTGTACGACCGGCGGCGGGCTCGGTTCAGCTCGGCGCTTCTCAACCGGATCGTCAGGGACATGCTCGCGTTTGAGCGGCTTCCCAGCGACGGAAAAGGCCGGCTCCTGCGCATCTTCTACTGCACTCAAAGCTCCGACGTGCCGCCGACGTTCGTGTTCTTCGTCAACGATCCCAAGCTGGTCACGCAGGCGTTTGAGAACCATATGAGGAAAAAGATCCGCGAGCTGGAGGACTTCTCCGGCGTGCCGCTTCGCCTGTTCTGGCGTGGCAGAAAGAAAGAGAACCCAGCGTAAGCGCAAAAAAGAGAGACCTTCCGGCCCGGCTCAACGGGACGGAAGGTCTCTCTTTTATGAGGTTTTTTCCAACAGCGCCAGCCATTGGTCGGTTGTCAGTTCCTCAGCCCGGGCGTTTGGGCTGATGGAGCAGTCCTGAAAGGCTCGAGCCGTCTCCTCTTTGTTTCGTCCCGCGGCTTCAAGCGAGTTCAGGGCCTTTTTGCGCCGCTGGGCGAACGCGTCGCGCAGAAGCCGGCGCCAGAGGGCGTTCAGCGCCAGTTCATGCCGCCGGACGAGCTGGATATGGACCAGAGCCGACCAGACCTTCGGCGGTGGGACGAACGAGCCGGGGGACACCTTCATGAACGTCTCGGCGTTGCCCATCGCCTCAATCGTCACGCCAAGCGGGTACCGGGCTTTTGTCCTCGGCGGGGCGCACAGCCGCTCGGCCGCTTCCTTCTGCACCAGCAGAACGAGCCGCGTCAAGCCGCGCGGGGCGAGCTCTTCGAGAACCTTCCAGATCAGCGGCGTGGTGATGTGATAGGGAATGTTTGCCACGACGGCGGTGGGCAGTGGGTCGAGCTCGGCCAGAGGAAAGCTCATCACGTCGCCCCAGTGCAGGGCAAGCCGTGAGCACTCAAGCGGAGCCAGCCACTGCTCGAGCCGTCGGTCGATTTCGAACGAGTGGACGAACCGAGCTGGCGAGGCCAGAAGCGCGGACGTCAGGACGCCCTGACCGGCGCCTATTTCGAGGACGGTTTCGTCCTCGCGAAGCTCCGCGCGGGCGACGGCCCGGTCGATGACCGCGCCGTTGGCGAGAAAATTTTGACCCAGCTGGGTGCGATGGACGAATCGTTCCATAGGATCACCGCCTAAAAAACGAGCGGCCGCCTTGGGCGGCCGCTCGAACATTTGACATGGTCGGGACGAGAGGATTCGAACCTCCGACCACCTGAACCCCATTCAGGTACGCTACCAGACTGCGCTACGTCCCGCAACAGTGAAGATTATACCAGCTGGCCCCGGTCAGTCAAGTGTCCGCAAGGTCTGACTTTATTCTAAATATTGTAGCGGCCTCGCTTGAATGGTTTTTTCAGCCGGGCTGACGATGAGAGGTCGGGGCAAAAGTGATAGTATAAAATCCTAACAGCTCAGATTGAGACCGGGCTGCTGAGAACCTTCCAAAAGGGGATGCAGACATGGAAGATATTCGCGTCGGCGAAGAAGGGGCATTTCAGGCCCGCCAGCCTGAGAGCAGTTTTGACGACTCTATCGAGCTGGACGGAGAACGGCTGGATTACACCTGCACGGTCGGCCAGCTGCCGCTGTACGGCGATCAGGATGATCAGCGGTGCGAGTGGTTCTACGCTGCCTATACGAAAAAGAACTTGAGCGAGTTGGAGCGGGCGTGTCGGCCAGTGACATTCGCGTTTAACGGCTGTCCCGGCACGTCGTCGATTTACCTTCACGTTGGCGGCTTGGCTCCCAAGGCGCTCTGCCAGTCGGATCACGGGCTTGACGTGCCCCGCCCGCCGTTTCGGCTGGAAGACAACCCGGGCACGATCCTTGACTTCACCGACCTCGTGTTCATCGACCCGCTGGGTACCGGTTTCAGCCGCGGGGCTGGCTGGGATAAAGACCTGCTCAAGCGGTACTGCGGCGTTGACGAGGACGCGGAAGCCTTTTCTGAGTTTATCCGCGTCTGGCTGACAAAACAGCGCCGCTGGGCCGATCCGGTCGTGGTCTTTGGCGAGAGTTACGGCGGCGTCAGAGGCGGCCGGCTGCTGACGAAGCTGCAGGACCGAGGCATCATGCCCGAGGCGTTTGTGGCCCTGTCGCCGGCGTTCTCATACGCCGAGCTGAACACTACCGCCCTGCTGGAGCGTCATTTAGTGCATACGCTGCCGGCAATGGCTGTCTGCGCGTGGTACCACAAAAAGCTCAGCAGCCGTCTTCAGGCCCTGACGGTCGATCAGCTGCGGGAAGAAGTGGGCAACTGGGCGAAAAGCGAGTACGTTCCGCTCCTGTGGAAGGGCGTCAACTGCTTGACAGAGAAAGAGCGGGCTGATTGCGCCGCCAAGCTGGCCGAATACACCGGGTTGACGGTTGCTCAGGTGGAGGACATGAACCTGAAGGTGCTCCACAGCCGATTCGCCGGCCTGCTCTTGGCCGACGAAGGGAAGGCCGTCAGCCTGTTCGACTCCCGGCTCACCGTGCCGGAGCACGGCTACAAGGGCGATACCGAGCCGAGCTCGTTTAGGGTGTCGTACCCGGCGCTGGCTGCTCTTCACGATTACTTCGGGGATCGGCTGCCCGCCGGTCCGGAGCGGGAGTACTACCTGTTCAACGACGCGTACGTCGCGCCGGCGTGGAACTTCTTCAGCGGGTACGAGACGAAACTGGAAGGCATTCCGACCCGAGCCGGCGGCTTCATCAGCTCGCTGGAACAGATCGCTTTGGCGATGAAGCGCTTCCCCGACATGGGGCTTTTCGTCGGGTGCGGGTACTTTGACATTCACTGTAGCATCGACACGACCCAGTACTGTCTGAACCACCTGCCGATCCCACGCGAGCTGATGGGCCAGATAACGCTTCGCCGCTACTGGGGCGGCCACATGCTCTATACCAACATGGACGCCCGGCTGGAGCTGCGGCGCGACCTGAAAGAGTTTTACAGCCGGACACTTGCCCGGTAACTGACAGATAAGACGAGGGCCCGACGCTCATTTGAGCGTCGGGCCCTCGTCTTGCTGTACTCAGTGGCCCGCAGAAGGTCCTAACAGTTCCTGAACGATTTGGACGAAAAACGCCGTCCCCAGCGGCAAAGCGTCTTCGTCGAAGACGAACTCGCCGTTATGGTACTTTGGCTGTGGCTTTTGGGCAGTCCAGACTCCCAGCCGGGCGAAGACCGACTTGGGTACCCTCTCGCCGTAAAAGGCGAAATCCTCGGAGCCCATGGACGGGTAGGGTAGAGTCTTGACCTTATCAGCACCCAACAGATTACAAGCGGCCCGACGGGCTGACGCGACCATCTCCGGATCGTTGACCAGCGGCGGAACGCCGTACCGGTACTCTGTCGTGTGGGTGCAGCCATACCCGGCGCAGATGTCGGCCAGCATGGTGTTCATTCGGCCTTCGACTTGACGCCGGACGGCTTCGCACTGCGTTCGGACGGTGCCGCTGAAAGAGACGGCCTGAGGAATTGCGTTCGGCGCCTTGCCGCCGTGAATTTCGCAGACCGAAAGAACCAAGGAATCGATGGCGTTGAACTGGCGGGTCACCAGCCCTTGAAGCGCGACGATACAGTTGGCCGCCGCCAGAAGCGGATCTCGGCCGGAAACGTGAGGATACGCGCCGTGACTGGCTTCTCCTGTGACTGTCACGATGAACGAGTCAGACGACGCCATCGCCGGGCCCTCGAGGAACGCCATCTCGCCGGTGTGGAAGTCCGACGTGCCGTGAAGCCCGATGATCGTGTCCACGTGAGGGTTCTCCAGAGCCCCGTGGTCGATAAGGTACCTGGAGCCCTGAAGGGTTTCCTCGGCGGGCTGGAACAGCAGCTTCACTGTGCCTGAAAACTGTCCTTCCGGCCCATCAGTAGCTTCGCCGCGCCGAGCAGCATCGCAGTATGGCAGTCGTGGCCGCAGGCGTGCATGACGCCGCTGATAGTCGACTTGTCCGGCACGTCGGCGGTCTCCTGAATGGGAAGGGCGTCCATGTCGGCTCGAAGGGCAATTGTCCCTCTCAGGGCCATTGCCGTTCCCGCGAATGAGTCCGACGGCTCCCACTTCAAGATCTAACGGCTGAGTTGGAATGCCCAGCTCACCGAGGCGGTGAAGGACAAATTCGGTTGTCAGGCGTTCCTTCATGCCCAGCTCCGGGTAGGAGTGAAGGCGCCGTTTGTCGGCGATGATTTCATCCTTAATCGAAAGCGCCGCTGAAAGAATTGGTGATGTCAACAAAACCCCTCCTTAGCGATTGACGCGGATAGCCGTCAGGCAAAAAAGCGCAAAAAAGCCGCCGGGACCAAGGTCGGCCTCGGCGGCGTCACTGCTAGTAGTGCAGGTTGCCTAGGTAGTTAATTTTTCCGTCGCACAGGTCCTCGGTCCCTTTCAGGTCCCGACGGGCCCCGTAAAGCTCATTAGGCAGGGCCAACGCGACGATGGGGTGATACGCCTGAATGACGTCCCAGAGTTTGGCAAACACTTCAAAGCGTTTTTCCTGCTCCAGAGTGGAGATTGATTCGTCGATGAACTTGTCGATTTCCGGGTTCTTCGTGAACGACTTGTTGGTGGTGCCGGCAGCTTTGGAGTAGAGCATGGTCTGCCAATAGAACGACGGGTCTCTGGTCGTCTGAGCGCCCCAGGTAATGATGTACATGTCGTGCTGGCCGGACTTGATCTTCTCCTCGAACACGGCGTTTTCAAACACCTGCACATTCACGTTGATGCCAACCTGAGCCAGCATGGACTGGATAACCGTTGCCAGGTCGATTCGCTCCTGAGCGTTGATCACCCACAGGTTCAGCTCCAACGGCAGTTTGACTCCCGATTCGGCCAGCAGCTCTTTGGCTTTCTGTTGGTCGAACGGCCATGGCTGGGCGTCCTTCGGGTACCACATATGAGCGGGAAGCAGCGGACCGGCTGGAACTTCCGAGTTGCCCTGATAGACCACCTGGTTCAGCACTCTCTTGTCCAGCGCGTAGTCGATGGCCTGACGGACCCGAGGATCGGACAGCTTGGGGCTCTGGGTGTTCAGCCCGAGGTGCATCAGCACCATGCTGGGGCCCTTGATGACGTGAACCTTGTCGCTCTGGTCGATTCGCTCCGCGTCGCTGCTGGGCACGGCGTAAATGAAGTCGGCCTTGCCGGTCTCCAGCGCGATGACACGGCTGCTCTCGTCGGGAAGAATGAGGAATTCGAGGTTCTTGAAGTTGGCCTTCTTGCCCCAGTAGTCGTCAAATCGGGTCAAGGTGAGCTTTTCGCCCTTGTTCCAGCTGACGAACTTGAACGGGCCGGTGCCGATCGGCCGGCGGGACACGTCGCTGCCGGCTTCTTCCACCGCCTTGCGGCAGAAAATGGAGGCGTAGGGGTGTTTCATGTGGGCTAAAAAGCTTCCCACAGGGCCATTGGTGCGAACGATGACCGTGTACTTGTCGATGATCTCAAACCCGTTCGGGTTGATGAACTTGCCGCTGGAGCCGGCGTAGACTGACTGGGTCGGGTCGGTGGCCCGCTTGAGGGAGAACACCACGTCGTCGGCGGTGAGCTCTTCACCGTTGTGGAACTTGACGCCCTTTCGGAGATAGAACTTGTAGGTGATGTCGTCGAGCCGTTCCCACTTTTCGGCCAGCACGGGAACGAGCTCGCGGGTCTTGCCGTCGACTGTGACAAGAGGCTCGAACACCTGCTTTATCAGGGAGAACGACGCCGTGTCGACCGAGTTCTGCGGGTCGAGGTTCTTGGCGTCCACGTTCACCCCCACGACCAATGTGTCCTTGGGATCAGCGGCGGCGGGCAGCGCGCAGGCGCACAGAGCGGCCGTCAGAGCGAGAACGAGAAAACTCTTTTTCACAGGAGTCACTCCTTTTGTGAGGCGAGTGGAATAGGTCTCGCAGGGCTAATAGTGCAGGTTGCCGAGGTAGTTGATTTTCCCGTCGTACAGGTCGTCGACGCCCTGAAGGTTTCTGTCAGAGCCGTACAGCTCATTGGGCAGTGCCAGCGGGATGATGGGGTGGTACTCGAGAATTCGGTTCCACAGCTGCTGAAGCAGCTCGTTTCTCTTGTCCATGTCAAGACAGGCCAACGCCGCGTCAATCAGCTCGTCGAGCTTGGGGTCGGACGTGAACGACTTGTTGGTTGTGCCGGCGGCCGTGGAGTAGAGCATGGTCTGCCAGTACATCGCTGGGTCGCGGGACGTCTGCATACCCCAAGTAATGATGTACATGTCGTGCTGGCCGGACTTGATCTTCTCCTCGAACACGGCGTTTTCAAACACCTGCACGTTCACGTTGATGCCAACCTGAGCCAGCATGGACTGGATAACCGTCGCCAAGTCGATTCGTTCCTGAGCGTTGACTACCCACAGGTTCAGCTCCAACGGCAGCTTGACGCCTGCTTCGGCTAGCAGCTCTTTGGCTTTCTGTTGGTCAAACGGCCAAGGCTTGGCGTCCTTGGGATACCACATGCTGACGGGAAGCAGTGGGCCGGCTGGAACTTCCGAGTTGCCCTGATAGACCACTTGGTTCAGCACGTTCTTGTCCAGCGCGTAGTCGATGGCCTGACGGACCCGAGGATCGGACAGCTTCGGACTCTTGGTGTTCAGCCCGAGGTGCATCAGCACCATGCTGGGCCCCTTGGTGACGTGAACCTTGTCGCTCTGGTCGATTCGCTCCGCGTCGCTACTGGGCACGGCGTAGATGAAGTCGGCCTTGCCGGTTTCTAGCGCGATGACCCGGCTGCTCTCGTCGGGAAGAATGAGGAACTCGAGGTTCTTGAAGTTGGCCTTCTTGCCCCAGTAGTCGTCAAATCGGGCCAAGGTGAGCTTTTCGCCCTTGTTCCAGCTGACGAACTTGAACGGGCCGGTGCCAATCGGGCGGCGGGACACGTCGCTGCCCGCTTCTTCTACCGCCTTGCGGCAGAAAATGGAGGCGTAGGGGTGCTTCATGTTGAACAGGAACCCGCCGACCGGGCCCTTCGTCCGAACGATGACCGTGTACTTGTCGATGATCTCAAACCCGTTCGGGTCGATAAAGCGGCCGCTGGATCCGGCGTAGACCGACTGGGTCGGGTCGGTGGCCCGCTTGAGGGAGAACACCACGTCGTCGGCGGTGAGCTCTTCGCCGTTGTGGAACTTGACGCCCTTGCGGAGGTAGAACTTGTAGGTGGCGTCGTCGAGCCGTTCCCACTTCTCGGCCAGCACGGGGACGAGCTCACGGGTCTTGCCGTCGACTGTGACAAGAGGCTCGAACACCTGCTTAATCAGGGAGAACGACGCCGTGTCGACCGAGTTCTGCGGGTCGAGGTTCTTAGCGTCCACGTTCACTCCTACCACCAGCGTGTCCTTTTCCTGTCCGAAGACCGGGAGAGACGCGCCAACCGCAAGGGCTGCCAGCGCAGCCAAAGTACAGAACAACAGCTTCCGTTTCATAACATCCCCACCTTTTAAATCAGTTTTTATGTTCTAGCCGATAACCGGCCAGAGGTCTTCCTGTTCCATCAGGGGAAGCACGGTTCCCACGTTTCTGGCCTCGGCCTCGCGGTAAATGAGGTCCCCTAAGGCCAAGTCGCTGATCGCCATACCCAAGTTAAGCGACAGCACTCGATCTGAAGGCGCGATCCGCGGCTGTTTTTTCCCGAGTACCAGCTCGCTCAGCTCGCCGTCCACTTCCGGCTTGCCGCCGAACGCGTCCGGCTCGGTCTCAAAACGGTTCAAGAACTGTTTGGCGTCGTCGGTGAAAATTCGCTCAACGCCGGCGACGGCGTCGGGAGCCAGCGGCTGCGCCAAGTTGATGGAAATGAAAAGCGATCCGGGGGCGATCCAGTCCAAGTGGATTCCGTGCCCGCCGGGGCCGACTGCTGCCACCACGTCGCAGTCCCTGACGGCCTCTTCCATCGTGGCCGGAACCAGCTTTACGCCGGGCAGCTTGGGCGCGATCTGACGGATAAACTCGTCCCGTTTCGACTCGGTGCGGTTGTAGACGCGGATTTCCTTCACGGTCGGCAGCTCTTGAGCCAGCATGAGGGCGTGGAACCTGCCCTGAAGGCCGGTCCCCAAAAGGCCCATCACCTTCGGCGCGCGGGGCGAGCAGAGTCGGGCGGTGAGAACGGAAACGGCTGTCGTCCTTGCCACGGTGATCCAGCGGCAGTCCATGACGGCAAGCGGCACGCCGCTGTCCGGATCGTTCATCACCTGCAGGCCGGTGAACTGGGGCAGATCCCGATCCCGCTCGTTCTCTGACGAGCGAGAAAGCCACTTGAGGCCGCATACGTCCAGGTCGGACGCGTAGGCCGGCATGGCGTGCATGTAGTCGTACTTGCGCCCCTCACGGGGGAAGATCGCCGGTTTCGGCGGCATCTGCACCAACTTTTTGCCGTGAGAAACGAGCATTCGTTCAAGGGCCGAAACGATTTGCGTTGACGTGAGATTTAGTGACAGGATGTCCTCTTGGGACAGAAAACGAATGCGGACAGACTTCACTCCTGAGCACCTCCATTTACAATAACCCCGGGGCTATATATGCCCCGGGTCTTTAGGTTTCTATTGTTATCTGTGGGAGATAATGTCAATCAGGGTGTGATCGGCGTCCTTCATGCCCTCACGGTTCAGCCGGGCGGCGTTGTCCGCTGTCTTGCGGAAGTCGGAAATGTCCACGACGCCTTGGGAGACGGCCATGCCGCCGCCGCTGAGGGCGATTTGAGCCGCGTAAAACGCCTCGGTCGCTCCGGTCCCCACCTTGAGGGCGCAGGACTCCTTGGCGCCGTCGCAGACCATGCCGATGATGTTCCCCAGCAGGAGTTCCATCGCCTTTTGGGCCTGCTGGTTCGTTCCGCCCATGATGTTGACGATACCGGCTGCCGCTCCAGCGCCGGCAGCGACTGCGCAGCCGCACACCGGACTCAGCCGTCCCATCCGGCTCTTGATGAAGCTGGTAGCCAGATGGCTGTAGGCAATGGCCCGGGCGATTTCGGATCGGCTTTTTCCGTAGTACTTGCCCACCACGTAGACCGGCAGAATGGCCGTGATGCCGTGGTTGCCGCTGCCCGCGCTGCTCATGACGGGGAGCGAAACCCCGGCCATGCGGGCGTCGGACGCGGCGGCCGAAATAGCCTTGACCTGCGCGGCCAGATCCTCGTCGTATCTGGCTCCTGCGGCGTTCTTCACAGCCCGTCCCAGCCCGAGGCCGACTTGGTTCTCAAAGCCGTAGTTGGAGATCTTCAGGTTCATCTCCACGCCGTTCATCACGTAGTCCTCGTCAGCAGGGGACAGCTGATCGGCCAGTGCCATCACGTCGTCAAAGTTCATGGTCGAAACCTGCGCGGCCACTGGGACGGAAGCTCCGGCGCCGGTAGCTGCGGCGGCTTCAAACGTGACTTTTCCGTTCTGTAGCGCCTTAACGATATTGCCGTGGCTGCCCTCGATAATCGCCTCACCGGTATCGGCCCCGCGGGTCGCGACGGCCTGGACGAACACGCCCGGCTTGCCGTTGGCCTTGAGCGACAGGTGGCCGGCGGCCATAAAGTCCTTGGCGGCTTTCAGGTCCTCCGGAGAGGCGTCCTTCAGGACTTCCAAGCCATAGGCGCTCTTGCCGCAGAACACGGCCAGCGCCGCGGCGATCTCGTTGCCCCGGAGCCCGTTCGTACCGGGAACCCCGACCGCGATGCCGTTTTTATAGATGCTGTCGCTGACGACCACATCCAGCTTCTCAGCCGTACCGGGCAGCTGCTCGCACGCTTTGGCGACTGCCAAGGCGACTGCTCCCGGTTCGGTGCATCCAAGGGCCGGTTTAACTTCCTGCTGCAGAAATTCTGTGATGGTGAACAAGTTCAACCCCTCCAAAAGTACCGGTACCGTACCGGCAGCTCAACAGCGACAACAGGAGCGGGTACACTCAACAACGGTCGAGTGCACGAGCTGCAGTCGGCTTTCAGGTGTCTGCGGCGCAATGACGCAGCCAGGGCCAAGAATGATTCCCTTGCCGTCATGCCGGGACGCTACCTCTCGAACTTCCGCGGTGACCTCTTCATCGGTCTTGCCCAGCCAGTTGCTGCCCCAGCTCAGGCCGCCGACGAACGTCTTGTCGCTGTAGGACCGCACCTCGTCCATCGACGGGCCGTCATCCCGGTCGTGCCAGCTCAGCCCCTGAACCGGGTAATCCTGAACTTCCTTCAGGCGAACCTTGGGGCCGTGCAGGTGCAGAACGTTAAACCACGTCTGGGACGCGGTAGCTTTCAGCAGCTCCTTGTCGTAGTACTTGACGAACGCCGTATGTTCCTCAGACGTCATCGCGTCCTCGCCGGAAAGCTGAGAAGCGAAGAAGAACCCGTCGGCGCCAAGCTCAACCGACGCTTTCATGAACTCGAGCGTCGTAGCGGTGACGATCTCCAGCGCCCGGTGAATCCGAGCCGGATCTTGGCGCAGGTGTTCCACAAGGACCTTCGGGCTGCACATCTTGGCCAGCGTCGTCATCGGGCTGAACACGGTCTGCAGGAACGGGATCCGCTCGTCCATCATCTCGAACAGCAGCTGCTGAGCCTCGAGCACGACAGCGTACTCGCCGGCGGTGCCGGGGACGAAGTGAATCTTGTCCCAGTCCTTAACGTCTTTAATGATCGGGGCGTGCAGAACCGGCGCTTCGGTGTAGCCGGGGAAGACATCCAGGTCGACGCCGAAGTCAATCGTCGAGTACATGCCGAACGGCATGAACTTGATGAAGTCCAGATCGTACTTCACCTGATTGGCCAAGCTCAGCTCGGCCAGGCGGCGGGGATGCCGGTCCCTGTTGGGGAAGTGCATCCACATGCTGTATGCAATCCGATCGGTTTCTTGGTGGGCCAAAGCCCGTTCAACGCGTTGCTTGTGAGTGAGAGACATGATGATCGTTTCCTCCTTTAAGTTGAGATGCTGTCAAGCAGAAAAACTACATGGGCGGAAACAGCGGCGCTCGATACGAGCCGTCGGTGTCCGCCGCCGTGTACTGAGGATAAATGTACTCGCAAAGCCTCTGGCAGGCCTTGCGCAGGTGCTCGTGGAGAATCAGGATCGCCTCTGCGGAGTTGCGCAGCCGGCAGCACTGCAGTATGGCCAAGTGGTCCTTAGTAGAATCTCCCTTATCGTGCATCAGGTGCAGGTACAGCCGGGTGTACCGCTCTGCGGCCACGTGCTGGGCGTCGATCAGGGCGACGAGCTTGGACCGCCCTGAAACGGCGTAAAGGGCCTGATGAAAATCCCACTTCGTCGACCCATCGACGGCAAGAAGCGACGGCTCAGCCGTGTCAGATCCCCGAATTGCCCGCTCGATCTTGTTGATCTGCTCGTCGGTGATAACGTCGATGGAGTACCGCATGGCCGCCGCCTCGAGAATAAAGCAGACCTCGAATGTTTCCCGAAGTTCCTGAATGGACAAGGATGCCACCTCGGCGCCCTTGAACGGCGAAAAAACAACGAGGTTTTCCCGGGAAAGCTGCATCAGCGCCTCTCGGATCGGGATTCGGCTCACGCCGAAATTCGACGCCAGAGCGTCCTGTCGGAGCTGCTGGCCCGGCTTGTACTCCCCCTTGAGAATGGCGTCTTTTATCTCGACGTAGACCCGTTCAGTAGCCGTCAGCCTCATGGTCTGCCGTTCGCTATCTGACTCGTGGGGGGTTGTTTTGGGCCCGCATTCATCTGTCGAAGGATTCGGCAGAGATTTCTGCATTGTTTGAGTTGGTGCGCTCATGTGATCGCCCTCCTGAGCTGATTTTATACAATCAAGCGAGAAAAGGCAAGAGACGAAGCAAATGGTTGCCGATCAATTCTGGGTTGTTGAGTTCGAGAAGGCGCCGCCTTGTTGGGTAAGACGATAAAATGCAGCTGCATTCGAGCGAATCGAGAATCTTATGGCAGACCTTGAGCCTCGATGTCAAGGTGCGCGCGAGTGAACCATTCGGATAGGCGAAAACAGGGCGGCAAATATGTATAAAATTTGACGTCTTTTGTGGCCAATTTATGAAAGTTCTTGAAAGCAGGGGCGCTCGTCCATGGACTTCGGCTTGATAGGGTGGAAAAAGTCGAAGGACAAGCTGAGAAAGACCAAAGACCAAAGACCAAAGACCAAAGACCACTAAAGGCGAAAGGCGAAAGGCGAAAGGCGAAAGGCGAAAGGCGAAAGGCGAAAGGCGAAAGGCGAAAGGCGAAAGGCGAAAGGCGTTTCTCCTGTTGAAGGGGCGTTGGACTTTAAAAGAAGATCTGTCACCAGCCAAACAGCAGGGGCCGGCCGGCGTAGCTTGGCGCAGAAAATGAGACGGTCTCTCCAAAAGCAGTTTTTTCGCCGTATCGGTCAGCGGTGGACCGACGGCGGAGGGAAAACTGGTGAAAATTTTATTCGTCGAAAGAATATGTGGTGGTTCTTTTTTTTTCAGACAGCTAAAAAGTCAGAAAAAGCATTTAATAAATAAAGAGCTGAGGCGGAAAATTTTCTCTTGTTTTATACAATTAACCTCAAATAAAGACGAACAAAAAATATGACGACGAAAAAACAGGATGAAACGGCCTGGCCACTCGTCGATTTATAAAAAGAATATATGTTATTTATTATTTGAAATTTATTCTAGGCTTGAGAAGTTCGCTGGACTTGTAGTGTTTGCTGAAATAATTTCTGTAGAGGCGGGAAAAACACCCTAAAACAAGGATTAATTTTTGTCGCTTTACCATGTCATGTGAGCATTGAAAATTGTATAAAGTCTGTTATACTGTGTTCAAGCGGCAAAAACGACTTAACCTGTGATACGTGAGTTGTGGCAGCTTAAAGCGCAGTTTTTCACAGGGCCGCGCTAATACTCGAGGGGAGAGAAATTTACGATGAACAGAAAACTGGCTATCTTGGCTGTCGGAGCCCTATTAGGACTGTCGTCCGTCGCTTTTGCCGGCGGACGGGGAGAGACGCTTCGCGTTGGCGTGGCGATCGACGCGAAGAACTTTGACCCTCAGAACTCGGTCGACACGTTTTCCTTCTCCATGCAGAAACAGATTTATGAGCCATTAGTCACGGTTGACGGCAAGACCCGCAAGCTGGTTCCAGTGCTGGCTGAAAGCTGGGAAATGCTCGACGACGTGACCTACAAGTTCCACCTTCGCAAAGGCGTTAAGTTCCACAACGGCGAAGAGCTCACCGCCGACGACGTGGTGTTCTCCCTCAAGCGGGTGACCGATCCGGCTCAGTCGGTGTTTGCCAAGTCGAAGGGGATTTACATCGACCCGAACGGATTCGAGATCATCGACAAGTACACGGTCATTGTGCGAACCAACGGCGTGGTCGGCGGGTTCCTCGGCTCGATGAAGCACCCCTACGCCTCCATAATGAACCGCAAGGCCGTCGAAGAGGCCGGCAAGGAATATTTCCGTCATCCAGTTGGCACCGGCCCGTATAAGTTCGTCAGCTGGACGAAGGGCGAAAAAGTAGAGCTTGAGGCCTTTAAGGACTACTGGGGAGAGAAGCCCTACGCGGAGAAGATGACGTTCGTTGTGCTGCCGGATGACAGCAGCCGGGTCATCGCGCTGGAGACCAACAAGGTTGACATGATTTACGCAGTGCCGTCGGGCGACTTCAATCGGCTGAGCGAAAGCAGCGACGTCAAGGTCGTCAAGGCGCCTGGTCTGGTTCTCCTTCACCTGGGCATGAACACGCAGAACCCCAAGCTGTCTGACCCGCGGGTGCGCTTGGCGATTGAGTACGCCATCAACAAGGACGCCTATAACCAAGTGGTCTATAACGGCAACGCGGTGACACCGAAGGGGCCGCTTCCGACCGCCTGCTCGTGGTTCCCTGAAGACGCTAAGCCGTGGCCCTTCGATCCGGAAAAAGCGAAAAAGCTGCTGGCCGAGGCTGGGGTCAAGCTGCCTTTGGAGCTGAATCTGTGGGTTATCAACGCTCAGGACCGTATTGACGGGGCGACGGTTATCCAGTCCATGCTGGCTCAGGTTGGCATCAACGTGAACGTTCAGGTGTTCGAGAACGCCGTGTTCGACGACAAGCTCAAGGAAGGCAAGCACGACATGTATCTGGGCACGTGGGGCATGCAGACGAACCGGGACGCGGGCATCTACTGGCAGTCGCTGTTCACGATTCCGGCCATTGGTTCGACCAACAAGACGTTCCTGAAGGACGAACTGGTTGACGGGTACATCAAGGAAGCCACTCAGACGGCGAACGAAGACAAGCGTTCCGAGCTGTTCCAGAAGATCTGGGATCGGCTGAACGAGCTGCATCCGTTCGTGTATCTGTCTCACGCTGACGAGCTGAACGGCGGCCAGAAGGACATCATCGGGCTCGAAGACCTGTACGACGGAAAGGTCAACTACTTGGGCAACGTCCACTATCCCGAGCAGGAGCGGCTGAAGTAACGGCGTCAAAAGTTTTTCCAACGCAGCACGGCACGTCTATAAAGAACTGCCGGAGGGGAGCAGTAAGATGGTCAAATACATTGTTCGTCGTATTTTGCTGTTGATACCTATCGTTTTGAGTGTCATGTTTATCCTGTTCACCATTCTGTACTTTACGCCGGGCGATCCGGCGCGGATTGCGCTGGGCGAAGAAGTCACCCCAGACGCCATCGCTGCCTTCCGAGCGGAGCATGGTCTGGATAAGCCGTTTTTCGTCCAGTTTGGCAACTACGTTTACCGGGCCGTGTTCAAAGGCGATCTGGGGTACTCCTACGCCATGCAGAGCCCTGTTTCCATGGAAATCGGCCATCGCGTTCCGGTGACGATGAAGCTGGCGTTCTGGGCCGTCGTGTTCAGCACCGTGGTGGGCATTCCGCTGGGGATTATCTGCGCTATCCGGCAGTACTCGATTCTGGACAGCATCACGACGCTGATTACGCTGTTAGGCGTTTCGATGCCCACGTTCTGGACCGGGCTGTTGATGATTTTGGCCTTCTCGGTCCATCTGGGGTGGTTCCCGTCCATGGGATTCGACTCGGTGAGCGCCATGGTTCTTCCGGTGTTCACTTTGTCCGGTTCCTCCTTGGCGCTTATCGCCCGAATGACCCGTTCCAGCATGCTGGAAGTCATTCGGTCCGACTACGTGCGCACCGCGCGGGCCAAAGGCCAGACGGAGCGGAAGGTCATTTACCGGCACGCCCTGCCCAACGCGCTGATCCCGATCATGACGATCGTCAGCATGCAGTTCGGAACCCTTTTGGGCGGGTCGATCGTTACCGAAGCGGTGTTCTCCATTTCTGGAATCGGGCGGTTGATGATCGAGGCGATCAAGATGCGGGATTACCCGATTATTCAGGGCGGCGTCCTGTTTATCTCCATTGCTTTCTGTCTTATCAACCTGTTCGTCGACGTGATGTACGCGTTCGTGGATCCCAGAATCCACGTGAAATAGAGGGGGCTCCGCGTAATGTCAAAGAACAACTCAATGCTCAAATACACTCTCATCCGGCTCCGGCGGAACTACTTGGCGCTGGTGGGGCTGTTCATCGTCGTGCTGCTTATCCTGACGGCCGTGTTCGCCGACCAAGTGGCGCCGTACCGGTACGACGAGCAGGATTACATGATGATCCGCAAGCCGCCTTCTGCGACGCACCTGCTGGGGACTGACGAGTTCGGGCGCGACGTGCTGAGTCGCCTAGTGTACGGTTCCAGAGTTTCCCTTCAGGTGGGGCTGATCGCCGTTTCGATTTCCCTGATCGCCGGCGGCACAATCGGCGCGGTCGCCGGATACTTTGGCGGCGCGTTGGACAACTTGCTCATGCGTTTCATGGACGTCCAGCTGGCCATACCAACCATACTTTTGGCCATCGTCATATCGGCCGTTCTAGGGCCAGGATTGATGAACTTGATGGTGGCCGTCGGCATCACGTCGATTCCTCGGTTCGCCCGTCTGATGCGGGCGTCGGTCTTGTCGGTGAAGGACATGGAGTTCATCGAAGCCGCGAAGGCGATGGGCGCGAGCCACGCGCGGATTATCCTCGTTTATATTCTGCCCAACTGTGCGGCCCCTCTCATCGTTCAGTCCACGCTGAGCGTGGCGAACGCGATTCTTTTCGCGGCCACCCTGAGCTTCTTGGGCTTAGGCATTCAGCCGCCGTTCCCCGAGTGGGGCGGCATGCTTTCGGCCGCTCGGCCGTACCTAAGGAACAGCGCTTACCTGAGCGTTTTCCCCGGGCTGGCTATCATGATAACGATTCTGGCGCTCAACTTCCTTGGCGACGGCCTGAGAGACGCGCTTGATCCCAAGCAGAAGCGGTAGGCCGGCCATGAGCGATATTCTTCTTGATATCAAGAATCTGTCGGTGCAGTTCAACACCGACTCGGGGGTCGTGCACGCTGTCAACGGACTGAACCTTCGGCTTGAGCGCGGAAAAGCGCTCGGCTTCGTCGGCGAGACCGGAGCCGGCAAGACGACGACGGCCCTGTCGATATTGCAGCTCATTCAGACGCCTCCCGGAAAAATAACCGAAGGCGAGATTCTCTTCCGCGGCAGCGACGTTCGGAAGATGACAGAAGCGGAAAAGCGTCACATGCGCGGCGGCGAAATCGCCATGATCTTCCAAGACCCAATGACCTCGCTCAACCCGATCATGACGGTGGAGCAGCAGATCATGGAGATGGTCGTCCTTCACTCGGATCTGAAGGGCGCCAAGGCGCTGGAGCGGGCTCACGAGATGCTGGAGATGGTGGGCATTCGGCCCGAGCGCGGCAAGGACTTCCCTCACCAGTTCTCCGGCGGCATGCGCCAGCGCGTTGGCATCGCTATCGCCTTGGCCTGCCGGCCCAGCCTGCTCATCGCCGACGAGCCGACGACGGCTCTTGACGTGACGATTCAGGCTCAGGTGTTGGATCTTATCAACGAGCTTCAAAAGAAGGTGCAGACGTCCCTGCTGCTGATAACCCACGACCTTGGGATCGTGGCGGAGACCTGCGATGACGTGGCGATCATGTACGCCGGCGCGGTGGTGGAGTACGGCCCGATTCAGGCGCTGTACGGACACCCGCTTCACCCGTACACTCAGGGGCTGTTCGACGCCGTCCCGGATCTGGAAAGCCCGCTCGGCGGAAAACTGGCCGTGATCCCCGGGATGCCGCCGGATCCGACGAACCTGCCGACCGGCTGCAGCTTCTCGCCGCGGTGTCCCTATGCCACTGACCAGTGCCATAAAGCGGCCTGCGGCATCAGAGAAATTGAACCGGGACATTTTGTAAACTGCTACACGCCGCTTGGCCTGAACGCTGGGGGGAGGAGCCGGGCATGACCGAGAACGCCGTGCAGAACAACGATATCCTGCTCGATATCAAGCACCTGAAAAAGTACTTCCAAGTGGGCGGCGGACAACTTCACGCCGTTGATGACGTGTCGGTCAAGATTCCCCGCGGCCGGACGCTGGGGCTCGTCGGCGAGTCGGGCTGCGGCAAGTCGACGTTCGGCCGGGTCGTCATCGGCCTGATTCCAGCGAGCGGCGGCGAGGTGATCTTCGAGGGCAAGAACAGCTTGGAATTTAAGGGCGACCGGCGGAGTCAGTTCCGCCAGGAGGCTCAGATCGTCTTTCAGGATCCGTTTTCTTCGCTGAACCCCCGCATGTCAGTCTCGCAGCTGATTTCTGAACCGCTGATCATCAACAAGACGTGCCATTCCCGCAAGGAAATGGACGCCAAGGTCAAGGAGCTGATGGACACGGTCGGGTTGGCCGAACGGCTGACTACGTCGTTCCCTCACGAGCTTGACGGCGGCCGCCGCCAGAGAATCGGCATCGCCCGGGCCTTGGCGCTGGATCCCAAGTTCATCGTGCTGGACGAGCCGGTTTCGGCTCTCGACGTGTGTATCCAAGCCCAGGTGCTCAACCTGCTGGGCGACCTGAAAAAGGAGCGGGGCTACACCTATCTGTTCATTTCCCACAACCTGAGCGTCGTCCGTTACGTGTCCGACTCGGTGGCGGTGATGTATCTGGGCGTCGTGGTTGAGCAGGCTGACAACACCGTGCTGTTCGGCGAGCCGATTCACCCGTACACCCAGGCGCTTCTGTCCGCCGTGCCGATTGCTCGTTTGGGCGCGAAGCGTCATCGGATTCTGCTTGAAGGAGATGTGCCCAGCCCGATCAACCCGCCGGCTGGCTGCCGGTTTGCCGGCCGCTGCCGGTACCGTCAGGATCGGTGTCTGACCGAGACGCCGCAGCTTGAAGAGATCCGTCCGGGGCATTTGGTCGCCTGCCTGCGGTCCAGGGAACTGCTGGGCCATCAGGCTAACTAGGTAAGGACGAGATGGAAAAGGAGCGGATGCGCTGGTTCGTCGGCATCCCTGTGCTGACCAACCCGCTGATTCTCCGGGACGTCCTTGTTCTGACCGCTCTCGCATGGGCGGGCACTGTTGCTGCTATCGTCGCTTTTCAGTGGTTTTTCGGCGGCTCCGTTCGGCCTGAACATTTTCTCGGAGCCGCCATTTACGCCTCGTATCTGGCCGTCATGATCGTCGGGCTTTTCGTCCTGATCGGGATCGCTTTTATCGGAAAGTTCGGCGCTCTCTACAAGCTGGACGAGGACGGCCTGTACGTTGAGCAGTTCCGTGGGACTTTGGAGCGGACAGGAACTGGCAGCGGCATCGGCTACCCGGTTCGCTTGGTTGGCCAAACCCACAAAAGTTCCGTCCGAGTGATCGGATGGGAGAAAATCGCCGGGTGCCGTCTTCTCGAGAACAGAAACGTGGTTCTTCTGCTGGGAAGCCGAGGCATTTTGACGAAGCTGTATTGTCCTGACAGGGAGACAGCCCAGGCTGCTGCCAAGGTCATCGGTTCTCGGACCAAAACGGAAGCATAGGAGGATCTTCCCGGCCGCGCCGCCGAACGCTTTTCAGGGAAGCAGGCGGTCTTATGAGTTGAGAGGAGGAATTCGATCGTGAGAAAGTTTTTGCTGTGCGCTGCTCTTGCGGGCTGTCTGATGGCGAGTCCCCTGGCGGCAAAGAACATGGAGCACTTTAGTTTGGGCGTAGCGGACGATGTGAAGACCCTCGATCCTATGATGGCCTCCGACACCATGTCATTCTCGGTGGCGCTACATATGTTTGAACCGCTGGTGAACGTCGACGGCCGCACCAAGCAGCTCGTGCCGGTCCTGGCCGAAAAATGGGAAATGCTCGACGACCACACGTACAAGTTCTACCTGAGACACGGCGTCAAGTTCCACAACGGCGAAGAGATGAAGGCCAGCGACGTGATCTTCTCGGTCAAGCGGTTCGCACAGGAGTCGATATTCAAGGGCTCAACGGGAAAGTTCATCGACCCGGACGGCTGCGAAATAGTCGACGATTACACCGTGCTGATTCGGACGAAGGGCCCGGTGGGCGGATTCTTGGAGAACATGAAGTTGCCCGCCTTCACCATCTGCAGCGAAAAGGCCGTCAATGAGCTGGGCAAAGAGTACTTCCGCAACCCGGTAGGCACCGGCCCGTTCAAGTTCGTCAGCTGGAGCAAAGGCGACAAGCTGGAACTTGAGGCGTTCGACGACTACTGGGGCGAAAAGCCGGCGTTCAAAAAACTCTCCATCGCCGTCCTTCCTGACGACAGCAGCCGAGTCATCGCCTTAGAGACCGGCAAGGTGGACATGATTTACATGGTTCCGGCCAGCGACATGGACCGGATTAACGCCGACGGCAAGGCGAAAGTTGTCGAAGCGCCCGGCCTGAACCTGACCTACATGGGCATGAACACCCAGAGCCCCAAGCTGTCCGACCCGCGGGTCCGTCAGGCCATCGAATACGCCATCGACAAGAACGTCTACAACGCTGTGGTTTATCAGGGCCATGCGGCTGTCCCCGCCGGTCCGCTTGTCCCGGCGAGCACCTTCACGCCCAAGACGGCGGTTGACTGGTCGTTCAACTTGGAGAAGGCCAAAAAGCTCATGGCCGAAGTCGGCGACGCGGCTCCCAAGAAGCTGACCCTGTGGGTCTCCAACATGCAGGAGCGCATCGACGGCGCGACGGTCATCCAGTCCATGCTGGCTCAGATTGGCATCCAGCTTGACATTCAGGTTTTTGAGTCCAGCGTGTTCTACGACAACCTGAAGAGCGGCAAGCAGGAGCTGTTTATTTCCCGCTGGGGAATGCAGACCAACCGGGACTCCGGCAAATACTGGAACGGGCTCTTTAACAGCGACGCGATCGGCAACACGAACGACACGAGGACGAACAATCCTGAAATCGACAAGCTGATCAACGAGAGCATTCACACCATCGACGCTGACGCCCGCAACGCCATGTTTGAAGAGCTGTGGGTGAAGCTGAACGATTATCAGTCCATAGTTCCGCTGGCCGTGGCCAACGAGCTGTACGGCGGACGGGTTGACCTCGTGGGCATGGAGAACTTCTGCGACGGTCGTCTGAACTACTTGGGCCGTCTCACTCTGGCAGACTAAAATTCGTCAAGGGCACCTTCAGTCGGCTTGCGGCCGCGGAAGGGGCCCTTGCCGTATCTGGGCAAGACATGCGGCGAACTTGCGCAACGGGCCGAAAAGCCCAAAATCGTTAACGCGGAGGAGGAGATGCGGGTGAAAAAGGTAATGGTGGCTCTGGCCTTGGCAGCCGCCTTGGCGGCATCGGGGAACGCGGCGGAGATGAAGCACTTCCGTTTGGGCGTTTTAAGCGAGGCGTTCACGCTTGACCCGACTCAGGCGACGGACACCTATTCGTTCGGCGCCGCGCGGCAGATTTTCGAGCCGCTAGTCAACGTGGACGGCCACACGAAAAAGATTTATCCCGTGCTGGCCGAGAAATGGGAAATGCCCGATGACCACACCTACAAGTTCTACCTGAGACACGGCGTCAAGTTCCACAACGGCGACGAGATGAAAGCCAGCGATGTGGTCTTCTCGCTGAAGCGGTTCGCCACCGAGTCCGTGTTCGCCTCGTCGGTGGGGAAGTTTATTGATCCTGAGGGTTTTGAGGCGCCGGACGACTACACCGTGATCGTCCGCACCAAAGGCCCGGTTGGCGGCTTCTTGGAGAACATGAAGTTGCCGGCCATGGCGATCATGAGCGAGCGGGCCGTCAAAGAGGGCGGCAAGGAGTACTTCCGTCACCCGGTAGGGACAGGCCCGTTCAAGTTCGTCAGCTGGACCAAAGGCGAGCGTATTGAAATGGAAGCCTTCAAGGACTACTGGGGCCAAAAGCCGGCGTTCGAGAAGTTCTCCATCATCACCCTGCCGGACGCGTCAACCCGCGTGATCGCCCTTGAGACCGGCAAGGTTGACATGATCTATCAGATCCCCAACAACGAGGTCGACCGGCTCAACGAGACCGGCAAGGCGAAGGTCGTACAGGCCCCTGGACTGAGCTTGACGTACCTCGGCATGAACAACGACTCGCCCAAGCTGTCGGATCCGCGGGTGCGGCAGGCCATCGATCTGGCCATCAACAAGGACGCCTATCAGCAGGTAGTCTTCCAAGGCATGGCGGTTACGCCCGCCGGGCCGCTGATTCCTGCCAGCACCTTTACGCCAAAGAACAGCGCTCCGGCGCCGTTTGATCCTGAGAAGGCCAAGCAGCTGCTGGCCGAAGCGGGCGTCAAGAACTTGACCCTGTCGCTGTGGACTACCAACAGCGAAGCGCGGGTCAACGGCGCCACGGTCATTCAGTCCATGCTGGCGCAGGTTGGCATCAGGGTGGAGATTCAAGTCTTTGAAGGCGGCGTGTTCTACGACCGAATCAAGAGAAACGACCACGAACTGTTCCTCGCGTCTTGGGGCATGCAGACTAACCGGGACGCCGGCAAGTTCTGGAACGGCCTCTTTAACTCCAAGGCTATCGGCTCGTCGAACAACTGTCGGTTCTCCGACAAGGAAATCGACGAGATGATCGACGCCAGCTATGCGACGCTCGATCAGGAAAAACGGTTCGAGATCTTCCAGAAAATCTGGGAACGGCTTCTGGAGCTCAAACCGATGATCGCCCTCTCCGTCTCTGACGAACTGTATGCCGGCCGCAAAGATCTGGTCGGCATGGAAGACCTGTGCGACGGCCAGATTAACTACCTCGGCAATCTGACGCTGAAGTAGCGGCTGGACAGGCGATGAAAACGAAAAGCCCGAAACTTCCTTATGCGGAAGTTTCGGGCTTTTTTCTTTTTGATGGGCTGAATTAACGTTTCCCAAACAGCTCGACGATGCGGCACAGGACCTTCACGGCCCCTTCCATCGACTGAATGACCGCGTACTCGTATTTGCCGTGGGCGTTGTAGCCGCCGGTGAACAGGTTGGGCGTGGGCAGGCCGCGGAGCGACAGCTGGCTGCCGTCGGTGCCGCCGCGGACCGGGATCACTTGAGGCGTGATCCCGCAGTCTTTCATGGCCTGCAGGGCCGTGTCGACGATTTCGGGCTTTTCTCGCAGGACGTCGGCCATGTTGGCGTACTGGTCGGACACGGAGACTGTGACGACCTCGCGCCCAAACCGCTCATTCATCTGGCGGGCGACCAGCTCGGCGAAGGCCTTGCGGCTCTCGAACTTCTGCCGGTCGTGGTCGCGGATGATGTAGTGAAGCTCGGCTTCTTCCACGCCGCCGGTCATCTCGCACAGGTGGTAGAACCCCTCGCGGTCCTCGGTGTGGGACGGCGTTTCCGCGGGCGGGAACGCGTCGATGAGCTCAGCGGCCAGCAGGTTGGCGTTGACCATCTTGTTCTTGGAAGAGCCCGGGTGAACGGCCAGACCCTGAATGTGGTAGTCGGCGCGGGCGGCGTTGAACGTCTCCCAGTTGAACGTGTCGCTGCCGGTACCGTCCACGGTGTAGGCGAACTGGGCGCCGAAGTCCTTCAGGTCGAGCAGTGACGCGCCGTGCCCGATCTCCTCGTCAGGGCAGAAGCAGACCGCCACGTCGCCCCGGGAGATTTCCGGGTGGTCCTTCAGGTACTCGACGGCGGTCATGATTTCCGCGATGCCCGCCTTGTCGTCGGCGCCCAACAGCGTTGTGCCGTCGGTGACAATCAGGTCGCTGCCGATGTGGTCTTTCAGCGACGGGAACGCGTCGGGCGAGAGGACGGTCGTCCCTCCCTTGTCCAGAACGATCGGCGTGCCGTCGTAGTTCTCTACGATCCGCGGGTTGACCGTATCGTCGGTCACTTCAAGGGCCGTATCGATGTGGGCGATCAGGCCGATGCATGGGGCGGTCGGGTTGTTCCCCGGCAGCTTGGCAGTCACGTAGGCATGTTCGGTGACCTTGACGTCTGACAGGCCCAAGTCCCGGAGCTCCTGTCCGAGCATTTTGGCTAAAACGTGCTGGGTCGGCGTCGACGGGACGGTTTTCGACGTGTCGTCCGACTGCGTCGGGGTCGTGATGTACCGGATAAACCGTTGAACCAGTTTTGAATCATTCATGGCTCTCACTCCTCCAAAAGATAGGCCATCAGAAGGCCGCAGGTGGCTTTTAAGGCGTCGATGTGGGTGCGCTCGTAGTGGTGCGACGCGTCAACGCCGGGGCCCATGGCGGCAAAGTTGAAGTCGAAGCCGGCCAGCGCGCCCATGGAGGCGTCGGAACCGTAGCGGTACGGCGTGTCCACCCGGTAGGGTATGCCTTCGGCCTGCGCCAGCTTCTGGAGACGGTGCCGGAAGTCAACCGGGTATGGCGTGCGGCTGTCCTTGGCGAGAATGCTCACGGCCCGCTCCGACGAGTTGTTGCCCTCGGCGACGATGGCGATGTCAACGGCGAGACACTCGGTGACCCCGTCGGGAATGACGGAAACGCCGTGGCCAATTTCCTCGTAGTTGGACGCGTACCAGTGTACCGGACGGCTCGGGAGCAGGGAAGCGTCCTTCAGGGCCTTGATGGCGCCAAAGCAGCAGGCCAGACAGATTTTGTCGTCCAAGTAGCGGGACTTGACGAAACCGGCAGGCGTACGGCGGAATCGGGTCTCAAACGAGACGATGTCGCCCACTTCTATGCCCAGACGGCGGACGTCCTCGGCGGTCTGCACGGGCTCGTCGAGCCTGACGTGCACGTGGTCGTCGTCTCTGACCATGGTCGTCACTTCTTCGGCGAAGGCGTGCCGCGACGCTTTGTCGGGCATGAGCGAGCCTTCAACCGTTTTCCCGTCAGCGGTGTGAACGAGCAGGTTTTCCGCTTCGACGCAGTTCCACGAGAAGCCGCCGACGGTCAGAAGGCGAAGCGTCCCGTTCGGCTCAATTCGGCGGACTACCGCGCCCAGCGTGTCCACGTGGGCCGAAACGATACGGCCGCCGTTCTGAGTCCGGCCGGGTTGAGAGGCGATCAGGGCGCCTTTATTGGTCTCCTTGGGCTTCAGCCCAAGGGCGGTGAACTCGTCGCGAACTCTGTTCATGGCCCGACGGCAGTCGCCGCCGACGGATGGAATCTCGATCAGTTCTTTCCCTAGGCCCAGCACGTACTCCATATCAACGGTTGGTTTCAAGTCGTTCAAACTCCTTTCAGGAAGGTCTATTCCTAAGCGAGGAAAACAACGCCTGTGCGCGCCAGCGAAAGCTGGCGCGCACAGAGAAGATGGTTAGTTGCAGGGCTTTACTAAATGGCAGGCGACGAAGTGATTAGGAGCGACCTCTTTCAGCTCAGGCGTCTGAGCCGTGCAGATGTCCTTCCGGAATCGGCACCGGCCGGCAAACCGGCAGCCCGCCGGCGGGTTCACCGGGCTCGGAACGTCACCTTCCAACAGGATTCGCTCCCGCTTCACTCCAACTTTCGGAATTGGAATGGCCGACAGCAGCGCTTGGGTGTACGGGTGCAGCGGGTTCTTGAAGATTTCTTTGTCCCCGGTGAGCTCCACCATGGACCCCAGGTACATGACCGCTATCCGGTCGCTCAGGTGTTTAACCACGCTCAGGTCGTGGGAGATGAAGACGTACGTGTACCCGTTGTCGCGCTGTAGCTGGCACAGCAGGTTCAGTACCTGCGCCTGTATGCATACGTCCAGCGCCGATACCGGTTCGTCAAGGACGATGAAGTCCGGGTTGAGCGCTAAGCTCCGCGCGATGCCGATTCTCTGCCGGCGGCCTCCATCCAGTTCGTGCGGGTAGGTGCCGATCAAACGGCGGGCAAGCCCGACGGTGTCCATGAGCTCCAAGATCCTGTCGTTCATGGCTTTTTTGCTGCTGTACACTTTGTTGACGATGAGCGGTTCAGCGATGAGGTCGGCGACGCTGAGCCGCGGGTTGAGGCACGAGTACGGGTCTTGGAAGACGATCTGGACTTTCTTCCGCATTTCTTTCATTTCTGATTTGCTGAACTTGAGGATGTCGCGGCCGTCGAATTTGACTTCTCCGGACGTGGCGTCCAGCAGCCGGATCATGGTGCGCCCGAGGGTGCTTTTGCCGCAGCCCGATTCGCCAACGAGGCCGAGCGTTTCGCCCCGTTCGATGCTGAAGCTGACGTCGTCTACGGCGTGAAGCAGGCCTCGTTTGGTCTTGAAGTACTTTTTCAGGTGGTTGACTTCCACCATGGGGGTATGGGGAGCGGCTGCTGGTTCTTTCATGATTTCCGTCATGGCCGTCACTCTCCCTTCACGCCTGCTGTGGGATTGAGAATCGGGCAGGCGGCGTAGTGGCCCGGAGCGACTTCTACCATCTGAGGCTCAATTTTGGTGCATTGGTCGACGGCGTAGGGGCACCGGGGGTGGAACGGGCAGCCGGGCGGAAGGTCAGTCGGGTCGGGCATGAGTCCGTGAATGACTTTGAGTTCGTCCTGGTCTTCGTCCAAGTCGGGGATGGAGTTGAAGAGCCCTTCGGTGTACGGGTGCCGCGGCTTGGTGTAGAGCGAGAGGGTGTCCGAGTACTCGACGACCCGGCCAGCGTACATGATGGCGACTTTGTCGCACATTTCTGCCACGATGCCGAGGTCGTGGGTGATGAGGATGACCGACGTGTTGAACTTGACCCGCAGCTGTTTCATCAGTTCCAGCACCTGAGCCTGAATGGTGACGTCCAAGGCGGTGGTGGGTTCGTCGGCGATAAGCAGCGCCGGGTTGCACGCCAAGGCGATGGCGATGACGACCCGCTGTTTCATTCCGCCGGAGAACTGGTGCGGGTAGTCGCCGCAGCGTTCGCGGCGGATTCCCACCAGTTCCAGCATGTCGCCGGCTTTCTCGAGCGCCTCTTTTTTGCTCAAGTTCTGATGCAGTTCGATCATTTCGGCGATCTGCTCGGCGACGGGAATAACCGGGTTGAGGCTGGTCATCGGGTCCTGGAAGATCATGGCGATTTTGTCGCCGCGGATCTCGCGCATCTGGTGCTCGCTCTTTTTCAGCAGGTCTTCGCCGTCAAAGTAGATCTCTCCGGACTGGATCTTGGACGGCGGCGTGGGAAGCAGGCGCATGATGCCGAGGGCGGTGGTCGTTTTGCCCGCGCCGGTCTCGCCGACGAATCCCAGAGTCTCGCCGTGGCCGAGCTGCAGGTTCAGCCCCTCGACGGCGTGGACGTCGCCGGACTCGGTGATGTAGTGAATGGTCAGGTCCCGAATGTCGAGAAGCGGGGTGGCGTCTTTCTTTGCAGTCAGATCTGTCATGACTTCCGCCTCCTTACCGCTTCAGCTTCGGGTCGAGCGCGTCGCGCAGACCGTCGCCTAAAAAGTTCAGTGCCATGATCGTAATCATGATGGCCAAGCCGGGGAACAGGGTCATGTAGGGGTAGTTGCGGATATAGCTCCGTCCGCCGGAGAGCATGGCGCCCCACTCGGGCGTGGGCGGCTGAATGCCCAGACCGATGAAGCTCAGGCCGGCAGCGTTCAAAATCGCGCTGGCGACGCCCAGCGTGGACTGGACGATGATCGGAGCCATACTGTTGGGGATGATGTGCTTCATGATGATTCGCCAGTCCGAGCTGCCGACGGCTCGCGCCGCCTCGACGAACTCCTGACCCTGCAGGGTCAGAACGGAACCTCGGACGATACGCGCGTAGCTCGGGACGGCCGAAATGCCGACCGCGATCATTAAGTTGTAAAGGCCGGGCCCGAGCGACGCCGCAATGGCGATGGCCAAAAGGGTTCCCGGGATAGCCAAAAGCACGTCCATGGCTCTCATGATCACGTTGTCAAGCCTGCCGCCGTAGTAGCCGGCAATCGCGCCCAGCAGGCCGCCGCAGACCAGAGAAATGCCAACGGCGATCAAGCCCACTTGAAGGGAAATGCGGGCGCCGAAAATGATTCGGCTCAGGATATCCCGGCCGAACTCATCGGTGCCGAACCAGTGAGCAGACGAAGGGAACATGAACCGGTTCGCCAAGTTCATATCTGCCTGACCGTACGGGGCGATCTGAGTGGCAAAAATAGCCGCAAAGATGAGGACAGCCACGACCAGCAGCCCGAAGACTGCCAGCGGGGAGCGGCTGAGGCGGTAGAGGACGCCGGCAATGCCCTGTTGGGGCGGGACCTTCTTCTTGTTTGCCATCGTCGTCACCCTACTTGTACTGCGCCTTAATGCGCGGGTCGATGTAGGCGTACAGCAGGTCGACCAGCAGGTTGACCAAACAGAACGCCAGAGCGACGTACAGCACGCCGCCCTGAACCATCGGGTAGTCGCGCATCTTGATGGAATCGACCATCAGCCGGCCGACGCCGGGGACGGAGAACACCGACTCGGTGAGCACGGCGCCGCCCAGAAGCCCGCCGAACTGGAGCCCGGTAATGGTGACGATCGGGATCAAGGCGTTGGGCAGAGCGTGATGCCAGATAATGACCGACTCTTTCTGTCCCTTGGCGCGGGCGGTGCGGATGTAGTCCTGACGGATAACCTCCAGCATGGAGGACCGGGTCATTCGGGTAATCATCGAAATAGCCTGAGCGGACAGCGACACGGACGGCAGGATCATCGACTTAAACGTGTTGAACCCTGACGACGGCAGCCAGCGGAGCCGGACGGAGAAGAAGAGGATCAGCAGCAGGCCCAGCCAGAAAACGGGCATAGAAAGCCCCACCATGGCGAACACCATGGTGATCGTGTCGAAGATAGAGTACTGCTTGATCGCGGAGATAATTCCGCAGGGAATGCCGATAAGCACGGCGATGATCATGGAAAAAGCCGCCAGCTTCACGGTGGCGGGGAAAGCCGCGAGAATGGTATTGCTGACCGGGGTCTTGGTGACGTACGAAATCCCCAAGTCCTGCTTGACCGCAGCCTTGTAGAGATACCGTCCGAACTGAATCAAAAACGGATCGTCCAGGCCTTGTTTGGCGCGGAACACTTCGATAGCCGACTGCGGCGCTTGGTCTCCTAAAACGATGCGGGCCGGATCGCCCGGGGTGATGAACAGCAGCGAGAACACAATGAACGCCACGCCGACCATCACCGGAATCAGGGCAAAAATTCTGCGAAAGATATACCGGTACATTCACATCCCCCTCGTGTGACGGGTCAACCCCTCAGCTGAATCTTGGCCGCCAGTCTATGGACGGGCGGCAGGGGCTCTCAAAAAAGGAGCCCGCCGCTCGGTCTCCTCACAGCGGCGAGCTCCATCTGGGAACAATGTGGTTCTGCCTGAATCAGGAAGCGCTACTCTTCAAAGGTAACGCCGGTCAGTCTGGTGTAGCTGATCGGGCTGGGGAAGAAGTTCTTCACGTACTTCTGAGCGCCCTGGGCGTCCTCGGACAGGTGCAGGTAAACCCACGGAGCCTGTTTGTGAATCTCTTCCTGGGCCTTGTGGTACGTGGCCTGCCGCTCGTCGCCGCTGGGCAGCTGGCGGCCCTTCTCAAGCAGCTCGTCAAGAGTCGGATCGGAGAAGTACGTGTAGTTGGAAGGTCCCTTGGAAGCCAGAACGCCGTACACTGCCACGTCAGGATCGGGCACGGAGGCGGACCAGCCAAGGATGAACATGTCGTGCTTCTTTTCCGTCAGGCCGGAGAGGTAAGCGCCCCACTCCAGAACCTTGATGTCAACCTGGATGTCGACGGCCTTCAAGTAAGCCTGAATCATCTGGGCCATATCCTGCCGCTGCTGCAGCTCGTTGGTCCACAGCTCAATGTGCAGAGGCAGCTGAACTCCCGCTTCCTTCAGCAGCTCTTTCGCCTTCTCAACGTTCAGAGTGTACTGGGGCAGGTCAGTGGCCGAGTACAGGATCTCGGGGGAAATGGCGGATTTCGGAATAGAACCAACGCCGTGCCAAGCCGCATCGTGAATCGTCGGAACGTCAAGGGCGTACCAAATCGCCTGACGGACGCGGACGTCGTCCAAAGGCTTCTTGCTGCAGTTCATGCCCAAGTAAGTGATGGACGTGGTGTTGACCCGGTGAATCTCAAGGTCCGGGTTCTCTTCGACTCTCTGAATGTCCATCGGGCTGATCTGGTAGGCGATGTCAACGTCGCCGCTTTCAAGAGCGATGGTCCGGCTGTTGTCCTCGGAAATCGAGCGCATGACCAGCGTCTTATATGCCGGCTTGTCGCCCCAGTAGTCGTCGTTGCGCTCAAGGGTGATCCGATCGTTCTTCGCCCAAGAGACGAACTTGAACGCGCCGGTTCCGACCGGGTTCATGCCGTAACTGTCGCCAGCCGCCTCGACGGCCTTCTTGTTGACGATGCCGCCCCACATGTGGGTCAGGGTCATGACGAACGGCGTGTAGGGGTACTTGAGGTGGAACACAACCGTGTAGTCATCGATCTTCTCGACCGAGTCGATAGGATCGGTGTACTGCTTCATAGCGGCGCCCACGTCGGACTTCGCCCGGTTGACCGTGTAAACCACGTCGTCGGCAGTGAACGGCTCGCCATTGTGGAACTTGACGCCCTGACGAAGGTAGAACTTGAAGGTCTTGGGATCGATCTGCTCCCACTTTGTGGCCAGCTGAGGAACGAGCTTGTTGTCGTTGGTGATCGTCAGCAGGTTGTCATAGATGTGGATGCAGACACCCGCCGAGGCCACGTCGTTGGATGCCACCGGGTCAAGCGACTTGGCGTCGTAGATGTTCGCGACGGTCAGTGTATCGCCCTTTGCCCAAGCGGCGCCTGCGAAAAGGCACATGCCAGCCAGCAACGCAAAAAACTTTTTGGACATTCACAATACCTCCCTTGTCAAATAAACTCCGGCAAGCCAGAGCTGTCGGGTGTCCCCCTGTAGAACCCCCTGACGCGATCTATTATCCGATAAACAACTTACCCGTGCAAGATTACTCCGTGAGATTAAGATAAAAAAATGTCGTTTTTCGGTAACTGTTGAATTTCTCTGAGCTTGTCGGTCCCATTTTGTGGTAAAGTAACAAAGAACATCCGTTGACGTTAGACAGGAGGAGATAACAATGACAGTAAAAGTCGTTTCAGCGGCAGCTGCCGGTTCGGACGCAGTCCCAGTCCTTTTTTACCGTGGAGAGAAGGAGCCGCAGGCTCCTGCCGGCCTTCTTGAAATCGGCCGGGCCCTTCGTTCTCTGACCGGACTTGAGCCCGGAAAGGCCGGATGGCACCTTATTCCAACAGCGGATAAGAAAACGCCTAGGGTGATTTTAGCCGAGCTCCCGGCCGAAGGGTGTTTGGCGCGGGCCCTGCGGAACGGCTGCGCAAACCTGCAGCGGGAACTGGACGGTCGGGGAATCAAGGCCATCCGGCTCTACTTCCCCGAAGCCCTTGACGATCGGCTGACGCAGGCTGCCGCCGAAGGCATTCTTCTGGGCGACTACTGTTTTGACAAATATCGGACCGCCCGGCCCAAATACGCCGGACCGGAAGAAGTCTTCCTCGACGGAACCGAGATTGGGCTGAAGCGAGCGGGAGCGTTTGCCGGCGGCCAGATTCGTTCCAGAAGCTTGGCCAACGAGCCGGGCAACGTCATCGGGCCGGCCGAAATGGCCCACTGCGCGCAGGAAGTCGCCCGCGCCGGCGGACTGGAATGCACCGTGTACGACGAAGGGCAAATTCACGAAATGGGCATGGAAGCCCTGTTTGCCGTTGGCCGCGGCTCGGCCAAACGGCCTCGGTTCGTCCACATGGTCTACCGGCCTCAAGGCATCGAAAACCCCAAGCGAGTCGTCTTTGTCGGCAAGTCGGTCACCTTTGACAGCGGCGGGCTGAGCATCAAGACCCGAGACGGCATGATCACCATGAAAGGGGACAAAACTGGCGCGTGCAACGTGCTGGGCATCATGGAAGCCGTTGCAGCCCTTCGTCCTTCGCTGGAAGTTCACGGGATCTTTGGCGCGGTGGAGAACATGCCCGACGGCGACGCCTACCGGGTAGACGACATCATCCGAGCCAAAAACGGCAAGACCATTGAAGTGAAAAACACCGACGCCGAAGGCCGGCTGACGCTCGCCGACGCTCTGGCCTACGCCTGCGAGCTGAAGCCCGACGCCCTTATTGACATGGCCACGCTCACCGGCGCGATCGGAACGGCTCTGGGTGGCTACACGGCCGGGGCTCTGGGAGACGACGCCGCTCTGGCTCAAGCCATTATTGACGCGGGCAAGGCAGTCGGCGAACGGTTCCATTACTTCCCGTTGGACGACGACAAGCTCAAAGAGAAAATTTCTACGCCCTTCGCGGACGTGAAAAACTCTGCCGGCCCGGGCGGCGGCGCCATCACCGCCGGCATGTTCCTTCGGGAATTCGTCGTGCCGGGAACCAGCTGGATTCACTTGGACATCGCCAGCGTCGACTATTACGAAAGCGCGTTTGACTGCTACAGCGCCGGGGCCTCGTCGTTCGGCGTCCGCACCTGCCTGCAGTACCTGATGAACTTGGAAAAGTAAGGCCTGCCGGAAGCGGGAGGATAAGGGGAAGGAGAGGTTTCGCATGCCGCTAGTCGTTCGGGACTTGCTCGACATGTCCGAACTTGAGGGAATACGCCTGCTGGCAGGCGCAAGCGGGCTTGAACGCCCGGTCAGGAACGTCAACGTCATGGAAGCGCCGGACATCAGCCGCTGGCTTCACGGCGGTGAATTGGTGCTCACCTCTGCGTATCTCGCCAGAGAAAACCCGGAACAGCTGCTTTCGCTGGTGAACGACCTCAATGCCGCCGGAGCGGCTGCGCTCGGCGTCAAACTCGGCCGCTTCATCGGGCAGTTGCCGGAACAAGTCAAGGACACGGCAGACAAAATAGGGCTCGCCATACTGGAAATTCCCATTCAGCTGGCCTTTACCGACGTCATCACGCCGATTTTGAGCCGGATCATCAACGAACAGGCCGGTGATATTCGCTTTTCAGAAATGGTTCTTCGATCGTTTTCCGACTTATTGGTTGAAGGCGGCGGCATTGATCAGGTGCTTTACAACCTGCAGCTGTTCTCACGGGAGGACGTCGCGTTTTTCAGCCTTCCGTCCCGGGAGCGCTACTGCTCGGCGAAAAACGAGGCATTTCGGGAGGACGTCTTTGGGCTTGCCCTGAGGGAGCTGCAGGACAAATACCTGTGCCGAAAAATTCAGTCCGGCGACAACGTCTACGGCTATCTGTTTCTGAACTCCGCACCGGGAGAACAGAAGCAGGACAGACAGCTGCAGACGGCGGCTCAGCACGCCGCGACGGCTCTGATGCTGCTCGTTCAGCGGGATATCGCCAGCCGGGAAGTGGAATATCGCTACCGGAACGAATTTGTGCAGGACCTGATCTTAAACAACGTCAAACACGAACGGGATCTTACCCGGCGGGCCCACCGGTTCGGCTGGGATCTGTCCGGGTGGGTGCGGGCAATCGTCGTCCAGATTGACCCGGAAAAACGCCGGCCTGACGGCAGTGAAACGCCGTATGCTCAGCTTGAAGAGCGGCGTCAAATGGTCTCTTCCATTGCCGTCGAAGGCATACGGCGGGTTTACTCGAAAATGCCTTACAGCACCATGAGCGACGCGATCGTCTTCTTGGACTTCTCCCCCGAACCGCCGAGCCGGCATATTGGGCGCGAAGACCTTCTCAAAATTCAGGAGCAAATCGCCAAGCGAACCGAGGCCACAGTCACAATAGCCACAGGACGGTTCAAAGAGAGCGCCTTTCTCGCTCACGAAAGCTACACCGAAGCGAAAAAAGCCCTAGAAATTGTTCGCAGCCTCAAGTGCGGCAACCACATCATTGACTGGGACGAACTGGGCATTTTCTCCTTCATCGCGCCGATCTGCAACACGCCGGACGCGAAAAACTTCTGTGAAGAGCAGCTTCAGCCTCTGATTCAGCACGACAAAGAGCACAACAGCGACCTGCTCATCACGCTGGAAGCGGTCATCAAGAGCAATTGGCAGCTCAAACAGGCGGCTGATGACCTTTCGATTCACTACAACACGCTGCGGTATCGGTACGACAAAATCAGAGAGCTTCTCCGCGCCGACTTGAATGACAGCGACAAAAGGCTCTCGCTCGGGATAGCGTTCAAGATGTACCGAATGAACATATTTGATGAAAATCATAGGAAATAGCCGTAAAAAAATCCAAAAAACGCTACACTCATGGCCGCCTGACTGACAGGCGGCCATGTTTTTTGTCTCTAAAAGCTAAAAATATCGCGTTATTATTGTTATAAAAGTATCACGGCGGATTTTCCGAGGGCGTTTAGTGTTTATCAATCAAAAAATAGCTGTTATATGTTTTTTGATAATAATGACGGTGGCGGTTTAATCGGGTAACGTTGTGTCAGGAGACGCAAAAGAGGGCTATCGAGAGGGTAAGGAGGAGACTGGAGCATGCATCGATACATATTTAAACGGTTGTTTTCGATGGTGCCGGTATTGGTAGGCGTTGCCTTCGTGATTTTCACGATGCTGTATTTGACGCCAGGGGATCCGGCGAAATTGATTTTAGGTGAGCAGGCAAGTGAGGAGGCATTAACGCAGTTCAGAGCTGCTCAGGGACTGAATGATCCTTTTTTTGTTCAGTTTGGACGATACCTCTATAACGCTGTTTTCAATCAAGATATTGGTACTTCGTATATTACCAAGCATGCCGTTCTCGCAGACGTCCTTTCTGCATTTCCAAACACCTGCCTTCTGGCAGGGCTTGCAACCCTTTTTTCAGTGTTGATCGGAATTCCTTTAGGGATAGTATCGGCGATTAAGCAATATTCTTTTCTTGACTCGGTCGTGCTGGTGTTTGCTTTAATCGGTATCTCTATGCCCTCCTTTTGGCTGGGGCTGTTGTTGATTCTGTTTTTTTCAGTTCAACTGGGGTGGTTCCCTTCTTCCGGGTTCAGCACGTTTTCAGCGATGATATTGCCGTCGCTCTCACTGGCGTTTGGCTCTTTAGCAATTCTTACCCGAATGACCCGGTCCTCAATGTTGGAGGTTATCCGTCAGGACTACATTCGCACTGCTCGCGCCAAGGGACAGAAGGAGTCTCGCGTCATTTGGAGCCACGCGCTTCCAAATGCGTTGATTCCTATCATTACCGTTGCTGGCTTGCAGTTTGGCAACCTGCTGGGTGGTGCGCTTTTAACCGAATCAATTTTCTCCATACCTGGCGTCGGCCGGCTGATGGTCGATTCGATCAAGATGCGGGACTATCCGACAGTCCAAGGCGGGGTGCTGTTTATCGCATTTTCGGTTAGCTTAGTCAATTTATTGGTCGACTTGCTCTATGCGTACGTCGATCCGCGCATTAAGGCGCAGTACAAGTGAGGGGACCGAAAATGACTGACAGCGTGAAAAAAAAGAAAAACCTACGAGGATTTCGGGCAATTTGGCATCAGTTTTGTCATAACCCGTTGGCTGTTTTTGGGTTAGCTATTGTTATATTACTTTTTCTCACGGCCATATTTGCCGATAAGATCGCGCCATTCAAATTTTCTAAGCAGAACTTGATGATGGCATACACTGCGCCGTGCAAAGAGTTTTGGTTCGGCACCGATGAGTTTGGGCGAGACATATTCAGCAGAATAGTTTACGGCGCGAGAATTTCTCTTTTTGTTGGATTCATTGCAGTTGGAATTTCAACTGTAGCGGGCGGCCTTTTGGGAGCGCTTGCCGGCTACTACGGCGGAAAATTAGACAACATTATCATGCGAGGCATGGATATTCTTTTGTCAATTCCGCAGATGATGCTGGCGATTTCAATTGCAGCGTCGCTTGGGCCGGGACTGTTCAACTTGATGGTTGCCGTGGGTTTTGCTTCTATGCCGCATTACGCGCGAATTGTCCGAGGGGCCGTCCTGACGCTTCGAGGTCAGGAGTTCGTCGAGGCGGCGAGAGCTGTCGGCAGCTCAGACTGGCGAATCATTCTTAAGCACATTCTTCCCAATAGTATGGCCCCGTTGATTGTTCAAGCGACGATTGGCGTTGCCAGCGCAATTCTTTCTGCCGCCGGCCTGAGCTTCATCGGTCTGGGCATTCAGCCGCCCACGCCCGAGTGGGGCGCCATGCTTTCCGGCGGGCGAAGCTATATTCGCGACTACCCCTACATGACCTTGTTCCCCGGCTTGGCCATCATGATCACCATACTGGCGTTGAACTTCGTGGGCGACGGTCTGCGCGACGCGCTTGACCCGAAGCTGAAACGATAAGGAGGCGGAGCCATGACTGAACAGACTCTTAAGAACGACGCTGCCCCGCTTCTTGACATTCGTGACCTGACCATTCACTACATCACCGAGTCCGGCGACGTCCACGCCGTCGAGGGGCTGAACCTGCAGCTCGGCCACGGCGAGACTCTGGGATTCGTCGGCGAGACCGGCGCGGGCAAAACGACCACCGCGCTCGGCATCATGCGCCTGCTTCCCACTCCCCCCTCCAAGATCCAGTCCGGAGAGATCTACTTCGAAGGCGAAGACCTGCTGAAAAAGAGCGAGCACCAGATGCGCGAGATCCGCGGCGACAAAATCGCCATGATCTTCCAGGACCCGATGACCAGCCTCAACCCGGTTATTCCCGTCGCCGAGCAGATCGCCGAAATGATCGAACTGCATCAGAACTTGAGCAAAAAAGAGGCGCTCGAGAAAGCCGGCGACATGCTGGAACTGGTGGGAATCCGCCGCGAACGCTGCGGCGACTACCCGCACCAGTTCTCCGGCGGAATGAAACAGCGGGTCGTCATCGCCATCGCCTTGGCGTGCAACCCGGCGCTGCTTATCGCCGACGAACCCACCACCGCCTTGGACGTCACCATTCAGGCTCAGGTGCTGGAACTGATGAAACAGCTGCGGGTCAAGTTCAACACGTCGGTCATCCTCATCACCCACGACCTCGGCATCGTGGCAGAAATGTGCGACAAAGTCGCCATCATGTACGCCGGCCGGGTCGTCGAGTACTCGGACACCCTCTCGCTCTACACCAAGCCGCGGCACCCGTACACCGAAGGGCTCTTCAACTCCATCCCCGACTTGGACGAAGACCAGGACGAACTCAAAGTCATTCACGGACTCATGCCCGACCCGACTGACCTTCCGCCCGGCTGCCCGTTCCATCCCCGGTGCCCCTACGCCGTCGACCAATGCACCAAAATTGAGCCTCAGATGGTAGAAGTCGCTCCGGGCCACTACGCCGCCTGCCCGATTCTCAATCCCACAGCAGGCGTGAAGGGAGAGTGACGGCCATGACGGAAATCATGAAAGAACCAGCAGCCGCTCCCCATACCCCCATGGTGGAAGTCAACCACCTGAAAAAGTACTTCAAGACCAAACGAGGCCTGCTTCACGCCGTAGACGACGTCAGCTTCAGCATCGAACGGGGCGAAACGCTCGGCCTCGTTGGCGAATCGGGCTGCGGCAAAAGCACCCTCGGGCGCACCATGATCCGGCTGCTGGACGCCACGTCCGGAGAAGTCAAATTCGACGGCCGCGACATCCTCAAGTTCAGCAAATCAGAAATGAAAGAAATGCGGAAGAAAGTCCAGATCGTCTTCCAAGACCCGTACTCGTGCCTCAACCCGCGGCTCAGCGTCGCCGACCTCATCGCTGAACCGCTCATCGTCAACAAAGTGTACAGCAGCAAAAAAGCCATGAACGACAGGATCTTGGAGCTCATGGACACCGTCGGGCTTGCCCGCCGTTTGATCGGCACCTACCCGCACGAACTGGATGGAGGCCGCCGGCAGAGAATCGGCATCGCGCGGAGCTTAGCGCTCAACCCGGACTTCATCGTCCTTGACGAACCGGTATCGGCGCTGGACGTATGCATACAGGCGCAGGTACTGAACCTGCTGTGCCAGCTACAGCGCGACAACGGGTACACGTACGTCTTCATCTCCCACGACCTGAGCGTGGTTAAACACCTGAGCGACCGGATAGCGGTCATGTACCTGGGGTCCATGGTGGAGCTCACCGGGGACAAAGAAATCTTCAAGAACCCGCTGCACCCGTACACCCAAGCGCTGCTGTCGGCCATTCCAATTCCGAAAGTTGGAGTGAAGCGGGAGCGAATCCTGTTGGAAGGTGACGTTCCGAGCCCGGTGAACCCGCCGGCGGGCTGCCGGTTTGCCGGCCGGTGCCGATTCCGGAAGGACATCTGCACGGCTCAGACGCCTGAGCTGAAAGAGGTCGCTCCTAATCACTTCGTCGCCTGCCATTTAGTGAAATCGGCTGAATAAGAGGGAACAAGGATTTAGTGGAACGTGTGGCGTCAATTTATTTCTAAAACTGGGTCAGGGGGGGAGAGATATCAAAGTCAGGCTATAAGCGGAACTAAAAAATAAATAAAACGTTGTTGCCGGAAAAATTTGAACTACGGAGTCCTAAATTTTTAAAAGGTAATCTTTTAAATCACGAGGGAGGCGAAGTTCAGATGAAAAGACGCGGTATTTCTCTGTTAGTTGCGGCATGTCTTGCCTGCGGAGCCGTTGGTACAGGAATGGCTCATGATATGCCTGACACGTTAATCGTCGCGAATTCTGCAGATATTAAGACCTTGAATCCGATGTACACCGGTGACACTGTCAGCGCACAAGTCTTCCTGAGCATCTATGATCATCTGCTGTGGCAGGATCTAGAAGGCAACCTTATCCCTCGTTTGGCAGAGAGCTGGGAGACTCCAGATCCTTTGACGTACATTCTGCATCTTCGCCGTGGCGTGAAGTTCCATAACGGAGACCCGTTTACCGCAGAGGACGCTAAGCTTACTATCGACCGCGGACGGACGACGATTGCTGCGACGGGGGCCAACGTCCTGTTAAAGGATATTAAGGAAGTTGAAATTAAGGAAGACTATACGATTGTGATTCATATGAGTCAGCCCTACACGCCTCTTTTGTACGCTTTCACAGAAGTCTGGGGCAGCGTTATGGACAAGAAAGCGATGGAGAAACTGGGCGACAAATATTTTGAGCACCCAATCGGCACGGGACCGTTCAAATTTGTTAGTTGGACTAAAGGGGATAGGGTTGTCCTAGAGCGCAACGATGATTATTGGGGTGATAAAGCAGAGTTTAAAAACCTCATCATTCGTGCCATTCCTGAGACTTCGGTCCGAACGATTGAGTTGGAAAGTGGTTCGGTTGATATGATTTACAAAGTAAATGTTCACGATATTAACCGAATCGCCGAAAACCCGAAACTTCAGGTGCTCCGTCGTCCCGAACTCCGTTCCGACTACTATATTTTGAACTGTTCAAGGCCCCCGTTTAACGACGTACGTGTGCGACAAGCCTTTGCGAAAGCCTTGGACATTGTAGGAATTCAAAAAGCAGTTTTCCGAGGCGTAGGGCGCGCAGCTCGTGGCCCGCTGCCGTTGGGAATGAGGTACTTCGACGATACGCTGCCTATGCCTGTGCAGGATGTTGAGGGAGCGCGGGCTCTTTTGAAAGAAGCCGGCGTGGGGCAACTGAATATCACTATTCGCGTTAATGAGTCGAAGGAACGAATCGACGCGGCGACAATTGCCCAAGCTCAGCTGGCTGAAGTGGGAATTAACGCCGAGATTCAAGTTTTAGAGTACGGAGCACTGCTTGATATTCTCGATAGGGGAGATTTTGATGTCTCGCTCCTAGGGTGGGGAAATAACCTTCCAGATCCTGAATATGCAATGTCCCGGCTCTATCACACGCGCGGAATCGTGGGCCCGCTACAGCGATCCGAAAATGGACGAGTTGCTGGATAAGGGAACGTTGCTGCCTGACGGCGACGAGCGTGCGGCGTTATATAAAGAGGTGCAGCGTTATTTCCTAGGACAGGTCCCTGTGATCTATTGGTCAGAAGGCGAGCAGGTAATAGCTATTAGCAAACGGATCAGTGAATTCCCGCTGCATCGTCGAGGTATTTACGAATTCAACAAAGTGAAACTGGCGAAGTAGGAAGATATGTAGACGTGCTCTGACAAGGTAAATGTTCGTGAGGTTTTCATAACGGAAATCTTTATTTTGTGTTCCAAATAATTTAAGGAGGGAAATATATTGATCAAGAAATTAATGTTATCAGTTGCATTAGCGGCTTTTCTTGCGCCTGCGGCGTTTGCTCACAACGAGCCAGACACGCTAATCGTTGCGAACAGCACGGACATTAAAACTCTCGATCCTATGCTCACCGGAGATGCAGGAAGTGCCCAAACGTTCCTTTGCATTTATGACCACTTGCTGTGGCAGGATCTTGAAGGAAATTTAGTGCCGCGTCTTGCTGAAAGTTGGGAAACGCCGGATCCTTTGACGTATATTTTGCACCTTCGGAAGGGCGTTTGGTTCCATAACGGAGAGCCTTTTACCGCTGAAGATGCAAAGTACACGATCGATCGCGGGCGGACGACGGTTACAGCAACTGGGGCAAACGTTTTGCTTAATGACATTAAAGACGTTGAAATAAAAGATGACTATACCATCGTCATTCATATGAAAAAGCCTTTTACCCCGTTGCTTTATGCTTTTACTGAAGTTTGGGGCAGTGTCGTGAACAAAAAGACGATGGAGGCGCTTGGGGACAAGTATGTAGAACATCCGGTGGGCACAGGCCCCTTTAAGTTTGTCAGCTGGAGGAAGGGCGACAGAGTCGTTCTTGAACGGAACGATGACTATTGGGGCGATAAAGCTGATTTTAAAACGTTAATCATCAGAGCCGTGCCAGAATCTTCGGTCAGAACAATCGAGCTTGAGAGCGGCAGCGTCGACATGATCTTTAAAGTAAACGTCAACGACATCAACAGAATTGCCGACAACCCCAATTTGAAGCTGCTGCGCCGCAAAGATCTTCGCGAGGATTTCTTTGTCCTTAACTGCTCGAAGCCGCCGTTCAATGATGTGAGAGTTCGGCAGGCCTTCAGCAAAGCTCTTGACGTTGCCGGCATTCAAAAAGCCGTTTATCGCGGCGTTGGGTATGCTCCCAAAGGTCCGTTGCCCCAAGGTATGGTTTACTATGACGATACTTTGCCTGAACACGATTATGATGTTGAAGGAGCAGAGGCTCTCTTAAAGGAAGCTGGAGTCAAAGATCTTCACGTCACGATTAAAGTCAACGAATCAAAAGAGCGCGTCGATGCGGCAACAATCGCTCAGGCGATGTTAGGTGAGGTCGGTATCACCGCTGATATCCAAGTGCTTGAATACGGCGCGCTGCTGGACTGTTTAACAAGAGGCGACTTCGAAATTTCAATGAGCGGCTGGGGAAACAACCTCCCGGATCCGGAGTTCGCTCTTGGCAGACTGTATCACAGCCGCGGCATCGGTGCGACGAACGATGCTCGATTTAATGATCCAAAGTTTGACGAACTGCTTGATAAAGGAGCCTCGACGCCTGAAGGGCCGGAGCGGGCAGAGGTATACAAGGAAGTGCAGCGCTATTTCTTGGATAAAGTGCCGGCACTTTATTGGTACGGTGGGGAGCAGGTCACGGGTATCAGTCGGCGTATAGCCGAATTCCCGCTGCATCGTCGCGGGATTTATGAGTTTAACAAGGTAAAACTGGCAAAATAACAAACGATTCGGATTAAACAACAGGAGCAGGGGGGTGCTGTCATCTCCCTGCACTGTTGTTGAAAGAGGAGTGTTGTCTAGTGATATGCAATGACAAACAAAAAGCAGAAAAGCAACACGTCGATTTCATCTTAAGCGGAGGCACAGTCGTCACAATGGACACATCGCGTCGGATTATTTGTGACGGGGCTGTGGCGATACTCGGGGAAAAAATCATAGGCGTTGGATCAAAACAAGAAATTGAAGGCCATTATGTCTGTGACAACATCATAAACTGCACTCATAAAATCATTATGCCCGGTTTAGTTGACGCTCACGGGCACGCAGGGCATGCGTTGTTTAAAGGAATTGGCTCAGATACTCCCAGCTTATGGATGGATATTGCCACACCGACATATCACCATTTCACAACCGATGAATACTGGCTGAAAGAAAGCCGAGTCGCGGCGCTGGAACGCCTTAGAATGGGTGTTACCTGCGGCGTCTCTGTAATAAGTTCAGCCCAGAGAAGCGACGATCCTGTATTTGCCGGCAACTGCGTTCAAGGATATGCCGAAGTTGGAATTCGGAACATAGTGGCTGTTGGGCCTTCCAATCCTCCGTTCCCTCGAAAATTTAGCCGGATTGTTAACGGGAAGAGGATAGAAAAGGAATATACCTTTGATGAATTAATGGCCGGAGCTGAGGCAGCTATTGACCAGTGGAACCATAGCGCTAACGATCGAATTCGCGTTTTTATCGCGCCCTTTGTCCTTTTGACGTCGATTTTCGGCTCAGGTTCTTCGGCAGCTGATGTGGCGGTGAAACTGACGGACCATGACCGCTACATGATGAAAAGAGTGCGTCAGGTTGCGGCGAAGTACAAAACGAGAATTCACACAGAAGCTTTTGGCGGCATGATTCGACTTGCTTCACAGTGCGATGACGCGCTTCTCGGGCCGGACGTCCATTTACAGCATTGCACAGGTATTTCTTTTGAAGAGGCAATGATTCTCGCAAAGACAAAAACAAATGTCACAAGCACTCCGGGGGTGGGACAGAGCAGTGGGCGCTGTCCAATTCCAGAGCTCATTGAGTTGGGCTGCAATGTCGCTGTTACAACTGATGGTAATTCTCCGCGCACTTCTTTTGATCTTTTCCGTGCGGCCCATAAGACCCAGTTAATACAGCGAATGCTTTTACATGATGAATGTGTATTGCCGACGGGGAAATTGCTCGAAATGATCACAATTGACGCTGCAAAGGCTGTTGGCTGGGATGACGAAATAGGGTCTCTTGAGCTCGGCAAAAAAGCTGACGTTATTATCGTTGACGCTTTTCAGCCTCATCTCATGCCAGAACTGCTGCCCGTTCACAGACTCATCCAACGGGCAGTCGGTCAGGATGTCGAAACGGTTTTTGTCGATGGCAAGCCTGTCATGCTGAATCGAAAAGTATTGACGGTGGACGAAAAGAGCATGTTGCTTGACGGTCATCGTGAAATTATGGAAACGATTAAGAGAGCGGGCTTAGAAAAGCATTTGAACCTTGCGGAGACATTTTGGGGGCATTCAGAGGGATGGCTTGACGAAAATAGGGTCGATTTTAGTCAGTTAATCAGTCGTCCTTAAGAGTAATAAGGCCAGTTGGACAAAGGAAGCGAAGGGAGTTCAAGGCAGATGAAAACAAGGATAAAAGCTCGTTACGTTATCGGTTTTGACGGCCATGGGCACCGAATAATTGAAAACGGCCAAGTCGTATATGAAGGGCAGAACATACTGTACGTCGGCGCAAAAGAGTTCCCCGGAACGGTAGACCGAGAAATTGACTGCGGCTGTTCTCTCGTCAGCCCCGGCCTTATCGATTTGGACGCTCTGGGGGATATTGACCACGGTCTCTATCATTGGGAAGTCCCTTCACAGAAAAATGCATCTCTGATGTGGTCTAAGAAGTACTGGGATCAAGGGCCTAGAGAGTTTATGACCCCGGAGGAAGAGGCTTTTAAATCTCTGTACGCCTACGCGGCTCTCGTTCGTGCCGGGATCACCACCGCCATGCCGATTACATCGGTGCTGTACAAGGCATGCGCTGAAACCTACGAGGAAATTGAAGCGGCCGCTTATAATGCCCGAGACGTAGGTCTGCGGGTATACCTCGGCCCCAGCTATCAGTCAGGGAACCGTGTCGTTGCATCCGACGGGACGACTTCCGTGCTGTACGACGAAGAGGCCGGGAAAAAAGGACTGGAACGGGCGATCCGTTTTGCTAACGTCTACGGCGGTTGGGCTGACGGCTTGATCAATGCGGTAATGGTGCCGGAGCGTATTGAGACACAGACGATTGATAATTTGGTGCGGAGCAAGGCGGCGGCGCGGGAGATCGGCTGCCCGATGAGGCTGCATGCGGCACAAGGCTCATTTGAGTATAACTGGATTGTTTCGCACCACAGCAAGACGCCTCTTCAGCTGCTCGATTCGCTGGGGATTCTCGACGATAGGACGCTCATTCCTCACGGGCTGTTCGTGCAGGGGTTCAGCGAGCTGTCCAATCCGCTGCCCGGCGACGACTTAGCCCTTTTGGCGGAAAGGAAAACGACGGTGATCCATTGTCCTCTTGTTTACGCCAGAGGAGGCACGGCGCTGGAGTCGTTTGGCCGGTACCGGAGAGCGGGCGTCAACATGGCCATGGGAACTGACACGTTCCCGTGTGACTTGCTACTCAACATAAGTGTAGGCAGCATGATGGCCCGGCGAGTCGACAAGTCCCCGGAGGGCAACCGGGTGGCCGATTTCTTCGAGACGGCGACGCTCGGCGGAGCCCGCGCGCTTGGCCGGGACGATTTGGGCCGTTTGGCGGCGGGGGCTAAGGCGGATATTGTGGTCTTTGACCTGTCCGGACGGCATATCGGGCCGATTGACGATCCTCTCCGGACGCTTGTGAACAGCGGATCCGGCAGAGACTTAAAACTGTCCGTGATCAACGGCCGAGTCGTATTTGAAAATGGCCGCGTTCTGGGCATTGACGAGTCTCGCTTGGACGAGCGGGCTCAGCAGTATTACGATCGGATGAAGGCGAGCGTCGCCGAGCGGGACTTCAGGGGACAGTCGCTTGATGAGTTGTTCGCGCCGTCGTTCCCGGCGTGGAAGTAACGTTTTCCTTTAGGAATGGCGATAGGTAACAAATAGGGTCCTGCTCTGGCGCTTTTTGGCTCTAAGTTATAAAAATATTTATATTTATGGGTAATTAAACATAAAGCGCTAAGCAGAGAAAAATGTCACAATAATTGGCGAGATGGACGGCGGCTTTCTGCCGCCGAACAAACAAGGAGGAAGATACAATGGGTTATCCAAAGGGTTTGCTTTCGTCCCGGGCGGTTATTCGCAACGGAGTCTATGCTGTGATTCCTCCGGAGGGCCGGGTTATCAACGTGATTCCGGGTTTTGAGGGGTTCAAAACGTCGATCATCGCCTCTCCCAAGATCGGGCCGAGCTTTGTGTGGTACGTGTCCACCGTCGCTCCCGGCGCTCACACTTCTAAGGACTGGGGCGACGCGGGCTGCGAGCGCTTTGTCTATTTCATGGACGGCGAGGGCGAGCTGACTGTTACGGTCGCGGGCGAGACGAAGGTTCTCAAGCAGGGCGGTTACGCGTTTGCCCCTGAGGGCGTTGGCATGGGCATTCGCAACGATTCTAACGGTACGATGCGGATCATCATGTACAAGCAGAAGTATATTCCTCTGGAAGGGCACTCGGCTCGGCCGGTGTTCGGCAACGTTCACGATCTGCCTGTGAAGCACTTGGACGATATGGAGAACGTTGACTTGGTCGATCTGCTGCCGACCGACCTCGGTTTTGACATGAACTTCCATATCCTGACGTTCCAGCCCGGCGGCTGCCATTCGTTCATCGAGACTCACGTGCAGGAGCACGGCATGTACATCACTTCCGGCGAGGGCGTGTACCGGCTGGGCGATGATTGGATCCCGGTTCAGCGTGAGGACTTCCTGTGGATGGGCGCTTTCTGCCAGCAGTGCGTCTACGCCAGCGGGCGCGAGCCGATGAGCTACATCTACTCCAAGGACTGCAACCGGGACGTGGAGCTGTAGTCCCGAATCTACCACGAAAGGACGATTTTATTATGGCTTTGACGGCGAACTTCGCGCCTATGAACATCAAGGATGAGCTTGAAGCGACAGGACTGAAGGGGCGCAACCTTGAGTTTCTGACCGACCTGACCCGCGAGCAGTATGGCCATCTGTTCCGCGCCGCTGAGATGATTGAGCCGTTCTGGCGGAACGGTTTGAACTTGATGGAGGGGAAAGTCCTCTGCGCTCTGTTCTTTCAGCCTTCAACCCGCACTCGTTTCAGCACCGAGCTGGCCATGCTGCGCCAGGGCGGCCGCGTGATTTCCGAGTCGAACCCGGCGGTCAACTCGTCGGCCGCTAAGGGCGAGTCGTTGTCTGACCACCTGACGACCGCGTCGTGCTATGCTGATATCATTGGGCTGCGTCACCCGGACTATGAGACGGTGAAGGCCGCCCTGCCGGCCGCCCGCGTCCCCGTCATCAGCTGCGGCTGGGGGAACGAGACGCATCCCACTCAGGGGCTTCTGGATATGTACACCGCCTACAGGGCGTTCGGCGGTTTCGAGGGGCTGAGAGTCTGCATTGCCTCGTCTGACCTGAGCCGTGCCCGGAGCGGCCACTCGTTTGCGATGGGCCTTGCCATCATGGGGGCGGAAATCGTCTACGTCGGCCTGAGCGAGCATCCGATTCCGACACTGATCATGGACAAGCTGAAGGCCGCTGGAGCGAAGATCGAGACCCACTACGACCTGAGCCGCGAGGACTTCATCGACGTGATGGCCACGTGCCACCTCTGCTACCTGCCCGGCTGCTGCGTCCCGAAGGACAACCCGGCGGCCCGCAACGACTTCATGGAGAAAATCGCCAAGTTCTATATTCACTTGGAAGACCTGAAAAAAATTCGGGGGCGGACCGGCCGTATCGTTGGGCTGATGCACTCGCTGCCCCGGAACGAAGTGGAATTCGACTACGCTATCGATCATTCGGAGTTCGAACTGTACTTTAAGCAGATGAGCTTCAGCGTTCCGATTCGTATGGCGCTCGTCTCGTCGATGGTCGGCGTTAACTAAGAAGCACCATCTGAAAGGAGTCTTTCCATGCTGGACTTGCTGGTCAGTGGCGGCACCGCCGTTTTGCCGCAGGGCCCGGCCCGCGCGGATGTCGGCGTGGCTGACGGACGGATTGCGGCGGTTGGCGACCTTTCGGCTTTCCCGGCCCGCCAGACTATCGACGTTTCCGGTCTGCTGGTGCTGCCGGCCTTGGTGGACGGTCATGTCCACTTTAACGATCCGGGACTGACCGAACGGGAGGACTTTTACACCGGGAGCTGTGCCGCCGCTGCCGGCGGCGTTGGCTCGGTCGTCGAAATGCCGCTGTCCGGCAACCCGACTGTGACGTCGGTCGAGACGCTGGAGGCAAAGAAAACCCAAGCCGCGGCCAAGTCGGTGGTCGATTATGGCCTGTGGGGCGGTCTGGTGAACGACAACGTGAGCCAGATGGAAGCGATGTCCCAGAACGGCGCGCTGTGCTTTAAGGCGTTCACATGTTTTGCTGGTAACGATTTCCCGTACGCGAACCACGATGTCCTTTGGCGCGGTCTGGTTGAGGCAGGCCGCATCGGCGCGCTGGTCGGCGTTCACTGCGAGGACGAGGAGCTGACGTCGGTCAGGGAAAAGCGGGCCCGGGCTGAAGGCCGGCTGACGGTTCGGTCGTTCTTAGAAGCTCACGCTCCTGAAACGGAAGAATTGGCAGTGGCGGGCCTGCTGGTGATGGCCCGCCGCGCCGGAGCTCGGGTGCACGTATGCCATGCCACACTTGCCGAAGTGGTTGATATAGTGACTGAGGCGAAAAAACACCAGCCCGCGACGGTTGAGACTTGTCCGCACTATCTGGTTTTCAACGAGTCCGACTTGGAGCGGCTGGGCGGGGAGTTAAAGTGCACCCCGGCCATCAGGACCGCCGCCGATGTGGAGCGGCTGTGGGATCGGGTTCTGTCGGGCAAGGTCGATATGATATGCTCGGATCACTCGCCGTCGACGATCCCTCAGAAGAACCCGCTGAGCGGCTGTTTCTGGGACGCGTGGGGCGGAACTGAGGGAGTTCAGACGACCCTTTCGGTGCTGTACGGCGAGGGCGTGGCCAAGCGCGGCATGTCATTGACGCAGCTCGTTCAGCTTCTCTGCGAAGGGCCGGCGAAGGTGTTCGGTCTGTTCCCCCAAAAGGGGCAGTTGGCTCTGGGGAGCGACGGCGACTTGACGCTGTTTGACCCGAACGCCCGCTGGACCGTGACGCCTGAGGCGCTTTTTTACAAAAACCGCCACAGTCCCTACATGGGCATGGAGCTTTGCGGCAAGGTGAAAACGACGATCGTCCGCGGGACGGTCGTCTATGACGGAAATAAGGTGCTGGCTCCGGCCGGCTTTGGACGTCTCTTGTCCCGACAGTCGGGCGGAGCGGGCGCGGATAAGTGAGAGGTTGTCGATTGATGAGTATTCAGCGTATAGTCGTGGCTTTGGGCGGAAACGCCATTTTGCAGCGGGGTCAAAAAGGAACCGCCGCTGAGCAGATGGAAAACGTTCGAGTCGCCGCGCGTCAGATTGCCGAAATGATCGCGGCAGGGTATCAGGTTGTGGTGACTCACGGGAATGGGCCTCAGGTTGGCGCCCTGCTGATTCAGAACGCGGCAGGCGCGGGGCAGGTTCCGGCTCTGCCAATGGACTTCTGCGGCGCCGAAAGCCAAGGCTTCATCGGCTATATGCTGTGCCAGTGCCTGCGTAACGAGCTGGCGGCCCGAAAAATTGACGGCCGGGAGCCGGTCTGCGTGGTAACTCAGGTCCTTGTGGATCCGAACGACCCGGCGTTTTTGAACCCGACCAAGCCGGTAGGGCCGTTCTACAGCGAGGAAGAGGCAAAAAAGCGGTCTGCCGACGGAAAAGAAAAGTGGATCGAAGACGCTGGCCGAGGCTGGCGGCGGGTTGTCCCGTCCCCGAAACCGGCAGAGATCGTGGAGCGCGGGGCGATTACCAGTCTGCTGGGCAGCGGCGCGACGGTTGTTGCGTCCGGCGGCGGCGGTGTGCCGGTTGTTCGCCGCGAAAACGAGCTGTCCGGCGTCGAGGCGGTTATTGATAAGGACTTGGCCGGTATGCTTTTAGCCTGTCAGGTTCAAGCCGACGCGCTCGTCATTCTCACCGACGTTCAGGCTGCGGCGGTCAACTACGGGAAACCGGACGAAAAATGGCTTGGAAGCGTCTCCGTGAGCGATATGAAGCGGTACGCCAGCGAAGGGCACTTTAAAGCCGGTTCCATGGGCCCCAAAGTCGAGGCGGCAGTTCAGTTTGTCCAGCGCGGCGGTCAGCTGTCGGTCATCACCAGCCTTGACAAGGCGGTGGAGGCTCTGGCCGGTAGCGCTGGAACGCGGATCAGCGCCGGTCAGTAAGGAGGTTGAACCGTTGATTCGAGCACTGCTTGCTCATGCTTCCCGTTATTACGGACTGGGCTGGGGGATTCGTCGGGCCTTTGAGTTCATCACTCAAACGGACTTCAGCGGGCTGAGTGCCGGTCGGTATGACGTGGAAGGCGACAGGATTTACGCGCTCATTCAGGAAAAAAACAGCCAGAGGCTCTGCGACGCGCCGTTTGAAAATCACCAGCGCCACGCGGACCTGCAGATGACGCTTTCCGGCGACGAGTGGGTCGGGTACTGCCCGGTCGAGCGGCTGACGCTGTTAGGCGACTACAACGCCCAGACCGACGTTCAGCTCTACACCGGAACCGGCTCGCTTCAGCGGAGCTACAACGACAGCTTCGCCCTGTTTTTCCCCGAGGACGGACACCAGCCCTACGTCACGATGACGGAACCGGCGCCGCTTCGGAAGTTGGTTATGCGCATTCGGTTAGACACGCTCGAGCTGTAAAAGAGCGAAATCAAGCGAGGAGGAAAAATAAATGATTAAGACTGAACGGCTTGTGATGATTCCTGGACCGACTCCTGTTGTCCGCAGCATTCAGAACGAAATGGCGCGTCCGACGGTTGCCTTTGGCGATCCGTGCTTCGTGGCGGATTACAAACAGCTCGTTCTTGACCTGCAGGAGATGTGGGGCTGCGGTGAAGGGGGCCAGGCGTTCGTCTTTGCCGGCAGCGGCACGCTGGGCATGGAAATGGCTTTGGCCAACACTACCAAGCGGGGCGACAAGATCCTCGTCTGCTCCAACGGCGCGTTCGGCGACCGGTTCAAGAAAATGTGCCTTCGCAAGGGACTCGACATGGACGTTCTGGCGACGGATCACTGGGGAACCAGCATCACCGCTGAAATGGTCGAGGCGAAACTGAAGGAAAAGAAATACGCTGCCGTTACGGTCACTCACGTCGAGACGTCCACCGGCGTCATGGCTCCGATCGCTGCAATCGGCGAAGTTCTTAAAAAGCACCCTGAGACTATTTACATCGTCGACGGCGTCGCAGCCGCGGCCGGCGCGGAAGAGAACCTTGAGAAGATGGGCATCGACATTGTGCTTTCCTGCTCGCAGAAGGCCTTCGGCGTCTGCCCCGGCCTGACGGTTCTGTGGGCCAGCAAGGCTGCTTTGGACCGCCGCGCTTCCTTGGGCGAACTCATCCCTGAAAGCTACTGCGACTTCAACGAGTGGGTGCCGGTCATGAGAGACCCGTCCAAGTACTGGGGAACTCCGGCCGTCAACCTGATCTGGTCGCTTAAGGAATCCGTCCGGATCATCAAGGAAGAAGGGCTTGCTGAGCGGTATGCACGGCACATTCGCATTGCCAAGCTGATCGACCAGTCGGTGGAAAAACTGGGCTTTAAAGTCGCCGCCGAAGAGGGCTTCCGCGCTCCGACCCTGACTGTGTACCTGTACCCCGCCGGCGTGGACGACGCCAAGTTCCGCGCTGCCGTGGCAGAGGAAGGCGCCGTTGTGGCCGGCTGCTTGGGCGAGTTTGCCGGCAAGGGCTTCAGAATGGGCCATATGGGCAACATCGACAAGCACGTCATCACCGGCGCGGTCGCTGCTGTGGCCAGAGCTTGCGTCAAGCTGGGCGTGAAGGCTGACGTGGCTGGAGCCATGGACGTGCTGCTCCGTGGGCTCGCTCAGGAAAAGTAGACTTTAGGCGCTGCAAGCGCCGGTTGCTCCGTGTGTACTGGACAACCGGCGCTTTTTTTACCCTATTGTTCGCGCTTAAATGCACAAATAGGCTTCTAATACGAGTAAAGGATACTTTTGAATTACTATTAAGGGCGTTTTTGAGGCTGAACGAAGCATAAAGAACCGGAAATAATTTTCTATTTCATCATAATCTGCTAAAGCGAGGTGCTCGAAGTGGAGTACGGTTTTCTGTCCCTCATTCCGCCGATAGTGGCGATTGTTCTGGCATTGGTGACAAAGCAGACGGTCTTTTCCCTCGTCGTTGGGCTGTGGATAGGAACGACGATTATCTGCGGTTGGAACCCAATCGTCGGGTTCCCCACGATGATTTCCAAGTTTTTCATCCCGCTGATCGCGAACGAGTGGAACGCCGGTATGCTCATGCTGATCGTCTCCTGCGGAGGCTTTGTCTACCTGATTAAACGAACCGGCGGCGCGAAGGCCTTTGGCGAATTTGCGGCGAAGCGGGTGAAAACTCGTAAGCAGGCGCAACTGACGACGTATGCCAGCGCTTTTGCGTTTATTTTTACCGAACCGACTCTGACCCTCGGCTCCATCATGCGGCCTGTGACCGAGAAGCTGCGGGTTTCCCGGGTCAAGCTGGCATATATTTGCGACGTGATGGGCTGTCCTTTCGCCACTTTGTCGCCGATTACCAGCTACAGCACCTATGCGATCGGCTTGATCGCGACGCAGTTCACCGCGCTGGGCATTACTGATAACCCGTGGTCGGTGTATCTTCGGGCACTTCCGTTTAACTTCTACGCTACCTTTGGCATGCTGGTTCTGCTGGCCGTGATTATTTGGGACTTGGATATCGGTCCGATGTACGCAGCAGAGCAGCGGGCAATCAAGACGGGACAGCTCATTGGGCCGAACGACAATCCGATGGGCAAGTATGATTTGGACGAGGACAAACTGTTCAGCGGCGTGAACCTGACGCTGAAGAACTTCCTCGTTCCGCTGGGCGTGCTGTTCCTCACGCTGATTGCCATGATTATGTGGACGGGGAATGCCCCTGTGAACGGTATTGGCGGGGCATTTGTCAAGTCGAACATCTCCCTGTCAATTTCCACCTCGTTCCTCACGGCTTCGATCGCTGCCGGGATTATTGGGGCTCACTCAAAGGTCTTCGGGTTCCGGGATATCGTCCCTGAATGGTGCCACGGCGTGGCCCTCAACTCGGACATTCCGGTCATTCTGGTGCTCGCGTGGTCCATTGGTTCCCTCACCGGCATGATGGACCTGAAAGGGTATCTCATCAACATCGTCGAAAGCTATCATATTCCCGCCGGCCTTATGCCTGCGTTCCTTTTTGTAGTGGGCGCGTTCATTGGGTTCTCCACTGGAAGCTCTTGGGGCGTTTGGGCGATTATCCTTCCCATTTCGCTGCCGGTGGCTCACCACTTCGGCGTTCCTATGGAATTGATGATCGGCGCTTCCTTGAGCGGCGGTGTGTTCGGAGACCACTGCTCGCCGATTTCTGATACGACGATTCTGGCGTCAACTGCCGCCGGGGCTGACCACGTTGAACACGTGAAGACTCAGCTCCCCTACAGCTTGACCGTTGCCTTCTGCTCCGGTCTGGGCTTCTTGGTCGGCGGGCTGTACTCCCAGATGCTGGGACTTGTCGTCGCGGCCGTGTCCCTTGCCTTTGCCGTGATTCTGCTACACCGGCTAGCCGCTCGCCGGCTTTGCAGACAGGCTGCTTAATAAACACTCGGCAATCGTTTCGCCCTCCTCGCGGAGACTTCCGCAAGGAGGGCTTTTTTGTTTCCTTTTGTTGTGCCCAAGAGAGAAGCGGGAGCACGTGCGGGACAGGAAGGGGGGCAATCGATGGCGGTTTTTATGGGGAGAGCATGGACGCGTCACCTGAAAAGCTGTCCAAGGTATGGCCGTATCTTTGGAGTATCTTTGTGGGGCGTCTATCAGTGGCGGGCAAATGGAAGGGCCGGGCAGGCGCGGGGCAAAATGGCAATCGTTCATGCTGACAGTGGAGTTCCGTCGTTTGGAGAATTGCCTGCGGCTGAGTCGGCTGCTGCCGTTTGTGGGTTAAAAACGCGGGCATTCTTCGTGGATTGCCCAGCCGCTCGAGGCGGCCGCCGGGAGGAATTTCTGTAAAACAACTAATAAAGCCAATTTTATGTTATTTCTTTAGGAAAAAATAAAGAAAAAACAGGCTTGGGCGTGAGGAATTGTTGAAAAGTATGATTCGGCCGCAAGCTGCGAAACCATATAACAAAAAAATGAATCACCCTTATGAAATCAGCCAAAGTATGGAAGAACTAATAAAAATATCAAGTTTTTTTGTTATCAGGCGATGATGAAGAGAGTGAGACCGGCCGGTAAGATAAGGCCAATAAGTTCCAAAAATCACGATGTGAGCTTTGAGAAGGTTGAAAGAGGAGGCGATGTTTGTGAAGAAGTCGTTGGCAGCGTTGTTGGCTGGGGTAGCAGTGCTGGGAGCAGTGAGCGGGGCCGTTGCGGCGGAAAAAGTCCTGAAGATCGGCGTTTTGGGCGTGATGAGCGGCTCCGCTGCCTCTTGGGGGCTGGTGAATCGGTACTGCGCCGAGGCTTCCGCTGAGATGATCAACGAGGCGGGAGGCTTTGAGATCGGCGGCGAGAAGTACAAGATTAAGATCGTGTCGGTCGACGACAGAAACGACCCGAAGGTGGCTATTTCCGGCGCAGAGCGGCTGATTTACGAGGAAAAAATCCACTACATTATCGGTCCCAACATCGCCCCCACGTCGATGGCGATTGTGCCGGTCCTTGAAAAGGGCGGGGCGATCAGCATTCCTTACGCGTTCCCGAAGGCCTTGTACACTCCGCCGGCGAGCAACTCGATTCTGGGCATGATCGCGTCGTATCAGGCTGGGCCGGTGATCTTCAAGTATTTGATGAAGGAACACGGCATCAAGACGATCGCCTTTGTGGCCCGCAACGACACCGAGTCGCTGACGATGAGAGAAGAGAGCCTGCAGTCCGCTAAGGAGCTTGGGCTTGAAGTCCTTTCCGATAAGGACACGTACGAGACCGGCACGACCGACTTCTTCCCGGTCATGACGAGCATTGTGGCGAAAAACCCCGACCTGCTCGTCCTGTCCGGTCCGGCGCCGGCTGACACGCCCCTTCTGATCAAGACGGCCCGCGAGCTGGGCTATCAGGGTTTCATGTGCGCCGAGAACGCCCAGGATGCCAAGGTCATCTCCGAACTGGCTGGCGACGCGGCGAACGGCTTCATCTCGGTCGGCGGCGCGAGCACCCCTGAAATCCGCAGCGACTACATGAACGAGTTCATCAAGCGGTATGAGAAGATCGCCGGCGAGTGGAACGACGAGGCAGGGACGAAGGTTTACGCGTTGGACTATATTCTGAACACGATCAAGGCGGCCGGCCCCGAGGCGATTAACGACGTGGAGAAGTTTAAGGCAGCGATGAACACCTTCTCGATTCCGAACCCGTACATCAAGGGCGACGCGGCTCCACTTCACTACATTGGCGAGAAGTATTTCCAGCAGAAGCGCCAGTTTTCTGTCCCGATGGTTATCGTGACGTACGAGGGCGGCGAATTTAAGACGCTCTTTGTCGGCTCGGCTGAGTAACCTGACATGCTGGGGGCCGTCAGCTTTTGACGGCCCCTTTTTGCGTGACTGGTCTGTTTAATTGTCGGAGGGGGTGCGCCTTTGGAACAAGTTCTGTGGAACGGCCTTTATACCGGTATGCAGTACGCCCTTGTCGCGCTGGGCCTGACGCTGATTTTCGCCCTGATGAACGTGATGAACTTCGCCCACGGCCAGCTGTACATGCTAGGTGGCTTCGTCACCTATTACGTCTACGGCATGATGAAACTGCCGTATCCTGTCGCGATCGCCGCGTCGGCGCTTTCGCTGGCTGCTGTCGGCGTGCTGTTTCAGGTGTTTCTGTTCAAGCCGGTCTTGCGCTACAGTCTGAGAGAAGAAAGCAGCATGCTGCTTTCAGCCGGTACGGCGACGTTTCTTGAAAGTCTGGCGCTGATATTTTTCGGCGAAAAACACCGCGGCGTCCCGGCGGTAGTGAACGGCGTTTACCGGATCGGGAACGCTTTCCTGCCCAAGGGGCGGCTGCTGGTGATCGCCCTGGCGTTCGCGTTTATCGGGATTTTCATTCTGTTCATGAGGTACACCAAGCCGGGGCGGGCGCTGCGGGCTATGGCTCAGGACGCGCCGACGGCTCGGCTGATGGGCATTAACGTGGACAGGTATGCGGTTCTCGGCTGGGCTCTGGCCGCTCTGCTGGCTGGGGTCGCCGGGTCGCTGCTGGTGCCGATTTCAGGCGTTGACTCGGGGATCGGCAACGGCATTTCGATTAAGGCGTTCATCATGGTGATGATCGGTGGGGCCGGAGCAGTTTCCGGGGCTCTGCTGGGCGGGTTTATTCTGGGAATGCTTGAGGCGTGGGGATATTACCTGTTCCCCGGTGGCGAGACCTACCTGATCATTTTCGTTGGGCTGATGATTTTCCTGTCGCTGAGGCCTAACGGGCTGATGGGCAAGTCCAGTTAGGAGCGGAGCATGAACAAACAGAGATCTACCGGAAAATTTGCGGCTCTTCTTCTGATATTGGCGGTTTATCTGGTCGTTATTCCCCTTGTCTTTCGAGGACACCCCTATTTTCTGGGCGTCCTGACTCAGGCGTCGGTGCTCAGCGTGATCAGCGCCGGCGTTTGGCTGATGTTCTATATCGGGCGGATCAATATCGGTCAGGGCGCGTTCGCCCTGATCGGCGGCTACACGGCGGCTATTTTGATGAAGAAGATAGGGCTGTCGTTCTGGCTCGCGTCGCTCGGCGCGGTCGCCGTGACCGTGGCGGCGGCAGTGATCGTGGGGCTTCCGCTGCTGCGGCTCAAGGGCGTTTACTTCTCCATGATCACGCTGTGTCTCACCGAGACGGCCCGGCTGGCGGCTCAGAGCTTCCCCAGCCTGACCAACGGCGCCAAGGGGATTCTGAATATCCCCATGCCTGGCGCCGTGAAGCTGGGCGACTTGACACTGATTCCCGATTTTGCGTCGGTCGACAAGCACTTGGCCTATTACTACCTAGGCGCGGTGCTGCTGCTGTTCTGCTTTGCCGTGCTGTACCGGGTGGTTCACAGCCGGTTGGGCTGGCTGCTTAGGTCGCTGCAGGAGAACGAAGAGCTGGCGTCGTCGTTCGGCGTTGACGTTCCGCGGCTTCGCGTGATCGCGTTCGGAATATGCGCCGTGTTCGCCGGCCTCGGCGGCTCGTTCTTCGTGACGCTTCAGCAGTGCGTCTACCCGGCGACGTTCACGGTTCAGGACTCCACCTATTTCCTGCTGTACTGTTTCTTGGGCGGCCTGGGAAGCGTGTGGGGCGCTCTAGCCGGAACGTTCGTCCTCTTCTTGAGCTTTGAGGCGCTGCAGGGGCTGAATCAGTATCAGCCGCTGATTTATTCGTTGATCATGATCGGCATGATGCTGTGGCTGCCGAACGGACTGCTGAGCCTGCGGCTTCCGTGGTTCCGCAAAAAGTTGGTCTGCGTCGTGCCCGTGGACGAGAGGCCGGACGCGAAGGAGACGAGCGATCAGGAGGTTAGGTCATGACGGCGCCGCTGATGGAAGTGCGAAACCTGACAAAACGCTTTGGCGGTCTGGCCGCGGTCAGCGACGTGTCTTTTGACGTGCGCGAGGGGGAAATCCTGAGCATCATCGGCCCCAACGGCGCGGGCAAGAGCACGCTGTTCAAGCTGCTTTCGTCGTTCCTCAAGGCGACGTCGGGCCATATTCTCTTCCGCGGCGAGGAAATCACATCGCTGGCGCCGCACTTGGTCGCCCGAAAGGGGATTATTCGGACCTTTCAGGAGACGACGATCTTCCGTCACATGACCGCTCTGGAAAACGTGATTGTGGCGCACCACCTGCAAAGCCGCGCCGGCCTGCCGGGCTTTTTCTTCGGCACTTCGACGGCTCGGGCCGATGAGGAGAAGTTCGCCGAGAGCGCTAGGGAAATTCTCGACTATATTGGGCTTGGAGAGGTGAAGGATCAGGAGGCGTCGGCGCTTCCGCATGGTCACCTGCGGGCCTTGGGCATGGCCATTGGTCTTGCCGCTAGGCCGACGATCCTGCTCCTCGACGAGCCGTTCGCTGGGATGAACTCGGAAGAGACGCTGGAAGGCATGAAGCGGGTGCAGGGGATTCGCTCCCGAGGCGTGACGGTTCTGCTGGTCGAGCATGATATGGCGGCCGTCATGTCCATCAGCGACCGAATTATTGTGCTCAACTTCGGCCACAAGATCGCGGAAGGGACGCCGGAAGAAATACAGAAGGACGAGCAGGTCATCGAAGCGTACCTCGGCCGGGAAGACGAGGAGGTGAACGGCTGATGCTGCTGCAGTGTTCTGATATGTACATCGATTACGACTGCGTCAAAGCCGTTCATGGCATTTCAATGAACGTTGACGGCGGCGAGATTGTGACGCTGATCGGCGCGAACGGCGCCGGGAAAAGCTCGGTTCTTCGGGCGATTACCGGCTTAATCAAGCTGAACGGGGGCGAGATTCGCTTTGAAGGCGAGCGGATCGACGGCCTTTCGGCGGAAGAGATTGTGAAGCGCGGCATCACCATGGTTCCCGAGGGCCGTCACGTTTTTCCTCTGATGACGGTGAAGGAGAACCTGATGATAGGCGCGTTCCTGCGCCGCGACAAAGCGAAGATCGACGAGTCGATCGAGCAGGTATTTCACCACTTCCCGCGGCTGAAAGAACGAATCAATCAGGCCGCCGGCACGATGAGCGGCGGCGAGCAGCAGATGCTCGTCATCGGGCGCGGGCTGATGGCCGACCCGAAACTTCTGCTTCTCGACGAGCCGTCGTTAGGCGTCGCGCCGCTGTTCGTCCAAGAGATCGCCCGGGCGATTACGGCGATTAACGAGACAAAAGGCGTGAGCATTATTCTGGTGGAGCAAAACTCCCGAATGGCCCTGCGGGTGTCGCACCGGGCGTATGTGCTGGTGACAGGGAAGCTCGCTCTTGAAGGGGTGTCGGCGGCGCTGAGAAACGATGAGCGCGTTCAGAAGGCCTACTTGGGCGGGCAGGTAGAGTAAGACTGGCAAGTTGCTTTAAAAAGGGAGGTTCCCTATGTATGACTTGGTAGTATCTGGCGGACAGATCGTCACGCCGGAAGGGGTTTTTACCGGCGACGTTCTCGTTCAGGACGGCAAAATTGCCGCAGTCACCTGCGGGGAAAGCGGCGCTCCCGCGCGGCAGTCGATTCAAGCGGCGGGACGTTTCGTTTTCCCCGGGGCGATCGACGTGCACGCTCACCTGAACGATCCGGGGTTCACGTGGCGGGAGACGTTCGGACATGCTACCCGCGCGGCGGCCGCCGGCGGGGTAACGACGATCGTCGACATGCCCTTGCAGAACGAACCGGCGCTGACGACGGTCGAGCTGTTTGACCGCAAAAATTCCATCGTCGGGCCTCAAGCGGCGGTTGACTTCGCCTTTTGGGGCGGACTAACGGAAAACAATCTGGCCGACTTGGAAGGTCTCCACGCCAAAGGCGCCCCGGCGTTCAAGGTCTTTGTCGGTCCCGTTTCGCCGGACTATCAGACGCTTAACATGGGCGTCATCCGTCAGGCCATGGGAATTGTCAAAAGGTTCGACGGGCTAATCGGCTTCCACGCGGAAGACTATTCCATCATCAAGCGGGGAGAGAAGCTGGCTATCGAGGCCGGAAAGACGGGACGCCGGGACTTCTTGGATTCCCGCCCGGTCGTGGCTGAGCTGGTCGCCGTGGCGAGCCTGATCGAGCTGTCAAAAGAGTCCGGCGTGAGGATTCACATCTGCCACGTGAGCCACCCCGACGTGGCGGAGATGATCTCCCAATCCCAGAAAGAGGGCGTGCGGATCACCGCCGAGACTTGCAGCCATTATCTGGTCTTCACCGAAGACGACCTGCTGGAAAAAGGGACGCTCTTTAAATGCGCGCCGCCGCTTCGGACGAAAGAAGCCAGAGAGCGGCTGTGGCGTTACGTGGCTGACGGAACGCTGTCCTGCGTCGCGTCCGATCATTCGCCCTGTCGGGAAGACGAGAAGAGCGAAGAAAAAGGTGTCTTCAGCGCTTGGGGCGGCATCAGCGGCATTCAAAGCCTTGTTCAGGCGTTTTACAGCGGCGCCCGCCAGCGCGGGTACGACGAGGTCATGGTGGCGTCTCGGCTTTCGGAAGGCCCGGCCAAGGTCTTCCGACTTTGGGGACAGAAGGGCGCTATTCTGCCGGGATTCGACGCGGACCTGTTCCTGCTTGACCCAGAAGAGAGCTGGACGATTCGGGCTGAAGACCTGCTGTACCTGAACCAACTCTCCGCGTTCGTCGGGCTCTGCGGCAAGGGCGCGGTGAAAACGACGATTCGCCGCGGGCAGGTCGTCTGGGACGGAGAAAAGATCGTTTTTCCGTCCGGCGGACAGCTCGTGACGCCGGTTTTATCTAAGAACTGAACACGAGAAAGGCGCTGCTCATTTTGGTCTGCTCCCCGTCAATAGGACAGTGAAAAATCAAAAAGTCCCGTACCGCCAGTCGAGTAATCGGCTGGCGGTTCTTTTACGCCGCAGTATAGAAGCTTGCATGGTATTCGGCAGGTGTCATCAGATTCAGTTTCCGTTGGAACCGCTCTGTGTTGTAATACCTGATGTATGACTCTATGGTCTTCACCAGATCCATCTTTGAGGTGAAGCGTTTCCTGTAGTACATTTCACGCTTCAGGATCCCCCAGAAGCCTTCCATAGGCCCATTGTCAATGCAATGGGCTACTCTGGACATGCTCTGCTTCATTCGGTTTCTCTTTAGTCTCCCCGAGAACTGTTTGCTCGTGTACTGGAAGCCTCGGTCACTGTGAAACAATGGATGTGCCTCGGGCTCACGCTCTACAGCTTCATCAAACGTGCTCATAACCAGCGGATTGTCATTATGCTCGCCGATTTTATATGCCACGATCCTGCGATCATAGAGATCCAGTATGGCACTCAGATATACTTTGTGAGCGTTCCCCCCGACGTAATACTTGAACTCAGTGACATCCGTCAGCCATTTCTCGTTCGGTGCGTCTGCGTGAAAGTCACGGTTGAGATAGTTTTTGGCGATATGTGCAGGGTCTTGGCTGCTTCTGGTGCAGCTCTTTGGCCTCCACTTGATCGTGGATTGAATACGCTCTCCGCGACAGATCCTGAGTACCCGCTTATCGTTCACTGCGATGCCGTGATTCCTTTCCAGTTCGTCCCTGATTCGCCGGTAACCCATATCCGGATGGTTCTCATGAATGGCCTTGATCTTCTCGGAGAGCTCGGTATTGTACTTCTCACTGAAGCTGACAGGACCTTTAAGCCAGCGATAATACGCGCTGCGCGAAAGCCGCTGGCACTGACAGAGCTTTTGCAGGGGGTAGTGCTTGGCTTCAGTCAGTTCTTTGATCGCTTGGTATTTGTAGGGATGTCGAGTCAGAGAGAGCGATCTTTCATCTCTAACTCTCTGATTTTTTTTAACAGGTCGTTCTCCATCTGAAGGTCGCGGTTCTTGCGTTCCAGTTCTGCAATCCTGTGGCGCTGCTTTTCCTCTGGTGTCCGGGCTGGCAGGGTTCCAATCCGCCGTCCACGACGGTCTTCAAGGCCGGCGGGGCCCATGCTCTCATAACGGAGCACCCAGTTGCGCACCTGCTGATAGGAACAGTTATATTTCAGCGCCGTCGCTCCATAATTATTATCCTTAGCAAGGCAGTACCGTACGATTTCAAGGCGTTCTTCCTGGGTTGTCTGTCTGGCTTTTCTCATGGAGCTGCCTCCTCCGCTTGTGCGCGATTGGATCCATCCATGAGTAGTATATGCCTGTATCCAGCTTTGAAGTTGAGCTTTTGACCGTAAGCCATAGCGATACGCCGTCTCCGTTAAGGATCCTTCTCCGCTCAGATAGGCATGAACGGCAGCCAATTTCAGCTCCTGTGAATAATGTCTGTTTCTCGATTGAGCGAGCAATCCTCCGGGACCTTCATTTTGGTAAATCCGGACCCAACTCCTAAACGATGCGCGGCCCCTAAGCCCCGCTTGCCTTGTCGCTTCTGTGCAGCTGATTTCGTCTCGGAGATAGCTTTCAACTAGAGATATTTTCAAAGCTGAGTCTATCTTGCTTTTTCTGGGCATAGAAATACCCCCCAAGTAGGTTTTATATTTCCCTGTCCTACTTGGGGGGAGCATATCATTTTTTGAGCAGCGCCTTTGTTATTTGTCTAATTGTTATTTTGTCTAGTTGGAGAGCGGTGCGAACAGGTTGCCCTCGGTCAGTTTTCCCTCGGACATGCTGTAGACGCGCTTGCCGTACCGCAGCGTGTCCAAGTCGTGGGAGACGATCAGGATCGTCATGCCCTCGGCGTTCAGCCGGGAAAACTCTTCCATGATGCCTTGAGTCGACTCGACGTCCAAGTCGGACGTGGGTTCGTCGGCGATGAGGAGCTGCGGGTGGTTGACCAACGCGCGGGCAATGAGCGCGCGCCGCAACTCGCCGCCGGAAAGCTCGCTCGGGTAGGCATCGGCCATGTTCTCAATACCGAAACGCTCCAGAAGCAGTCGGGCCGAGCCTTCTCCGTCGCCGCCCCGCGGGTAGAGACAAAAGGGAAGGAGCACGTTTTCCAGCACGGTCAGGTTGGGCAGGGCGGAGGCGCCTTGGGGGATAAATCCAATCTGCTCGTTGCGGATTCTGGAAAGCTCTGCGTCCTTCTTGCCCGCAAGGCTCACGCCGTTCAGCTCTACCGTGCCGGAACTGGCGGCAAGCATCCCCGCCGCGATGTTCAGCAGCGTCGACTTGCCGCCGCCGGAACGGCCGATGATGTTCACGTAGTCGCCGGGCTCGACGGTCAGCGAGACGTGGTCGACGGCAAAAAACTTCCCTCCGCCGCGGGTGTATTCCTTGCACAGATCCTTCAGATTCAGTATAGGCGTCAATTTAGTTCCCCCTCAGCGTAGAGTAAATATCGGCTTTGCTGACTCGCCGGGCAGCGCGGTACGCTGCAAGCAGTCCGGTCAAAACCGAAAGGAGCACGGTCGCTCCCGCGATCAATAGGAGGACGCTGAGCTGGGGCAGCAAAAAAGGCAGTTTGAGGGCCTCTGCGGCACGCGGCGCGCTCAGGGTGGCCGCAAAAGCGCCGAGCAAAAGACCTAAAACGGCTCCTTCAAGGCACAAAATCAGCACTTCGTCCAAAATCATGCAGGTCAGCTGGCTGCTGCTGGCACCGACGGTCCGCAGCATGGCCATTTCAGAGCGGCGCTCGTTCAGGCTGACTGAAAAGAGCAGCGAGATCACGCAGGCAGCCAAAAGCCAGAGAATCGCGCCGCCCCACAGGGCGAATTTGGCCGCGCCCCGAAGCGTCACACTCATGCCATTGATGAAGCTGTGGCTGCACATGATGTACAGGCCGCCGCGGTTCAGGGCTCGGTTCATGTCCATAGCGAGGTCAGCGGCGTCTTGTCCCGGCTTGAGGCGGACCATCACGGCGGATACCAGCGACTTATCCTTTGCCAACGGCGAGTTGAGCAGGAAACTGGCGTCAACGGCAGCCTGACAGAGCGTATTCCGGGTCATAAAGACCGAGTCGTCAAAGCCCATGCCGGTTTTGGCGAGCTTGCCGGCCACCGTGTAGGGGCGGTTAAAGAACTTCAGCGTGCCGCCTGTTTCCGCGTTGACGTTGTTGCCAACGATAATTTGCCCGTCCTCCAGCTCTCGGGATGTGGAGGAGACGAGCCACGGCTTGATGAGAAAGTCAGTCTTGCTGTCAATTCCCATCAGTTGAAGCGGGGAGGCACAGCAGGACGCGCTGAGAGTGGCCAAGAAAACCTGCGGCGTCGAGGCTTCGATGACGTCGCTAAAACGTTTCAGCTGTTCTTCTGCGTCCTTAGGAAGGAAAAACGTGCTCGGAGCCCCGGTGAGAAGCAAGTTCTCAACCTTGGCGGTGTAGTCCATAGGAACGACGATCAGGTCGGCGCCAAGCCGATCTGACACGCTCTTCATGCCGTCGGACATGGCGAAAAACGCGACAGATCCGGCGAACATAAAGAAACTCAGAAGCAGTACCGTTAAAATCAGGCACAGGCTACGCCGAGGGGATCGCCGGATGTTTTTCAGGGCGATCCCCAAGGGAGTAAGCCGAATCATATTACCGATTGCCGCGGACAAAGCTGGTCAGGAGCCCGATGACGCAGAAGAGGACGATTGCCCCGGCGATCCAGTCCACTTTAACGGCGGTCGCATGGCAGGCCATTTCGGGGTTCCCGCAGAGGCCGCAGGCCCAGCCGTCGCCGGCGACTTTGACGATCCCTCTCGGCACCAGCCAGCACAGCAAAGCGGCTGCGCCGGAAACGATGTACCACAGCGGCAGAAGGCGGCCGGTCAAAGAGATCAGCGACGACAGGACGACAACTCCGCCCATGACGGTGACGAAGATCCCCGAATACCAGCATTTCATGTGCCCGCCGTTAGCCATCAGCTTGGAGCAGATGGGGAACAGGACGAACGAGGCCAAAGCGAGGATCACTCCGAGAACCAGAAGGAGCAGAGAGAGCTTCTTGTGCATTTGAACCATCCTCCTCAGAAGAGAGAGATATTTTCAGCGCGCTGGCTGAAAGAAGAAACGTTTAGCATCATTGTAAGCAAGGACAGCCCTCTCTGTCTTGCGGCGCCCTGTCGTAACTTTTAGGACCCCTCGTCCGTCAGGCGCCTCTTTTCACCAATAAATTCCCGCCGGAACGCGTAGGCGCCGCGGCAAAATCAGCAGCGGCGCGAGCTGACGCAAATCGGCTCGTTTCCATTAAAACGAAGCATTGTTTTTATTTGTTTTGATTTGGTTTGTTGCTGTTTGTTAAAAAGGGAGTCACTTCGATTGGCGAATCACGATCGAAGCGTCTCGTAAATGTCCGTCTTGGCGGCTTGGCGCGCGGAAAAAGTTGCCCCGAAAACGCCGGTGAGCACCGACGCGGCGACCGCGCCGAGAAGCAAGACGGCTAAAGAGCCGAAGGACGGCAGAAGGAACGGCAGTTTCAGCGCCGCCGTCACAGCTGGACTGACGAGGGCAACGATCAAAGCGCCGAGAGCCGCGCCGGTCGTCGCGCCGTAAAAGCTGATCAAAAAGGCTTCGGCCAGTACCAGCCGCAGCAGTTTGCCCCTGCTCGCACCGATGGCCCGAAGCACGCCCAACTCAGTTTTTCGCTCGTTGACCGTCACGGAGAAGAGCAGCGCGATGATAAACACTGCTAGAAGCCAGATCAGGCCGACGGCTCCGCGGATCATCCACGACACCAGCGTGAGCGACGATGTAATGCTGTTCACGAACTTCTTGCTGAACAGCGCGAAAATATCGCTGTCGTTCAGCTGGGCGTTGATTTTCTGCGCCACGGCGACCGAGTCGTACCCCGGCCGAAGCTTCAGCATGACGGTAGAAATCAGGCTGCCGTCCTTGCTGAGCGGGTGCTGAAAAATTTTCTCCGCCGCCTTTGCTAAGTCCGCGATGGTCTCGCGGGTCATGAAGACGGTGGCGTCGAACCCCATGCCGGTCTGTTCCAGGCGGCCGGCGATTTTCAAGTCGACGCCGAAGAAGTGGAGCGTGTCGCCCGGCTCGCCCGAAACGCGGTGTCCAAGGATGGCCTCGCCCTTTTTCAGGTCCCGCCGCAGCGTCTCGTTCAGCCACGGCTTGATGAGAAAGTCCGTCTGGTAGTCGATGCCGACCAGCTGGAGCGGGTAGGAGCAGCACGAAGCCCGGAGCGTCGCAAGAAACGTCTGCGGCGTCATCCGGTCGATGCCTTCTATCGCGCTCAGCCGTTCCATGACGTCGTGAGGAAGGTAAAAACTCGACGGCCTGCCCGAAAGGATAATATCGTCGATATGCGGGTCAAAGCCGGCTGGGACGACCATAATGTCCGCTCCAAGGCGGTCGCCCATGCTCTGGGCGCCGCGGGCAAGGCTGACTGTCAGCGCTGTCCCCGCGAAGAGGAAGCAGGAGAGGAGCAGAACGGTCGCCGTCAGGCAGAAACTCCGCCAAGGCCGCCGCCGAATGTTCTTTTTTGCGATGCTGAAAATTCCAAGGGCCGCGGTCATTCGAGCAACGTCCTGCGGACCAAACAAATAAAATCCTTCACGCCCTACCTCGCCTTTTTCAGCGCCTCGTGGACCGCAATCTGCATCGCCTTAAAGGTGACCGTCGCGCCGGAAAGGGCGTCCATCTTGTCGATATCCTGCGTTTCGAGCAGCATGTCGGGGTATTTCTTCATCTCCCGCACGGAAAGCTGGGCTCGCCGGAAATCCTCGGCCGTCCCGCCCTTGCCGTAGTTCTCGTCTTTGACGTTGCCCAAGGCGTCGCGGGCGTCCAGCTTGCAGTCGACGATTTTGTTGTCCTTAATGGTCAGCGTGACGCTGGTGCGCTGCCCGTCGCTTGACTCGTACGCGCCCTCGTAGGTGCCGTCCCGGTAGGTTTTGCCGGAAATGCCCCCCTTCAGGGCGAAGACAACGGCGAGGACTACGACCAAAGCGACGATGGAAATCCAAACTTTTTTCATGCTGGGCCTCCTAAACTTTGAGTACGCCGCTGAAGTTGGCGCGCTGGTCTATGTCCTGCACAATTTTGCCGTATTCGAGGACGATCTTGCGCTGAGCCACGTCGCCCACTTCCGGGTCGTGGGTGACCACGATGATGGTGGCTCCTTCGCTGTGCAGGCGGCGGAAAATGTCGACCACCATGCGCTCGTTCTCCTCGTCCAAGTTGCCCGTCGGCTCGTCGCCGAGGAGCAGCCGAGGCGAGTTGATCAGGGCGCGGGCGATGCAGACGCGCTGCTGCTCGCCGCCCGAAAGCTGAGCGGGCAGGTGATGAGCCCGGCGGCCAAGGCCGACCTTCTCAAGCACTTCCATGGCCTCGTCCTTGTCGGGCATGCTGTGGTAGTACTGAGCGACCATGACGTTTTCCAGCGCGGACAGGTAGCTGATCAGGTGGAACTGCTGGAAGATCAGGCCTATCTTGTCCCGGCGGATCTTGGTCAGGTTGTTGGCGTTCTCGCGGCTGATGTCGACGCCGTCAAGAACCACGCTTCCTTCCGAGGGCGTGTCCATGCAGCCGATGATGTTGAGCATGGTCGTCTTGCCCGAGCCGGACGGCCCCATGATGGACACCCAGTCGCCCTCGTTCACGTTCAGGTTGATGTGCGACAGGGCGTGCAGGTCGCCGTAAATCTTTGAGACGTTCTTCATTTCAAGAATCGTAGCCACTTTTATTCTCCTCTGAGCACAATGGCAGGGTGAATGTCCATTACCCGGCGCACGGGAAGGATTGAGGCGAGCACGGTGATCGCGATGAAGACAGCGATGGTAATGGGGATGATAGGCCACGGGAAGTTAATGGCCCGGCCGAAGACGTTCAGGCTGACGCGCTGGGCAAATTCAAACCCGAGGAACACGCCGAAGGCGCTGCCGATCAGGCCTAAAAAGGCGCCCTCGCCGAGCAGTTCGCCCATGACGAGCCGGTTCTCAGCTCCGAGAGCTTTCTTTAAGGCGATTTCGCGCCGCCGCTCGGCCACCATGGCCATCATGGTCGTGTAGACCGAGATCATGGTGATAATCAGGACGACGACGGTGACAAGCAGCACCAAAGCCTGCAGCTTGCCCAGCACGATATCCTGCGATTGGGTCAAGCGCCGCACCGAGCGGGGCTGAATGTCAGACATCTTTGCCTGCAGCGTCCCAGTGAGCTTCTCCATCTGTTCGCCGTCGGCGACGACGCTGCACTCAACCACGTCGCCGTGAAAGCTGTCGCCGATCAGGCTGTCGAGCATGTTGACGTCGGCGAAGATGAAGCCCTCTTCAGCGCCGCCGGTGGTGACGATGCCGCAGACGGACAGCTTCTTGGAGAAGTTCTGGTCGCCCTCGTCGCGTTCCTGGTTCTCCACGGCGGAAAGGTTCTGGCCCGACGCCTCAGCGTGCTTGCCGTACTTCACTCCCAGCACGGTAAAGGTATCGCCTAGCGACAGGTTCAGCGTTTTGGCAATTTCCTTGCCGACCATGACCTTGTCAGGCTCGTCGGCATTTCCCCAAGAGCCTTCGACGTACCAGAACGGGCTATTTTTCTTTGCCTCCGGCAGGTCTGTGCCGGCGATGATATAGGGGTGTTCGTTGATTTTCACCGTCTGATAGCGGTAGGGCGCCATTCCCACGATACGGTCGCTGCCGATCAGGCTGCGAAGCTGCACGAGATCATCACGGCTTATTTTGGTATCGCCCTTCGGGAGGATCAGCAGGTTGGCGCCATATGATCGGAACTCGCGTCCCAGCTGACGGGGAATATCGTAGTAGATCGTCACCAGGCCTGACAGGATGGTGGCGCCGATGGCGATGGCCAGCACGGCGATAATCAGCCGGGAGGCGCGTCGGATCAGCGAACTGGTCACCATCTTGAGGTACATCTTCTGTCTTCTATTTGCCATGGAGGACCTCCGTAGGTTTCAGGTTCAGCAGATAGCGAATCGCCGGAATACTGCCGAACAGCGTAACAAAGAAGAGGATCACAGCCACAATCACAACGACCATCTGGGCGATCTCGATGTAGGAGCCGAACACGGTCTGCCCGATGATCTGAGCGAAGCCGATTCCGAGCCCGTAACCTACCACGCCGCCGAATAAGTTGGTCAGCATGACCTCAGCGAGCACCAGCAGGACGATCTGGTAGTTATGCGCTCCAAGGGCCTTCAGCAGGCCAAGTTCCTGACTTCGCTCGATCACGCTGGCGGTTATCAGGTTGGAAATGGCCAGCGCCGAACCGATGGCGCTGAGGATCGTGATCAGGATCATCAGCAGCGTCGTCTTGTTGAGGATCGTCCCTTCTGACTCGGCGACCTGCCGAACCGGGCGGGCCACGCCGTCGCGGATGACTTCCTGAATCTGATGGCATATGGCGCTGACGTAGGCGGTGCAGTACCACGTTTCGTACTCTTCAGGCGTCAGGCTCTTGAAATCCTGAGAGGCCTTGCGGGCCAAGTCGTTGTCTGGCGTGGTGAGAGCGGAAACCTCAATGCTTGAGACCTTGCCCGGAAGGTTCATCAGCTCCTGAACCATTTTGAGCGTGCCGAAGACCCGGCCGTCTGCCGGCCCGCCGTCGGTGAAGATCCCCTTGACCGTGACCTTCTTGGTCACGCCGTTATTGACTAAAGTCAGCGTTGACCCGACGTCGGCTTTCAGCCGGGCGGCCAAGGCGCTGCCGAGCATGACGAATCCGTCGTCTTTTTCGCCGATCCAGTCGCCTTTCAGGCTAATCTGCCACCAGTTGCGCAGCGGGCGCAGGCCTGTGTTGACCTCTTCGCCTGTGTTCAGCTGGGCGTGCTTTTCCATCCACGTCCCGATGACCGAAACCTCTCCGGCGCCGTCCACGTCGGCCCGGCCTGTCAGAAGCGGGGCAAAGTCGATGATGTTGAAGCCCCAGAAGATCGTCTTCAGCTTCAGGACGTCCTCTTCGTAAAGGAACTTATCCGTCACGCCGAGCCCCTCGTGGAGCCCGTAAAGGTCGTTCATCAGAGCGGCGTCCTTGTGGCGCACCGTGATGTTGGCGCCGTAGACCTTCAGCTCTCGGTTGACCTTATCGCCAACGCCGAGCATCACGTCCATCATGGCCGTCGACAGTGACACGCCGAGGACGACAGTGAAGGCGATCATCAGCATTTTGCTCTTTTGACGGATCAGCGTCTGCATAATCATTCTCCAGAACATCAGCTCTCGCCTCCTATCTGAATCGCTTCTCTTGACGCTCGAGTTCCTTCACGTCGATGTAGATCCGGCCCGAGTTGACGTCATAGGGGAAAGGAATTGGGTTGCAGCCGCCCTTAAAACCGATTGTGTTCTTGTTCATGACCACGTCGCACCGGCGGCAGATCACTTCGTCGCCCCGCTCAAAGTAGCCGGCGATGCCGCAGATCTCGCAGGCGTCCAATCCGACGCCGTAAGCGTTGCCGGCAGGCTTCTTCACGACGAGGAAGCGTACGTCATAGCCGTTCGGCGTGACGTATGAGAACTTGTGAAGGTGGCCGTCAGAAACCTTAGCAAGCTCAATTTGAATGATCCCGTCATGCATTTCGTAAGCCTCCGGCTGGACTTCTGCCGGCGGCCGAGTGTCAAAATAACGAAGGACGGTGGCCGTTGTCAGGACCAGCGCGCCCCACAGGAGCAGCCCCCAAGACCAGCGGCGGCAGCCGCGGAGCCGGGCTTTTTCCTTGCGGAGCAGGGCGCGGTTGGGGAACTCGCCGGTCGGGTGCCTGTGGCTCGCGATGACCCACAGGAGCATGACCAGACCGACGGCCAACTGGGCGAAGAGGAAGGAGTTTTCAAACGCGTCGCCCCATTCCATGATCGAGAAGACGAAGTCGGACAGCGGAATGACCTTCAGCCGCTGCAGCGAGGCGACCGCTCGAACGCCGTACTCAGCGAAGAACAGCAGGGAAGAAAGGGCAAGGAAAAGGACGGCGCCGCGAGGGCTGAGAGCTCGGTGGACTTTAAAGGAGCTGAGCGCCAGCAGCAGGCAGAGGAAAAGGCCGAGCGCGAAACCGATGGCCCGCAGCAGCGCCTTCGTGCTGATGCCGCTTTCGCCGAAGTAGACAAATTCCTGCGTGAATTGAATGACCGGCGGAATCAGATAGGTAAACGCTACTGCCGTGAGAACGGCGAACAGCAGGATTCCCAACGACTTCCAGATCCCGGAGACTCGGCGGGGAAACAGAGAGATCAGTGACCAGAGGAACGCGGTTCCGGCTGCCGCGGCGACAGCCACCACAAGCCAGCGGTTGAGCTGTATCAGAGCGATGTTCATGCCCTTTGGGTCGTGCGCGCGCACGCCAAACAGGACGCCGCCGACAAGAAGGCCGACCACGATGCCCGCCCACGCAAAGAGGCGGCCAGTTTTTTCTCTGTCCTTCAGGGAGAAGCTGAGAATCAAGCCGGTCAAAAACGAGAGAGAAGCAAGCTGGTCTGTGACCGCGACAAGATATTTAAAAATGGGACTGCGCCCCCGATCTAAAAACAGCTAAAGCGGGGCGCTGCCTGCCATTTCAGGAAAAGCAGCTCCCCGCCGTGTGAACATATAGACTCTTTAACGCTTACGCTGATGGCTTAGCGGTTCTGAAGCTGCTCAGCAGTGTACTTCCAATCGAACTCGCAGGTGTAGGACTTGAAGAAATCCTTTGCGTTTTCCTTTGCGGGCACGCCGGTCTCCGGGTCAGTGTGGAAGAGGTAATCCGTGGGCGGGTTGATGGTCAGGCGCAGCGTGTAGGTGCCGACCTTGAGGCCCTTCTTGATGTTGGCGCCGTAGTGCGGGCCGTCATCAGCGTTCATCGGCATGAAGGAGCCAGACATCACGACGTCCTTCTTCTTGTTGAGGATCTCGTACTTCACCGTCAGATAGGGCGGCCAAATGTTTTCGCCGTTGCCGAAGCCGTACAGGGCGGCAGATTCAGGCTGCAGGTGAATATCGGCTTCCAGGTGCATATCGGACTCCTCGCGGGACGGGTTCTTGCCAGCGGGGTACATATCAACGGCCTGGAAATACACGGCTGCGACGTTGTACGGACCGACCTGCTGCTCCTCGCCGATGGGGATCTCAACGAATCCGCTCTCGCCGGGCTTGTCAGCAACGGGAGCAGCAGGAGCAGCGATGGCGCAGGCGCCAAAAACCAAAGCGGCAAAGCATGAAAGCAACGCAACAAACGACTTTTTCATCAAAAAACCTCCCTGAAAATAAAATGATGTTGCTATTAAAGTTCCGCTCATGCGGAATCTTCCAAAAGGTGAAAGCTACTTGTTGCCCTTATCCTTCTTCCGGAACATGTGGGGCAGGGTAATCCACAGCGACGCGATGAGAATCATGACCTGAGGAATCAGCGTCTCGGCCCGGTCGTAGATGTTCAGAATGTCGATGGAGAAGCCGTTCATCGACGGGATAACCGTCCGGCCGGTGATCACGTCGGCCTCTGTGAGCTCAAGGACTCCCTTGCCCATGAAGGAAATGCACATCAGGAAAAGAAGGATGCTGGTAAATAGGAAGAAAGGCTTCAGAGGCAGCTTGACGCTGAAGTAACGGAACGCGATCCACACGGCGACCAACACGGCCGCTCCGGCGACGATGCCGTAAACGATGTAGGTCGTGTTGTCCATGCCGTCGGTAAATGCCGCCTTGTAGAACAGGATCAGCTCGGCGCCTTCGCGCATGACGGCGATGAACGCGGCGAAAATCAGCGTCCACTGGCTCTTCTTGTCGATGGACTGTTGGACCTTGCCGCCGATGTAGCTTTCCCAGCGCTCTGTGTCTGCCTTGGAAAGCATCCAGTTGCTCACGTAGAACAGGACCGCCACGGCGAGGAACATGGTCCAGCCCTCGAGCAGCTCCCGCGCCACGCCGCTGGCGTCGCCCATCATGTACTCAAGGACCCACGCCAAAGCCGCGCTGGCCAGAATCGCCGCGAAGCAACCCCAGTAGACGCTCTTGAGCATTGAGCTGTTGTTCGTCTTTATCAGGTACGCCACGATGGCGACGATGACGAGGATAGCTTCAAGACCTTCGCGGATCAGCAGGCCGAAAGCAGTCAGGAACGTCACCCAATCCCTGTTGACAGGTGCTTTCTTCGGCGCCGTCGGGGCAGCAGCCGATGCGGCCGGCGCAGTTTGTGCCGTCTGCTCCGCGGGTTCGGCGGTCTTCGCAACGGTCTCCGTTTTCCCTTCCGTCCCAGCCGCGGTGACAGCAGCGGGCTTTCCCGCCTCGCCGTATACGGCCTCGCCGATGCTGTCTGGATCGGTGCTCGAAGCATCGCCGTCAAGCACCATCGCGTCCTTGTAGACCTTGACCTTCAGCGCCTCAATCTCGCTGATCAGCGCTGCCTTGTCCATTGAGTTGTTGTTGCCCAGCAGAACGTGCTTAATTGCCGCGAATCTGCCTTCGATCAGGTTGACCCGGTCGCGCGAAATGGCGTACATGACGTTCTTCTCGAAGCCCTGAATTTCGTAGTGTCCGAAATAGGCGTCGTTCATGTTCTTGTACGCCGCCTTGTAGTCGCCCTTTTCGACGTTTTCGCGGGCTTGGGTGAACTGAATGGCCATGTCCGCGGCCACGTCTTTCCACGAGTCGTATTTCTTCTTCTTTGCAGCCGAGGCGTCCTGAGCCGTTGAGAAGAGAACGAAGAGGACAGCCAGCACTAACAGTCCGAAAGACCACCTGCGCCAAAAAATACTCTTTTCCCGCATCATGCCGTCTCCTTATCCCGGACGTGCCGTTCAGTTCTCGGCACCGCTGAAACAAACCGCAGAGAGGATGTTCCTATGCTGAATGTTCCACCAGTGCTGAATTCCAGGCCCGACAGGCTTCGTATGCTGGACGCCCTTTTGATGCGCCCAGAAACCACGAGCCGATAGTTTAGAACTGCTAATTTGATGATGCTAAGTTTAGCACTGCTAATTAAGCTGTCAAGAGGGCTGGGGGAATGTTTGAGGGCAAAATCTGATATTCTCGGGAGGCTTTTTCTCCTTGCTCATCAAGCTAATCAACAGACTGTCTGCTCTTAAGAGTTTTTTGCTACAAAAAAGTAACTTGCCCAGCTTTGCTCCTGCCCGCTTTGGGGGGCTGTCAGTTACAAAAAACGCCGCCCGTTAGGGCGGCATTTTCTCGCTTATCGTATCATGTTCCACTCGTCGGACTGGTACTTTTCGGCGGCCAGCCGTTCGGTCATTTCCAGTTCGCCGGGCGTCAGCGGGGACTCTTCAAACTCGGCGTTCAGGTCTCGGCCGAGGGCGAGGAAAAAACCCTCTTTGAAGGCGGAAATCAGGTCGGCCATTTCAAGGGGATGACCTAACAGGTGGCGGATGCTGGTGGCTTTGTCGAGGAACGTCTCCTTGGCCCGGGCGAGCCGCAGCGGATCGGCGTCCTTCATGGTCGAAAAAAGTTTGTCCGCCTCCAAGTCGTTCAGAATTGAGCCGTGCTGAACCAGCGCGTCGTAGCGCCGCGCTTGGGCGCTCCCGACGATTTTTTTGCCGTCGGCGGCTAATTCCCAAGCGGAAAGGGCGTCAAAGCACGCTCCCGAGCTGCCTAGTTTGCCGGCTCTTGGAGCAGGGCGGGTCATTGCCACGGGCAGGTTCAAAATCCGAAAGCCTTCGGCAAGCCCCCGCGAAAGGATTCGGTACGACTCGGTGACGCTTTCGGGCAGGGGGCAGTTCGCCTTGGCCATGATAATGCTGTAGGTGAGCTCGTGATCGTGCAGGACGGCCCGGCCGCCGGTGAGGCGGCGCACCACGTCGATGCCCTGACGGCGGCAGGCGTCAAAGTCCACGTCCCGCTCCGCCCGCTGGAAGTAGCCCAGCGTGAGAGTCGCCGGAGACCAGCGGTAAAAGCGCAGGGTCGGCGGCACAAGGCCGGCCGCACAATGGCGCATGATCGCCTCGTCAGCGGCCATGTTCCACGCGCCGGTCGACGTGCCGGTGTCAACGTATCTCCATTTCATCGTTCAGACCTCCCGAAAATAGGCCGGTTTCTTTCGCGGCGTTCAGGGCTTCTGCGGCTTTGAGCGCCCGCGGGTAGTTGTACATCACGCCGTGTCCGGGGTTCTCGTTGTAGTACGGTCGGTTGCAGTTTTTGCACCCGGCTGTGCGGAACGGCTCGCCGGTCAGGGCGACTTTCAGGGCTTCGTCGTGCCAGCTCCCGAGGCTCACGAGCCGGCCGTCTTGGAACGTCATGGCGTCAGGTCGGGCGCCGCGGAACTTCATCAGCCAGTTGGCCAGCTGGACGCGCCGGTACGTCCCCGCTTCAGGCGGCAGCGCGTCGGCCATACGAGTTCCTTTGAGCGGGGTAAAGGCGAACAGGCCCACCGTGACGTGTCGGTCGTACATGGCGGCAATCGCCCGAATCACGTCTTCTTCGCTTTCGCCCAGTCCGACGATGAAGTGGGTCGAGATTCGGCCGGGGTAGCGGTCGGCGCACTCGGTTAGAAGCTCCATCTTGTGCTTGTAGCCCGTTCCTTTGACCCGATCGTGAAGCGGCTGGGTGGCCGCGTCGAGGGCGATGCTCACTCGCGCCGCTCCGTGGGCGAAAAGGGTTTGAACCTGCGAGACCGCCTGTATGTTGGTGGACACGCTGACCGGCAGGGAGAGAATCGGCGCTACCGCGTCGAGAATGTCGAGAGTGCGCTGGAACGATCCAGTGTTCATGGTGACTTGAATGCAGGCCCGCATGATTCGTCCCTCGTCGGCGGCAATCCGGAGCGGGCCGACCACGTCGGCCAACTCAAAGGCTGGCCAAATGACGCGGGAAAGCCTGTCGTCACCGCCTGTGGCGGTTCGGGCTTGGGCGCAGAAGGCGCAGTTGTAAGCGCAGCGCCCGCCGATATCCATCAGGTACGCCGTCGTGGTCGGGGCGTCCGTCTTGAGCTGCGCTAGGCCGAGGGCGGCGGCCGTGCCGATAGAAAGGCGAATCCTCACAGCACGCAGCACTCCTTTCGTTCGATCAGTTCCAACCCCAGACGATGGGCAAGTTCGAGTGCCGGGCCGGTAGGGTTGACGATCCTGTTGATGCCCGAGCCCACGGCCAGCATGTCCAGCTCGGCCCGGTAGCGCCCTTTGGGCCTCATGCAGCCCAAGTTGAGCGGCTTGTCGGGGAAAAGTTCCCGAGCGCGGACTAAGACGGCCGCCACGTCTTCCAGCCGGGGCGGCTGGCGGTCGGCGAACGCCGTGCCGGGCGTGGGAATCAGGACGATGAAGACGACGCCGGGCGCACCAAGACGCGCCAGCGTTTCCAGTGCGTCGAACTCGCCGCGGACAACGCCGCCCCACAGGCCGATGCACACGTGGGGCACCACGTTGGCGCCGCTTTTCCGCAAGGCCTTATAGGTATTGACGTAGTCGCTGCCGGTTCGGGACAGACCGAAAACGTCCCGAATGGTCTGTTCGTCGGTGACCATGTCGAACGACACCGCGTCAGCCAAAGGCGCCAGCACGTCGATTTCTTCCTGGGTGATCAGCCCGGCGTGGACGTTGATTTTAAATCCCCGGGCTTTCAGCCCGGCGATCAGCTCGGCGCGCTGGGCGACTTCCACCTTACCAGCCGGGGTGCAGCCGCCGGAGATCAGGCAGCTGGTATAAGTCCCCCGGGACAGCTCGCTTTCAAGCCGAGAAACCGGCGTCATCCCTTCGAGGTAGTGGCCGCCACAGTGGGCGCAGTTGAGGGCGCAGGTCGTCCCGGTGACGGAAACCGACAGTGTTCCTGACGGCCGGTCGCAGACCAGCAGGGGTGGAAAGTGCCGCCGCGCCGTTTCCCACGCGGCGTGAACCGATTCCTGAGCCGAAGCCGACAGGCTGATGAGCTCAGCGGGCGTCAGTCGGGGCATCGTTTTTGGGACAGTCTTTCTTCGTCTTGGCGAGGGCCAAGGAAATTCGGTTGCGCTTCAAGTCCACGTCAAGCACCGTGACGCTCACGGCCTGACCGGGGTGAAGCAGCTGCGACGGGTCCTTGACCGGCCGGCCCATCTGGCTGACGTGGACGAGCCCGTCGGTGTGAACTCCCACGTCAACAAACGCGCCGAACGCCGTGACGTTGCTGACGAGTCCGGGCAGAGTCATGCCGGTTTTGAGGTCCTTCATCGTTTTGACCGACGGGTCGAAAGCGAAAAAGACCATCGCGGGCCGGGGATCCCGCCCGGGCTTTTCCAGCTCGGCCATGATGTCGTTCAGGGTGGGAAGGCCCACGTCACCGGAGACGTACTTGTTCACGTCGATCATCTCTCGCTTGCTCCGGTCCTTCATCAGCTCGGAGACGGTGCAGCCGCAGTCGCTGGCCATCTGGCCCACCAGCTTGTAGTTCTCCGGGTGAACGGCGCTGGCGTCCAGCGGGTTGATCGAGTTCCGCACCCGCAGGAAACCCGCCGCCTGTTGGTACGTCTTCGGCCCTAAACGAGGAACATCCAGCAGGGCGCTTCGGCTCGTGAACGGACCGTTGGCTTCCCTGTGGGCCACAATGCCGCGGGCCAGCTTGTCCGACAGACCGGAGACGTAGGAGAGCAGCCGCGGGCTGGCGGTGTTCAGGTCCACGCCAACCGAGTTGACGCACGAGATCACCGTGTCGTCCAGCGACTCGCGGAGTTGCTTTTGGTCTACGTCGTGCTGGTATTGCCCCACGCCGATGGCCTTCGGGTCGATTTTGACCAGCTCGGCCAGCGGGTCCATCAGCCGGCGGCCGATCGACACGGCGCCGCGGACCGTCACGTCCTGGTCGGGAAGTTCCTTTCGGGCCTCTTCTGACGCCGAGTAGACCGACGCGCCGCTCTCGCTCACCACAAGGACTGGGATATCGAGGGACAGTCCGTTCAGGAAGTCGACCGTCTCTCGGCTGGCAGTCCCGTTGCCGACCGCTACGGCGAGCGGCGAGTGCTTTGATATCAGCTGCCGGATAATCGCCGCGGCCTTTTCGAGCTGATCCGCCCCCCGCTGAATGAAAATCACGTCGTGAGCCAACAGGGCGCCGGTCGCGTCGAGCGCGACGACCTTGCAGCCGGTGCGCACGCCCGGGTCGACGGCCAGAACAGCTCGGGCTCCGAACGGCGACGCCATGAGAAGCTGGCGCAGGTTGCGGGCGAAAATCGCGATGGCCTCGGTGTCAGCGCGTTTTTTGAGCATGGCCCGGGCCTCGTTCTCCATCGACGGTCCCAGAAGGCGCTTGTAGCTGTCCTCAATAGCGGCCGTGACTTGACCGCTCGCGGCGCCTTCGCCTTTGATGAACAGCCGGCGAAGGGTCAGCAGGGCCACCTGGTCGCTCGGCCTGATCCTCACGCTCAGATACCCCTCCCGCTCGCCGCGCAGGGCGGCCAGCAGGCGATGCGACGGCACGGACCGAAGGGAGTCCGACCAGTCGAAATAGTCTTGGTACGTCGCCGCTTCCGGCTCGTCCTTTTTCGCCTCCACGACCGTGGACTCGCACCGGCCGAACCGGACGAAAACGCCGCGCATTTCCTGTCGGGCCTTGACGTCTTCGCTGATCCACTCGGCGATGATGTCCCGGGCGCCTGACAGGGCAGCTTCGACGTCGGCCACGCCCTTTTCTTCGCTGACAAAGGCCGCTGCGGCGGCCTGCGGGTCGTCTTCCCCTTGGGCGAACAGGAGGCGTGCCAGCGGCTCAAGTCCCGCTTCCCGGGCGGCTGTGGCGCGGGTGCGCCGCTTGGGCCGGTAGGGAAGGTAAGTGTCCTCGAGGGCGGTCATTGTGGACGCCCCTTCGACGGCCGCTTTCAGCTCGTCGGTCAGCAGGTTCCGCTCGGCCAGCGACTTGAGGATGGCGTCCTTGCGGCTCGCCAGCTCGGCCGCTTTGGCGAGGCCGTCGCGAATGGCCGTGATGGCGACTTCATCCAAGTTGCCGGTCTTTTCCTTGCGGTATCGGGCGATGAAAGGAACGGTCGCCCCCTCGTCAAGCAGCTGTGCGACCGCTTCGACTGCCTGAGGGGCGAGCTGGAGTTCCCGGGCGATTTGCGGGGTAAAAAGGTTCACTTCTTGAATCCCTCCTGATTGGTTCTGTGAAGCTCGTTCCGGCTAACATCTTAGCGTGCCGCTTTTAACCTGTCCAGCCGGAGCCGGGGCCGGGCGAGGAACCGCAGGGGCAGCCGACGCAGGAAAGAGGGCCATTCGCGCGGAGGCTTGAAGCAGCAGGAGCGTTGACTTCAATAATATAAAGCATTATTATTATATTTATTCATAAAAAGTTGTTTAGGGACATGGGAGGACGACGATGGATCTGACGGTATCCAATCTTTCGGTCGGGTACGACGGAAAAACTGTGGTGGAGGACCTTTCGTTCCGCGTTCCGTCCGGGAGTCTGCTATCGCTTTTGGGCCCCAGCGGGTCGGGAAAAACGACGGTGCTGAACGCCTTGGCCGGATTCTTGAAGCCTGCCTCAGGCGATATTCGGTTTGGCGAGCGGATGATTCAGGATTTGCCGCCCGAAAAGCGCAACGTGGGCATGGTCTTTCAGAACTACGCCCTTTACCCTCACATGACCGCTTTTGACAACATCGCTTTCCCGCTGAAGATTCAGCGTCGAAGCCGCCGTGACATAGAGCGCGCGGTGAAGGAAATCGCCGGCCTGACCCGTATCGGCGACCTGCTGGACCGCAAGCCGTCCCAGCTTTCAGGCGGTCAGCAGCAGCGGGTCGCCATCTCGCGGGCCCTCGTGAAGGGGCCGGATCTGCTGCTGATGGACGAGCCGCTTTCCAACCTCGACGCTGCCCTGCGGGTTCAGATGCGCCAAGAAATTCGCCGTATCCAACAGGAGGCGGGCATTACTGCGCTGTTTGTGACCCACGACCAGGAAGAGGCGCTCAGCCTGTCGGATCGAATCGTCCTGCTGGACGCCGGGCGGCTTCAGCAGGAGGGGACGCCCAAAGAGCTTTACATGGCGCCGCGCAACCTCTTCACGGCCCGGTTTTTCTCCAACCCGCCGGCCAACGTCCTTGAAACCAGTTCGGCCGAGTTGGGCCTTTTGTGGAAGCCCCGCGCCCTTCCGGCCCGGGCTGCCACGGCGGTCATTCGGCCTCACATGTTGGAGCTTTGCCCTGACGCGCCCCTTTCGGGAACGGTCGTCAGCGCGGAAATTCTCGGCCGGGAGTGCTTGGTCCGGGTGCGGTGCCTCTCGTCGACTCTGACGGCTCTGACGTCCAGCGCCAGCGTTCCGGCGGTTGGGACGACACAAGGCGTCGTTCTGAAAAACGAGCCGTACTTTTTCGATTCGTCCGGCGCCCGAGCTGGGGAGGACAGGAGATGAAAAAGTTCCTTTACGGCCTGCTCTGGATTCTGCCGGCGTTGGCCGTGCTGGGGATTTTTACCCTGTACCCCGCGGGGCGCACTGTGGATATGAGCTTTTACGCCCGGTACAACTACTTCCGCGACGCGGTGTTCGAGCGCGGACTGAGCAACTACGTTTACCTGTGGAACGATCCGGACTTCTGGAAGGCGGTTCGCAACACCCTGTTTTACGTCGGGTTCACGCTGCCGCTGTCGGTGCTGTTCGGGCTGGGAATCGCTCTGGCTCTCAACGGACCGGCCCGCCTGCGGCGGCTGTTTCAGACCGTCTACTTTCTCCCGTTTGTCACCTCGTCGGTGGCCGTCGCTTTGGTGTGGAACTGGATGTTTCACTCGACCCACGGGCTTCTCAACTTCCTGTTGGAGTCGGTCGGGATCAGCCCGAGGGCGTGGCTTGAGGATCCCGACTGGGCGCGGTGGGCCCTCGTCATCTTGGGCGTGTGGAAGAGCACGGGCTACAACGTGCTGATATTTCTGACGGGACTTCAGACGATCGACGAGCAGTACAGCCGTTCGGCCGCTCTGGACGGCGCCGGATTTCTGCAGCGAACTTGGTACGTGACGCTGCCGCTCCTTTCACCAACGCTTCTTTTTGTGAGCGTCATATCGGCCATTCAGTGCTTTAAGATGTTCGACCTGTCCTACACGCTGTTCCGAAACAGCGTCGGCCCGTCGAGCTGCGGCATGACGTTGGTGTACTACGTTTACGAGAAGTTCTACAACCAGCACCACTACGGCATCGCCTCGGCGGCGGTGCTGGTGCTTTTCGCCGTCATCTCGGCGTGCAACCTGATTCAGTTCAGGATTGGCCGCCGGCGGGTTCACTATTAGGAGCCGGGCCATGAGACGACTGGGACTCTTTTTAATGTACGCGGTGCTGCTGCTTGGCGCGTTTCTGACCCTTCTGCCGTTCGTCTGGATGATATCCACGTCCCTCAAGACGCCCGGCGAGGCGTTCGCCATGCCGCCAATTTTTATCCCTCAGGTCTTTCACTGGGAAAACTATTTGCAGGTGGCGAAGGAAATTCCGCTGTGGACGTACCTGTTCAACAGCTTTTTCGTCACCGTCTGCGTGACTGCTGGGACGCTCGTCACGACGATTTTCGCCGCGTTTGGCTTTTCACGGCTTCACTTTTTCGGTCGGGACGTCCTGTTCGCCCTCTGCGTGGCCACGATGATGATTCCGGGCGAAGCGCTGCTGATCCCCAACTACGTCACCCTGTCCAAGATGGGGCTGGTGAACACCTACACGGCGCTTATTCTGCCGTGGACGGCCAGCGCGTTCTGCATTTTCCTGCTGCGCCAGTATTTCTTGTCCGTTCCGGAAAGCCTGTACAATGCCGCCCGGATTGACGGCTGCTCGAACATTCGGTTTCTCTTCCAGATCATGGTTCCGCTGGCTCGGCCCGCTCTGGTAACGATCGGGCTGTTGCGGGTCATTTTGAGCTGGAACGAGTTCCTCTGGCCGCTCATCGTCACTGATCTTCCCCAAATGCGGACGCTGCCTGTCGCCCTGTCAGTCTTCACCAACGAGGCGGGCATACGGTACCACCTTCTGATGGCGACCGCGACGGTCATTATTCTGCCGATCATCGGGCTGTATCTTCTGTTTCAAAAGAACTTTCTCCGGGCGGTGGATAGGGCCGGAACAAAAGGGTAGTTTCTCCTTTCGGCGACGGAAGGGTTACGATATCTTGCACTCTACAGGAGGTCATCAGGTTGAAGAAGTTTTTGTCTGGAGTAGGCGTCGTTTTAGCGGCGGTCGGGCTGTTCTCCGCCGGCGCGTGGGCCAAGGAAGGCGGCAAGACGATTCAGTTCTGGCACGCCATGACCGGCGAGAACGAGGCGGTTTTGAAGGACATCGCCGCCAAGTTCAACGCTCAGGACGAGTACAACGTGGAGCTCGTGTTCCAAGGGCACTACCGGGATCTGTTCGCCAAGCTGGAAGGCGCGGCCAAGGCGAACAACATGCCGGCTCTGGCGATGATTTACAACAACCGTCTCGTCTCCTACGTGCTGAACGGATTTGCTCAGCCGCTGGACGACATGATGGCCGATCCCAAAAACGGCTTCACCAAAGAAGAGCTGGCCGACATTCCGGAATTTCTCCGCGAGTCCAGCGTCTGGGACGGCAAGCATTACGCCCTGCCGTTCAACAAGGGAACCTTCCTCCTTCTGTACAATAAGAAGATGTTGGCCGACAAGCACATTGCCGTCCCGACCACGTGGGCCGAGCTGGAAGCGGCGGCCAAGGCCCTGACCGATCCGGAACACAAGGTCTACGGGCTGGCGTTCAACCAGTCGGTCATGATCGACGGCAGCCAGTGGGTCGAGCAGGCCGGCGGACACGTGTATGACGAGGCTAACGACAAGATCACCTTCAACGAGGAACCGGGCGTCAAAGCCTATGAGTTCTTGGTCGGCCTGATTCGCATCGGCTACGCCCGTATTGCCAGAGAAGAGAAGTACATCACCGGCCCGTTCGGCCGCGGCGAGGCTGCCATGGGCATCACCCAGATGTCCCAGCTTCCCAACATCAACGAGGCCTGCAAGGCCGGCGGCATCGAATACGGCGCGGCCCCGCTTCCGAAGGACGTCAGAAGCGCCAGCCTGTTCTCCGGCACCAACGTGGCCATCTTCAACACCTGCCCGGAAGCCGACCGTCAGGCGGCGTTCCGGTTCCTCAAGTTCTTCCTGAAGCCTGAAAATCAGTGGGAGTGGGGAACCCGTTCCGGCTATTTGCCGCTGAGCTGGCAGATCCTCAAGAGCGACAAGTTCAAGGCTTTCGCCGAGAAGGAAGACCCGGGCAAGCTGGCCGCCCTGCCGGCGTTTGAGAACGGCTTCATCGATCCTCGGATCGTCAACGGCTACGCCATCCACGACAATATGTCCAAGGCTCTCGACGCCATCCTGCTGGAGAACAAGCCCATCAAGCAGGCTCTTGACGACGCGGCCGCTCAGGCGTGGAAGGAAATCCTCGAGGCGCGCAAGGCGTTCTAATCGGAGGAACTGCGATGAAAAAGGCCGGGCTTCCCGAGCGAACCGGCTACGTCGTGCTGGCTCACTGCCTTCTCAACGTCTGCGCCAAAGTCGACGGGTACGGATCCTATTCGGGCGCGCTGAAAGAGTTGGTCCTCCCGCTCATTAAAGAAGGCTGGGGGATCGTTCAGCTGCCCTGTCCGGAGACGACCTTTGCCGGACGCCGCCGGTGGGGGCAGACGCGCGACCAGTACGACACGCCGGCCTACAGGCGACACTGCCGTGCCCTGTTGGAACCGGTTTTGGATCAACTGGAGGACGACATAAAAAACGGTGTCACCGTGCTGGGCGTCGTCGGCGTCGAGGGCAGCCCGACCTGCGGGGTGACGAAAACCTGCATCGGCTATCTGGGCGGCGTCATTTCCGACCCGGAGGCGATCAGCCGGTCGGTTCGCGGGTGCCGGGCCGTTCCCGGCCCGGGGGTTTTCATTCGGACCCTTCAGGAAGAGTGGAGCCGCCGCGGCCTGTCGCCCCTGCCGATGACCGGCGTGGACTCGGAAAAGCCGTCCACGTGCCGATGGAGCTCGGTCAAAAAACGCCTTCTGTCCGCCTGTCGGACGGAAGACGAGCGGGAAAAAGACTGATACACAGCCTGCCGCCCTTCTGGGCGGCAGGCCTTTTATCTCGCCAAAATTAATAAATTGTAAACTTAAACTATAATAATAGTTGACATAAAGCGGCCGCGTCGGCATAATGGGTCTATCTTAAAAAAGGGAGCGATGCGGTTGAAAGCTCGTTCAATGGTGCTAATTGCTCTTTTTGCGGCGCTGTGCGCGGTCGGCGGACGGATCGTCGTTCCGTTGGGGCCTGTTCCGTTCACGCTGCAGTTCTTTTTCGTTGGGCTTGCCGGCCTGATGCTGGGGGCCCGCGACGGCGCTCTGGCTATTGTTGTTTACGCGCTGGTCGGCCTAGCTGGGGCTCCTGTCTTCAGCTTCGGCGGCGGCCCGGGGAGTTTCGCCCATCCCACCTTCGGGTTTATCTTAGGCTTCATCGCCTGCGCGTTCACGATCGGCCTTCTGGCAGGCGGGAGCCGCAGCTTCGTGCGCTGCCTGCTGGCGAGCTTTGCAGGGCTCGCGGTCCTTTACATCTGCGGCGTGCCTTGGCTCTGGTTTGTCATGAACCATGTCAACGGCGTGGCCATGCCGTTCGCGAAGGCTTTAACAGCCGGCTGCCTGATCTTCCTTCCGATGGACTCGGTGAAATGCGTCGTCCTGTCCCTGCTTGGCTGTGCGGTGAACCGCCGTCTCAGCGCTGCTGCGGGCCAGTCGAAATAGACCCAATTATAAAGAGCTCTCCCAATGCCTGACGGCCTTCGGGTGAGCTCTTTTTTTACGCGCCCAAATTACTTAAAGTATTTATTTTTTCGGCCATATTGACAAGTAAATCGGCAAATGATAACATGCTGTCATCATAAAACGAGGAGGTGAAAACATGGCAACTCAGGTATTCCGCAAGAGCGTGCTCCAGCTGCAGACTGCTGCTGGGACGACTCCTTCGGGGCAGCCCAAGTACCGCACGTCGTCTGTCAACGGTATTGCTGGAAACGCGACCGCTGACTCTCTGTCAGCGATCGGTTCCGCTCTGGGCGCTCTGATCGAGCCGGAAGTCGTGAGCCTGATCCGGCATGACACGTCGGTGATTGAGTAGGCGAGGTGCGAGTGAGAGATGACGAAAGGAGGTGAAACGTATGGAGACGAAGTCACTGCGGCTGGCGTTCAGCCGGCCTGACGAGAGCCAGATGACCATCACGCTGCCGTCCCCTAAGTCGGGGCTGGACAAGGCGGCCGTCAGAACGGCAATGGAAACTGTCGTGGCTCAGAAGGCGGCGTTCGTTCAAGGGCCTTCCGGCTTGCTGAAGGCGGAAGTGATCGCCCGGAACGTCACGGACCTGCTGGCGTAAGGCAGGAGTTGAAGAGAAAGGAGGCGCGATGTGGACGAGTCGATGACCGGATGGCTTCAAAACGGCTTTGCAGTCGCCGTGGCGGCGTGGCTTTTAGTGCGCACGGAACGGAAACTGGAAACGCTGACCGAGGCCATTAACGAGCTTCAGAGGGCGATAGCCTCTCTGAGAAGGGGAGGTGACGGCAGGTGGGAGTAAGAGAGCGTCAGATTCTAGCGATGATTTTCGTCCTGATGGGGCGGCTGCTCGAGAGCGGCGGAGTTCCCGACGACGGGAGGAAAAAGGAGGAACAACGATGACTCTGGTAATTTCTGACGGCATGTCGAAAAGCGCGGCACTGGCCGTATCGCCCGCCTGCCCGTGCTGCGGGCTCGACCTGACGGCGCCGGAGCTGGACGCGGCGGTAAAAAAGCTGTGGGAGCGCGTCGGCCCCCTGCGCATCACGAGCGGAACTCGGTGTCCCAGCCACAACAGGGCCGTGGGCGGCGTTCCCCGCAGCCGGCATTTACGAGGCCGGGCTGTTGACGTCGCCGCTGACTCAGGATTGCTGAGGGCCATCTGCCGGGCTGCGGAAGAGTGCGGCTTTAATCAGATTTTGCCGTATCAGGAAAAAGGATATGTTCACCTTGGAGTGTAGTCCTCGCCGGGGACCGCCAGACGACGAGCGAACCAATCGGTTCGCTCGTTTTGCATAAAAATAAATCCAAGATTGACTTTTAAGGGTAAATAAAGGATAATTCTTCCAGTGACGCAAGTCACAGCTTCTTGCACCGCGAGAGGCAATATTTATTTTTTGGAGGCACACGCGTAATGAAAGGCACTGTCAAGTGGTTCAATGCAACGAAAGGCTACGGCTTCATCACCACTGAAGAGGGTAAGGACGTTTTCGTTCACTTCAGCGCGATCAATATGACCGGCTACAAGTCCCTGGACGAGAACGACTCGGTTGAGTTCGACGTGGTTGAGGGCGAGAAGGGTCCTCAGGCCGCGAATGTGGTGAAGCTCTAAGCTCCGCGTGAGCCCAAGAAGCTGAACTATCGGCGGGTTCTTTTCGGATGTCCGAAAAGAACCCGCGTTTTTTTGTTTTGATGCCTTTGTTTCTCCCCTTGCGTCCACGTTTTTGTTCATTAAAAAGAGGCCGGACGGCTTTTGCCGTCCGGCCTCTTTTTTGTTCGTTCAGACTAGATGAAAGAGGCGGCCTTGAGGATTTCCTTGGCCTTCTCCTCGTTTTTCTTGTTCAGCTTGACGACCGGGCCGGTGCAGCCCATGGAGCTTTCGGCGTAGATGCCGTTTTTCCAGAGCTCGCGCACCGCGTCCTCAATAGCCAGCACGTCGACGCCGTGAATCTCCTCGTCGGTGGGTTCGGCGGCAGGCGCCTTGATTTCCTCCGCGGCGGCCTGAGGCTTGGGAAGGAAGGAGGCGATCACGTCGTCCAAACCGGCGTTCTTCGCGGCGGCCATTTCCTGGGCGACCAGCTCGGGCAGCTTGCCGGAAGCGGCGGCGCCGCAGTAGGCCAGCGCGTTGGCGATGACCGGCGCGCCGCTGGCGCGGGAGATGATGTTGACCACGTGCTTCCAGCCCTCGCCGGCCGACGGGCCGTAGCCCCAGCCAGTGGCCTCGAAGGAACCGCCGGTGGAGAACGACGAGAACATCTTCATCAGCACGTTGCCGGTCAGAGTGTCGCAGACGCAGATGTCGACAACGCCCTGAAGGATGTCGTTGCCCCGGAGAACCGAGCCGCCGTCAGCCCGCTTGCTTTCGCCGAAGGTGATGGGGTAGCCGGCTTCCTGAAGCTTTTTGAGGGCCTTGAAGACCAGCTGGGCGCCTTCGACGTTTAAAATGCCGACTGTGGGGTTCGTCTTGCCGATCGACTTGGCGACTGCAATGCCCAGAACGGTGTTGCGGATCATGGCCTCGACCCGGTTGATGGCGCTGGTGCCGGTCGTCGAAGCGACGATCATATCCCGGCCCAATGCGGGGGTGAAAACCCGGCCGATGGTGGTGACGCCCATGGGGAACGGGTGGTGCATGGCCACGATTCCAGCCACGCGGCCCGAGCCCATCGCGTCGTCCATGGCCTTTTCAAGGTCAACTTCCGTGTCGGGAGTTTCGATCCACTCGAGGTCGTCGTACCCTTCGACCTTCTTGGGGCCGATCATGACGACTTTCAGCCCCCGGTTCTGTTCCATCGCCAATTTGGCCGCCCGAACGGTTTCCATCGGGCCGTGCTCGCTGCCGCAGGCCTGAAGGCCTACTTTAACGCAGGGGCCGCCGCTTTTGGCCGATTCGATGACTTCGGCGAGAGCCTCGCCGATGAGTTTGCGAACGTCAGACATTCGTCGTGACCTCCTTACTTCGTGAGGGAGGTGGCCAGCTCGCTCAGAGCCTCCAGCAGGGTGCTCTTGATATCGTCCTTAGAAACGGCGGTTTCAGCGGCTGCCGGCTTTTCGATGATGAACGACGCGCCGTCGGCTAGGTTGGTCAGACGGGCGAGGAACAGAGATCCCTTGCCGATGATCATCGCCCGGTTGATCTTGCCCTCGGTGATCATGTCGGCGGCCTGTCCGATGAAGGGGGCGCCGGCGGGGATATGGCCCTGCGTGTGGGCGAAGCCCGGCAGGCCCTTTTCCTTGACGAAGTTCATCATATCCTTCTTCTCGACGGCCTTCTTCATGACGGCCAGAGCGGCGATCATCTTGATGTTGGCCAGCGGCACGTTGCCGGCGCCGGCCGGCTCGGTGATTTCAGGAATGTGAAGCTCAGCGCCGAACTTGTCGACGTCGTTGTAGGTCAGGCCGGCTTTCTGAAGCGGATCCCAGGTCAGAACCTGAGTGATGGCCTGAGGAGCGGCGCCGGCGCCGACGGTGTGCTTGCCGAGGCAGTCAAGGCGCATTTCCGCGCTGTGGCCGTCCGGCGGGGTCAGAAGGACGGCGAACGAGCCAAGGCAGTCCTCAAGGGCGGGCATGCCCTTTTTGACGTGGTCGCGGCTGTTCATGTAGAGCTTCGGGATGGCGCCGCCGGCGATGACGATCACGTTTTTGCGCGTGCCAGCAGCCACCTGGGAAGCGGCGGCGATCATGGCGTTGACCGGGCCGGCGCAGAACCCGCGGATATCGCAGCCGGAAGCGTTCGGGCAGCCGGCGATCTCGGCGATGGCCTTGGCGAAGTTGCCGCCGCCGCGCTGGCAGGCGTCGCCTGCAGCCTCTTCGGAGCACTCGATGAGGAAGTCCACGTCCTCGGGCTTCATTCCGGTGTTCTTGAGCAGGTGGAGCAGGGTCAGAACGCTGCCGGCCTTGCTGGCGATGTTCTCCATCAGCACGTGGGGAAACAGGTTCTCGTCGACGCTGTGGCCGGAACGGACGCAGCCCACAACCCGGTCGCCCAGATAGAGTGGCAGGGCGGAGTGCTCAGACGTCTCCTTGGCGATTTCTTCGGCGTCGTGACCGGCTTCAAGGCGGGCCACCATGGCGTCGGTGATCAGCTCATGGGCCTCCAGCTTGGTCTTGACCTCGGCGGCATAGCCCTTCTCGAGCCAGACCAGGTCAAACACGTCGCAGATATCCATCAGCCCAAGGAACTCGTCCTCAGGCATGATTTCGCCGTAGCGGCCGAAGCGGGGCGCGTTGGCAATGCGGTTCTCGTACATCGGCTTCGGCTGGGACTCCAGCGCGTCGATGGGCATGGCGCCGATGTAGACTTGGTTGGGAGCGTAGTCCTTCGCTTCCTCGTAGGTCTGCAGGTGCTTCGGCAGAGCGGCGAGATACTCTTTCTCTCCTTCGCCGGCGGTGTACGGCGTGTTCCCGTAGTGGAACCCCAGCCCAGGAACGTGCTCCAAGCAGTAGGCGGAACCCTTGATGGCAACTCTCGACATTCGACAAACAACCTCCTCATAGGCTTTTGTTGACAGTCTTAAACGGCTGAACATTTCTTGCTGCCGATGTTTCATTATAAATGAAATCTTTCGCAAGGAAAGCGGTATTTATGACTCATCTGATTTTTTGTTATCTTGCCTGTTCCGTCGGCAAACACAAAAAGCTGGCCCTAAGCTTAGGGCCAGCTTTTTTATCAGGTCTTAAATTTTTGCCAACGCGGCGTCCAAGTCGGCGATGATGTCCTCAGGGTCCTCAAGGCCAACCGACAGACGGACGAGGCCGTCGGTGATCCCAGCGGCGTGCCGCTCTTCCGGCGAGTAGGGAGAGTGGGTCATCGAGGCGGGGTGCTGAATCAGCGTCTCCGTGTCGCCCAGCGAGACGGCCAGCGAGCAGACCTTAACGCTGTTCATCAGGGTGCGGCCTTCTTCGACGCCGCCCTTCAGTTCAAAGGAGATCATGGCGCCGAAGTCCTTCATCTCCTTAGCTGCGATGTCGTGGCCCTCGTGGGACGCCAAGCCGGGGTAGTAGACCTTGGCGACCTTCGGGTGCTTGTCCAAGAACTCGGCCACCAATTTGGCGTTGGCGCAGTGGCGCTCCATGCGGATCGGCAGGGTCTTCAGCCCGCGGATAATGAGGAAGGCTTCCTGCGGTCCCAGCACGGCGCCGGTGCAGTCTTTCAATCCGACCCAGCGGATCGGGGAGGCCAGTTCTTTGTTGGTGACGACGAGCCCGGCGATGACGTCGCCGTGGCCGTTCAGGTACTTGGTCGCCGAGTGGACGACCACGTCGGCTCCAAGCTCCAGCGGCCGCTGAAGGTACGGCGTGGCGAACGTGTTGTCTACCACAAGGACGACGTTCTCATGGCTGTGGGCGATCTTCGAGACGGCGGCGATGTCGACGATCTTCAGGTTCGGGTTCGCCGGCGTCTCAAGGTACACCATGCGGGTGTTGGGCTTCATGGCGGCGCGGACTTCTTCCAAGTTCGCCGTGTCGACGAACGACACTTCAACGCCAAAGCGCGTCAGAGAGTGTTCCAGAAGGGCGAAGGTGCAGCCGTAAAGGCACGAGTCGGTGACCACGTGATCGCCGGCTTTGAGCAGCGCCCAGAAGACCGACGCGATGGCGCCCATGCCGCTCGATGTGGCGATGGCCTCGTCGCCGCCCTCAAGAGCGGCAACGCGCCGTTCCAGGGTGGCCGTTGTCGGGTTGCCCAGTCGGGTGTAGATGAAGCCTTCTTCTTCCAGAGCAAAACGGCGTCCGCCCTGCTCGGCCGAGTCGAAAATGAACGTGGACGTCTCGTAAATTGGAACGGCCAGCGAGCCGAAACCGTTTTTCTCTGCCCCAGCGTGGATAGATTGTGTGGCAAACCCAGGAACTTTCATGCCCATGCGAATCCTCTCCTTTACAAAAGATGACGGGTCGGCTTACCCGCGTCCCTCGCAGCGCGTAAGCCGTCCCGAAAATGCTTGTTATTATTATAACATATTCGCCTGTCAGAGCGGCAAAAACGGCACGCCTCCTGGGAGGCGTGCCGTCGTCGGTTTACTGTCTGGCTTGCTGGGGCGTCGTCGCCGTTGCGGAGAAAAGTTCTCTCGTCGTCGGGTAGGGCCACAGGTCGGCGCTGACCCGCGACTCGGCGAAGTTGGCCAGCCGGCGGAGTTCTTCCATAATAGGAAGGGCTTGGTCGGTCAGGACGTCCGCCGCTTCGAGGGCTGGCAGGCCTGGGAGCCGAGCCTTCAGGGCCTCGAGGGCGTCGGTCTGCTCGGCGATATCCGCCCAGCAGGCCGCGAGCTTTTCGCTCTCGTCGTCCCACTTGGCCTGCACCCGCTTGGGCGCGGCGGACACGCCGGGCCGCGCTGACTGGAGAAGCGATATCTGGCGGGCCACTGCCGGCAGGACGCCTTCCCTCATCATGGTGATCAGCACGGAAACCTCCACGGTGAGAGACTGAACGTACTGTTCAACCCGAATGGCGTGGTAGGCCCGGACTTCCCGCTCGTCCATGATTCCGAGCTTGGACAGCAGCGCCAAGTTGGCTGGCTCCAAGTACGAGTCAAGCGCCTCGATGGTGGTCTCTTTCACCGGCAGGCCGCGCTGACGGGCTTTCTCCGGCCAGTCGGCGGCGTAGCCGTTGCCGTCAAATCGGCAGGCTTCGCTTTCGTCGGCAGCCAAGCGGATCGCCGAAAGGGCGGCTTCCTGAACGGTGGCGCCGTCGGACATCCGATTGCTGATGACCGTCGCCATCGCGTCGAGCCCTTCGGCCCACAGGGCCAAGCAGGCGGTCAGAGGCCCGGCGAGGGCCTGAGGGGCACCGACGCCGCGGAACTCCCACTTGTTTCCCGTGAAGGCCACAGGGGACGTCCTGTTGCGGTCGGTCGAGTCGCCGGCCAGCTGAGGAAGACGGGTGAGCCCCAAGTCGAGCAGATGATCGGCCTCGGACTCCTGCAGGTCGTCGCCGCCGGAGGCGATTCGGTTCAGCACGTCGGTCAAGAACGACCCCAAGTAGGCGGTCATGATCGCCGGAGGCGCTTCGTGTCCGCCGAGCCGGTGCATGTTGCCTGCCGAGGCGATGGACGCCCGCAGAAGGCTTCCGTTCCGAGCCATGCCGATCAGGAACGCGGAAAGGAAGGTGAGGAACTGAATATTCCGCGCCCGATTGGACGACGGCTTGAGCAGGTTGCGCCCTTCGCTGTCCCTCAGCGAGAAGTTCAGGTGCTTGCCGCTCCCGTTGGTGCCGTTGAACGGCTTCTCGTGGAAGATGAGCTTCAGGCCGTGCCGCCGGGCCATTCGGCGCATCGCTTCCATCAGCATGTGGTTCTGGTCGCAGCCTCGGTTGGCTTCCGACGGCAGGGGCGCAAACTCAAACTGGCAGGGCGCCGCCTCGTTGTGGCGGGTCATGATGACCGTTCCGAGCCGGTACATGTCCCGCTCCACGTCTTCCATAAAGGAAAGAATACGCGGGTGAATCGAACCGAAGTAGTGAGCTTCCACGTTCTGCGCCTTCGGGGACGGCTGGCCGATCAGGGCCCGGCTGCAGATCGTCAGGTCAGGCCGGCGGGCGGCGGTATCGGCGTCCAGCAGGAAGTACTCCTGTTCGGCGCCCACCGTGACCTGCACGGACTTGACCGACCGGTTGCCGAACATCTTAAGCAGCCGGAGCGCTTGGTTCGTCACTGCGTCGATGCTTTTTATCAGCGGGGTCTTCATGTCCAGCGGCGTGCCGTCGTAGGAGATGAAAACGGAAGGAATGCAGAGCGTGCCGCCCTTGTGGCTCATCAGGAGGAACGCCGGGCTCGACGGATCCCACGCGCAGTAGCCGCGGGCCTCAAAGGTGGAGCGCATGCCGCCGGACGGGAACGACGACGCGTCCGGTTCGCTGCTGATGAGCTGTTTGCCTGAGAACGAGTAAAACGGCTTGGCGTCGTCGTCATACGAGAGGAACGCCATGTGTTTTTCAGCCGTCGCCTCCGTGCGGGGCTGGAACCAGTGAGTATAATGGGTAGCGCCCATGCTGAGAGCCCACTCGCGCATGGCGCAGGCGGCAGCCTCAGCCACGTCGTCGTCAAGCTGTGTCCCGCCTTCAATGGCGTTGACCAGCTTCTTGAACGCCTCTTGGGGCATGTAGTTTTTCATCTTGTCCAAGTCAAAAACGTGAGCGTTGAAAATTTCCATCGGTGTAGATGTTGCGCCCATACGATCAACTCCTTCAGATGTTCTGCAAGATTTCACGTTTATACTCCATTTTGACAGTGATGGCAAGAGTAAAAGCAAAAAATAATAAAAATCACTCGCTAAAAATTAGTTTTGAGTAGTTTTTTGCGTGTCCTCTGTCGGCCAAAAGCGAAGCAGAAATCGACGAAAAAACGTCAGAACGAAGGAATGACCGACAAAAAGACGAATAGGAAGAAAGAATGATAAAATAGCACGAGTAAGGGGGAGTGCCAGTGGAGCGGCGAACCGAAACGCATGAAGAGGAAGGCCGTCCCGGCAGGCTGAGAAAAGTATGCCGTCTTGTCGCTGTCAGCTTCGTTTTTGGCTGCGCCGCGTGGGCGTACTGGGGTTGGCTTCGGGCGACGCAGGACGTTCAGCTGCCGCCGGTGACCTTTCCTCAGCCGTGGGTGTACGAACAGCAGCAGTCGGTTGACGCGCTGCTTTTGTGGCAGGAGCAGCTTCTGAAGTCACCCCGCGACGGGGCTGTTCAGTTGACCAGCGGGGGAGTCGGCGCGGCAGTCGTCGCTGGAGAAGTCGTAGCGACCCTGCTGTCCGGAGGCCAAACGTTTAACCTTAAATCCCCCGGCAGAGGGTTCTTTCTCCCGTGGACTGACGGCATGGAAGGGAACTGGAGCTACCAGAACCTGTGGCCGGGCACCGCGGCGTTTCCCGAAGTGCCTGAGCCTAAGCAGGTTGAAAATTTCAGCGAGGTCGCCGCGGGAAGCATCGTCGGAAAACTGCTCCCGCTGCCTCAACGGCCTCGGGCGCTTTTTTACGTCCAGATGACCGACTTCATGAGCGCCGCGCTGAAAAAATCAAAGGTAACGATACGTTTTGAGCCGAACGGATCCCGTTGGCAGGCAGACGTTCGGGTCGTCCTGCCGGTGAGCGACCTGATGGCTAAAGTGGCGGTGGAGCTGCCAATGTTTCCGCTGTGGATGACTCGGAGCCGGCGGCTTCGTCTGCTCATATGCGCCGGCGAGACCTCTGGATATCTCGTCCCCGAATCGTCCGTCGTCATGCGCCAAGGGCATTGGGGCGTTTACGAGGTGAACGGGAACAGAATTGTCTTCATCCAAGTGACCGGCTGGCCCTTGGGCGACGGGCGCTTTTTCATCTCCGGCGGCCTTCAGCTGGGGAACCCGCTGGTCTTGGACGGCGCGTCAGCGGAGGAGAGGAGAGTCGAAGTATGGTGACGTTTGAGGAACGAATCGGCGAAGTGCTCGATAGGATTTCTCAGGCAGCGGCCCGCAGCGGCAGGAAGCGGGGCGACGTCACGCTGGTTGCCGTGTCAAAGACGAAGCCTCTTGATATGATCATTCGAGCTGTTCAGACTGGGTTGATCACCGACTTGGGCGAGAACAGGGTTCAGGAGGGAATGGAAAAGATCCCCGCGTGGCCTGCCGGCCTGCCGCCGGTCAAGTGGCACCTGATAGGCCAGCTCCAGCGGAATAAGGCGCGCAAGGCGCTGGAGCTGTTCCACTCTATCCAAAGCGTCGACAGCGTCAAGCTGGCCCAACGGCTGCAGGATATCGCGGCCGAATTGGGCGTCAGGCGTCCGGTTCTCCTTGAGGTGAACACGTCGCTTGAGGAGTCGAAAAGCGGCTGCGCGCTCGCCGACGCGCCGATCATCGCTGACGCGCTGGTTCAGTGCGGCCGGCTCGACTGGCAGGGACTGATGACCGTCGGCCCTCTGACCGACGACAAAGACCAGATTCGGCGGTCATTTGCCGCTCTTCGAGACTGCGCGGAGGGCCTTCGGAAACGTACCGGGCTTTCGCTTCCCGTGCTGTCCATGGGAATGTCGGGAGATTACGAGCTTGCTATAGAAGAAGGCAGTACCATGGTTCGCGTCGGGACGGCAATTTTCGGAGCCCGCTGACCGGCGGGAGCGAAGGTATTGAGGAGGAAAAACGATGCTGGAGAAGATTAAAGAGCTTTTCGGAATGAACGGTGAGAACGCCGGGTCCCAGTCGTACCGGGCACAGAAGCGCCGGCAATGGCAGCAGCAGGAGGAAGGAGCTGCCGGGCAGGAACGCCGGCGGCTGACGAAAGACCTTCCGCCCTACGAAGGCGAAAACAAAGCGCCGCAGAACAAAGTGGAGAGCGAAAGCGTCCCGGTTATTTTGGTGCGGGGTGACAACGTGGCGGCGATGGCCGACAACCTGCTGGAAGCGATTCGCTCCGGCCAGATTGTGCTGGTTGACTTCCACGGCGCCGAGCCGATTGCCGCGCAGGGTGTCCTTGACGAGCTGGTAGATCAGGCCCGCAAATGGCAGTACGGCGTGTTCCGGATCAGCTCGGCTACGTTCCTCTTCTGTTCTGCTCAGGGCGTCGTAGAAGAGTGGGTGCCTGACATCGACGGAGCCGTCTATGCAGCCCGTTGAGCTGATGAAGGCTAATGAGGCGGCCAGCGTCGTCTTTGGCCGTTCCATCAGCGGATACAACCGAGACCAAGTGGACGATTTTCTCGACCGTGTCGCCGACTCGCTTCAGGCGTACGCCGAGCTTCTCGCCGAAGCCCAGCGGCGCAACGCCGAGCTGGAAGACCAGCTGTCCGGCAGCAGCGCAGCCGCTGAACTGGAAGACCTGAAGCGGTCGCTGAAGGAAGCCCTGTCGGCCCCTCGGCCGGTCAGCTCGCCAGCCCCCCAGTCCGAGCAAATCGTCGCCGACGCCAGAGCCAAGGCGCAGCAGATCATCGGCCAGTCTCAGGAGCAGGCCGCAAGGCTCGCCGAGCAGGTTCGCGTGCTGACCAACCGGCGTGACGAGCTGCTTTCGGACTGTCGGGCGCTCGTTGAGAGCTTCTCCCGTCTGCTCTCCGAGCAGAGTGTCTCTTTGTGAAATCCAAGCTGCAAGAACTGAGCTTACGAAGTCCCCTGACGGATTTAAAGGGCGTCGGTTCCGCTCGAGCGGACGCCCTTGGCCGTCTGGGGCTTTTTTCGATCGAAGACCTGCTTTATTTTTTCCCGCGGCGGTACGAGGACCGGCGCACTCTCGTCCCCTTAGCGTCAGCAGTTCACGACGCGCAGGGGGCTTTCCGGGCCGTCGTCCTGTCCTGGTCACGGCTTCGCTCGCCCAAAAAGGGCGTGTCAATGCTTCGGGCCAGCCTGAGCGACGGCCAATCGGTCGCCGGCGCGCTCTGGTTCGGCCGTCCGGGGCTTGAGCGGGCGCTTCAAGCCGGGACCGAACTCGCCCTGTGGGGGAAGGTCAATCGGCGCGGAAACCGGGTGGAGCTGATTAACCCGGAGCTTGAAGTTCTCCGCGGAGGGCAGGAGCCGACGATCATCGGGACCATTCTGCCGATTTACCCCGGAACGGCTCAGCTCCCCGACCGGTGGCTTCGCGAACTGGTGTCACGAGCCGTCGATTTTGGCGTCTCCCAGCTGACCGAAACCCTGCCGGAAAGCTTGATCAGCGAGCGCGGCTGGCCGGACGCCAAGACCGCCGTGCTCCAAATGCACCGGCCGACGTCCCGCTCCGGGTGGCTGGCCGCCCGAACGAGGCTGGCGTTTGAGGAGTTCTTGTGGCTTCAGATCGGCTTGGCGCTCCGCCGGGCCGGAAGCGACAAAGAAGCAAGAGCCCCTCGGCTGGACGGGCTGGCTCGTCCGCTCCGTCAGGCGTTTCTCGACCGCCTCGGCTTCAGCCTGACCGATGACCAGCGCCGGGCGACCGCAGAAATTGACGAGGACCTGATGAACCCGGCGGGGATGAACAGGCTCCTTCAAGGCGACGTCGGTTCGGGCAAAACCGCCGTGGCACTTCTTGCCATGCTTCGGGCCGTCGAGTCTGGGAAACAGGCCGTCCTCATGGCGCCGACGCAGGTTCTGGCCTTCCAGCACTGGATGACCGTGCGCCGCTGGCTTGATCCCCTCGGGGTCAAAACTGCCCTGCTGGCCGGCGGGCTCAAACAGTCCGAAAAAGAAGAGATCCTGACCGGACTGGCCGATGGGACGATCGACTTGGCGATCGGCACTCACGCGCTCGTTCAGGAAGGCGTCGACTTCGCCGACTTGGGCGTGGTCGTCATCGACGAACAGCATCGGTTCGGTGTGTTGCAGCGGCGCACCCTGTCGGCCCGGTCGGGCGGTCAGCCGCACCGGCTTGTCATGACAGCCACGCCGATTCCCCGAACGCTGGCGCTTTCGATCTACGGCGATCTGTCCCTGTCGACGCTTCGCCACAAACCGGCCGGACGCCTTCCCATTCGGACCAGCTGGGTGAGCGAGAGCAAGAGGCCCGACCTGCTGAACTGGCTCGAAGAGCAGATGGACGGCGGCCGGCAGGTTTACTGGATCTGTCCGATCATCGAGGAGAGCGAAGAGCTGCCGGTCGCGGCTCTTGAGGCCCGATTCGCCGAGCTGAAAGCGCGATTTGGCGCCGAACGTACCGGCATGCTCCACGGCCGCATGACCTCGGACGAAAAAACGGCCGTCATGGAAGACTTTTCCGCCGGCCGGCTGACGCTTTTGGCCGCCACGACGGTCATCGAAGTGGGGGTCGACGTGCCGAATGCCACAGTGATGGTCATCGAGGACGCCGAACGGTTTGGTCTGTCCCAGCTTCATCAGCTTCGCGGCCGCGTCGGCCGGGGCGACCGTCAGAGCTGGTGCTTCCTGCTGTCTCACGCCGGTGGCCCGTCGGCCGAACGGCTTCGGGCGTTCTGCCGGACCGACGATGGGTTCACCATCGCCGACTTGGACATGTCGCTGCGCGGCCCCGGCGAGTTTTGCGGCGTCCGCCAGCACGGGATCACCGACTTTCGGGTGGCCGACCTCGTGAGGGACGTTCAGCTCATGGAAGACGCGCAAAAGACAGCCAGAAAAATGGTCCAAGCCGGAACCGTCCCGGACGGCCTGATGGAGCAGGTGCGCCGTCGGTATGGAACGCTGCTTGAGCTCGCCGAGACTGCGTAACATGAGAACGACGAGCAGACCGAAGGAAAGCGGGAAAAAAGCGGACGAAACGAACTGGACGGCGGTCTTCTTTCGCCTGACCTCCGTCCCTCGCACGGAAAAGGAAATTCGCCGGCGGATTGCCGAGCGGGGCTGTCCTCCCCAAACGTCCGAACAGCTCATCGCGCAAGGCCAAGCCTGCGGGCTAATCGACGACGACTTTTACGCTCGGGCGTTCGTTCAGGCCAAGCAGGACTGGGGACGGCGCCGCCTTTTTGACGAACTGGCCTCTCGGGGCGTCCGCCGGGAAACCGTTGCCAACGCCATGGAACAAGAGGGCGTCGACGACCGGGCGCGGGCGTGCGCCCTGGCCGTTAATTGGCTGGGGAGAAATCTGTCGCCGGAAAAAGTTTTCGGTCGGCTGATTCGCCGCGGGTTCAGCGGAACTGACGCCAAAGGCGCGATTTGCGCGGCTTTGCGGGAGAAAAACGAAGAGGAATAAAAAGGCCGCCGGATGGGGACGCGAGAAAACGCTCCCATCCCGCGGTCTTTTCTGTTGTCGATTGGTGCAAAAAAGGCTAAAATACACCAGATCTGTTAAGATAATTCCCGAGCCTGCGCCTTGCTTGCCCGGCGCAGGCTTACTTCTCTTCTTCTGATAAATAAACTAAACAGAAGAGACGAACAACTTAATTTATGGAAAAGAGGTATTTTAATGAGTTCAGCAGTTTCAGTAATCCTTTTTGCCGTCGTCGGCCTGATTGCAGGCGGGGCCGTCGGCTACTTTGCGTCGAAGACTGCGGTCAAGGTCGCCGGTAAAGCTCAAATGGAAGAGGCCAAGGCCCAGTCGGAAAAGATCGTCAAAGACGCTCGGCTCGATGCGGATAGGGAAAGACAGTCTGTGCTGACCCGCGCCCGGGACGAGGCGTACTCGCTTCGCCAAGCGGCGGAGAAAGAGGCGAAAGAGCGGCGTCTTGAAGTTGACCGGACGGAGCGTCGTCTGGAACAGAAGGAAGAGAACCTGGACAAGAAACTGGACAAAATCACCCGAAGGGAAGAAGAAGTAAAAAATCGGCTGGACAACTTGGACAAGAAACTCGCCGAAGCCGAAGAGCTCAAGCAGCAGCAGAGCGCCAAACTCGAGGAAGTCGCCGCCCTCAGCCAGGACGCCGCGCGGGAAATCCTGCTCCGTCAAGTGGAAGAGTCGGCCCAGCGGGACATCGGTCTCAAGCTGAAGGAACTGGAAGAGCAGTACCAGAGAGAAGCGGCACGCCGCGCCAGAGAAATCGTCGTCAGTGCCGTTCAGCGCTGCGCCGTCGAGCAGTCGTCCGATGTGGCCGTCAGCGTGGTTCCTCTGCCGTCCGACGAGATGAAAGGCCGTATTATCGGCCGGGAAGGCCGCAACATTCGGGCTTTCGAGACCGTCACAGGCGTAGATCTGATCGTTGATGACACCCCTGAAGCCGTCACCCTCAGCTGTTTTGACCCAATCCGGCGTGAAATTGCCCGCCGAGCCTTGGAGCGCCTTGTGGTTGACGGGAGAATCCACCCGGCCCGGATCGAAGAGCTGGTCGCCAAGGCCGAACAGGACGTCGAAGAATCGGTCGTCGAAGCGGGAGAGCAGGCCGTGCTCGACCTTGGAATCAAGCAGATGCACAGCGAACTCGTCCATTTAGTCGGTCAGCTGCGCTATCGGTTCAGTTACGGGCAGAACGCCCTGCAGCACAGCTTGGAAGTGGCCTACCTGTCCGGCATGATCGCCAACGAGCTGGAGCTCGACGAGGAAATGGCGCGCCGAGCCGGCCTGCTGCACGACATCGGCAAGGCGGTGGACCACAAGATCGAAGGCCCTCACGCCCTGATCGGTGCCGACTTGGCCAAACGGTATGGCGAGTGTCCGGAAGTTATCAACGCCATCGGCGCGCACCACGAGGACATGGAAGTCAAGTCGATTTACGACGTCATTGTCGCCACGGCGGACGCGATCAGCGCGGCTCGGCCGGGCGCCCGGCGCGAGAGCTTGGACGCCTACGTCAAACGGCTTGAAAAACTGGAGACGCTGGCAAAATCATTCAAGGGCGTCCAGAAGGCCTACGCCATTCAGGCTGGGCGCGAGGTCCGAATCATGGTGGCCCCGCAGGTGCTCGACGAGGCGTCGGTCGCCAAGCTGGCCTACGACATCGCCCGGAAGATCGAAGACGAGCTCAAGTATCCCGGACAGATCAAGGTGACCGTCATCAAGGAAATCCGCGCGTCCGACCTAGCAAAATAGGCGGCGGCCGTGAAAGTCATCTTCATCGGCGACGTCGTCGGCTCGCCGGGGCGGCGCCTGCTGGCTGACGCCCTGCCGGCCCTGCGCCGCGCCCACGGCGCCGACTTCACCATCGTCAACGGCGAAAACGCCGCCGGCGGTCACGGGCTGACCGCTAAAATCGCCGCGGAGTTTTTCAGCTTGGGCGTGGACGTCATCACGTCGGGCAATCATATTTGGGATCAGAAGGAAATATATGCGTTCTTAGATGAAGAGCCGCGAGTCCTTCGGCCGCACAACTACCCGCCGACGGTTCCCGGAACGGGAATCGCCCGGATTGACAAGGGAGACGGCCGAAAACTGGCGGTGCTCAACCTGCAGGGGCGCGTCTTCATGCCCCCGACGGACTGCCCGTTCCGTATAGCCGATCAGGCCCTTGATTCGTTGGCCGGCTGGCCGGTCTTCGTCGATTTTCACGCCGAGGCCACGTCCGAAAAGAAGGCCATGGGCCACTACTTGGACGGCCGCGCCATCGCCTGCGTGGGAACTCACACCCACGTTCCAACTGCTGACGAGACAGTTCTGCCAGGCGGGACCGCGTATCAGACCGACGCCGGCATGACCGGCTCGTTCGACAGCTCGCTGGGCTGTACTTGGGACTCGGTCCTGCCCAAATTTCTCACCGGGCTGCCGAGCCGCTTTCAGGTCGCCGAGGACGACCTTCGCCTCTGCGGTCTCGTCGTGACGTACGACTCTCAAATGCTCGTCGCCACCGACGTCCTTCGCCTGATGGTTAAAGACGGCGACGTCTCAAGCCTAGAGGGTTAAATAATTTTCAATTAAAAGGCCGGCAGGAGAAATCCTGCCGGCCTTCGCGTTAACCTTCGTGTGGCTTGCCGCTCAATTATGTTGCGGGACGGCTTCCGACTTCTCGGCCTCGTCGTGACGTACAGGCCTCAAATATTCGTCGCGGTCGACGTTCATTGTCTGACCGTTAAAGAGCTGTGCCGTCTAAAGCGTGAAGTGTTTGATAGCCTTCGCACAATACTGATGGCTTTTGCATTATGCTTCTTCCGTTATGTTGCCGCCTGATTGGGGCCGCAAAGAGGATCTTCGTCTCCTCGGCCTCGTCGCGACGCACAGACCTCAAATATTCGTCGAGACCGACGTTCTTTATCTGATACTTAAAGACGATGACGCTTCCAACATGGAATGTTCAATAGCCTTCAATCAAAAGGCCGGCAGGGGAAACCTGCCGGCTTTGCGTTAAAAATTTCTCGATGCTTCTTGCGCGGGGCTGGGTACTGAAAGCGGCATTCACCTTGCGGTTCTGTTGCGGCTTATTCCATCAAACCTTTGCAGGCCTCGGCGTCGAGGCTGAGGCTGCGGAAAGATTGGCCCAGCGCGAGAAGCTAATCGCGTTTGCAGATGAAGACAACAGGCGAAATACTGCTAACCTTTGCAGTAAAAAAGTGTTGCAGAGAAAAAACTCCACTGGTATAATATCTGTATCTTGGATATATTCAGAAAATTTAAACTCGCTGAATTGCTCAAGGGGAAACAGAGGAACTTCGTCAGAAGGGGAGGATATTATGTCTCAACACTCAGGAACACGCGAACAATGGGGAAGCAAGATAGGTTTTATTCTGGCGGCCGGTGGTTCAGCTGTTGGTCTCGGAAACATTTGGAGATTTCCATACGTAGCTGGTAAGTACGGCGGTGCCTCGTTCATCCTGTTCTATCTTTTCGTGGTGTGCGTCATCGGCTTTACCGTCATGCTGACCGAGATGGCGTTTGGAAAGCACTATCAGCTCAGCTGTGTTTCTGCATTCCGGCAGTACAAGGGCGGCAAGTTCACCTTCATGGGCGTCATCGTCACCCTGATCGGGACGTTTATCCTTTCGTACTACATGGTGATCGGCGGCTGGACGATTAAGTACATCGTCTCATCCCTCTCCGGGCTCATGGGAGAAGCGGCGGCCGGCCATTCAGGAGATTTGTTCGGCGCGTTTATCTCTTCTCCGAACCAAGTTCTGCTGTACCACGTGATCTTCGTGTTGCTCACATCGCTCATCGTCTTCGGCGGCATCAAGGGCGGCATCGAGCGGGTCTGCAAGGTCATGATGCCCGCGTTGTTCGTCATCCTTCTCGTGATGATCGTTCGCTCTCTCACCCTGCCGGGAGCGAGCAAGGGGCTTGAGTTCTACATGCTGCCCGACTTCTCCAAACTGACCCTTGAGGGTTGTTTGGCAGCCATCGGGCAGGCGTTCTTCTCCCTGTCGCTCGGTATGGGAATCATGATCACCTACGGCAGCTACGTTAAAAAGGACGAGTACCTGCCGTCGGCGGTCGCGCAAGTCTGCGTGATTGACACGCTGGTGGCCGTCCTCGCCGGATTCGTTATTTTCCCCGCGGCGTTTGCGTTCTCCATTGAGGTCAACTCGGGGCCCGGCCTGACGTTCATCACCCTGCCGTCTATCTTCGCCAAGATGCCCGGCGGCGCGATCTGGAGCACCCTGTTCTTCGTCCTGTTCTTCTTTGCGGCCATCACCTCGTCAATTTCCCTTCTTGAGGTGCCGGTGGCCTGCTTGATCGACACCATGAAGATGTCTCGCAAAAAGGCGACGGTCGTCGCGACGATTCTCGTGTTCGTCCTCGGCGTGCCGTCTGCTCTCGGCCTTGGAAGCCACGCTTTCGATATCGCCGGCAAGGGATTCCTCGACTTTATTGACTTCATCACCAACAACATCGGTATGCCTGTCATGGCCGCTCTGACGTCGCTGTTCGTCGGCTGGCTGATCCCGAAAGATATCCTACCGGAGCTTGATAGTACGACGCGGGTTTTCACCCACAAAAACCTGTGGCTGTTCTGCGTCCGCTTCGTCGCGCCTGCGGTCATTCTCGTCATCTTCGTTACTGGCCTTAAATGGTAAGTTTTTTCTCCGATTGACGAAAAATTGTTCTATGGCTTAGAATAACCAAAGTTGACGGGAAGTTCCTTTTCTGTCGGCGACCATTTTTTAGAGGAGATGGTACACGATGGCCGTTGAACTGACCAAAGATACGTTTGAAGAAGCGATCGCGAACAGCGCCAAGAAGCCCATGTTCATGGATTTCTGGGGCCCCAAGTGCACGCACTGCCTTGCCCTGATGCCCAGCGTCGAGAAGCTGGCCGAGAAAGTGGCCGACAAGGTTGACCTGTGCAAGGTCAACATTTCCGGCAACCGCCGGGTCGCCATGGCCCTCAAGGTGATGAGCCTTCCTTCGTTCCTGTTCTTCAAGGACGGCAAAGAGGTTGAAGACCTTCGCCTGACCGGCGACACGGTAACCATCGAGCAGATCGAGGCGAACGTCAACAAGATCATGTAATTGTAGCTGCCGGGGCGATTGCCCCGGCTTTTTTTATGTCTTGACGCCAACCTTCTTTAGGCAAAAAGATGAAAAAAGATAGCAAAAAATAAGGCGGTTTGCTGTTTTCCCCTATGGTCATTTTGGGCCGATAGGGTATAATGACAATATAAATTCATGAAACAGTTCTAATTCCTTTCCGTTTTGTTTTACTCAGGGTCGAAGAGACGCTGAATTGTAAAGGCGAGGCTTGAACTGGCCTGGAAAGCGGAAGTTCCATGGAGGCAAGATGGCAATCCAGTACGTTTTGGTGACCAACAACCCAAAAATTGAGTGCCCTGCAGGCGACAACGTGCGGCTTCAATTTGTGAACGATTGCTCAAACAAGGTGCTGATCGCTGGCCGCGATCTGCTCCACAAGGGGTGGCACCTGATGAACCACCCGCTGTACGGCAACTTTCGTCCGTATCAGCAGCCGTTCCGCACGCTGCTTCTCCGGGAGGGGCGGTCGGGAGAGGCGTTTGACGAGTACGGGCTGAATCTGTTGGAAAACGCCTTGGACGTGTACGCTAACTGCGGCCGGCCTCACGTGACGCCGCAGAACTGCTTCCCCCGGTTCTTGGACGACTACCAGACCATCGATCGGGAGCTGATGCAGGAAACCTTTATTAAATGCGGTTTTCACCGATAAGCGAGGTTGTTCGCCGCCTTCCGGTCTGAGACGGGAGGCTCGACAATAAAAGCCGGCGCTTTTTTGGTTGGGAAGCGTCGGCGGCCGAGGAGATCTTCGGCAGGCTTTCCGTAGGAGAGCCAATCCCAGAAGGGGGGAGTTACATTGAAACTTGAACTCCACAAGGTAAGAATCAACAAAGTAGTGTTCGGAGATGCCTTCTCTGTGAAGAACGGCACTCTGACCATCTGCAAGCAGGCCCTGATCGACAACATTAAGGACGACGAGCGGCTTGCCTCTGTGGATGTGGAACTGGCCCATCCGGGCGAGAGCATCCGTATCGCTCCTGTCAAGGACGCGATTGAGCCTCGCTGCAAGATCGAGGGAACCAACGAAGTGTTCCCCGGCTGGATCGGCGACGTGGACACCGTCGGCGAGGGCAAGACCCTCGTTCTTGAGGGCGCAGCGGTTCTGACGACCGGCCGGCTGATCGCTCCTCAGGAAGGCATCGTCGACATGACTGGCCCTGGAGCTCCTTACACTCCGTTCTCCCAGACCTGCAACATCGTCATGGTCCTTAACCCGGTTGAGAACTTGGAGTTGCACAGCCGCGAGGAATCCTGCCGCCTTGCCGGGCTGAAGACTGCTACCTTCATCGCTCAGAAGATCAAGGAAGCCGGATTCGCCGCCGACAAAGTGGAGACCTACGAGTCCAAGCCGTACCGCGAGGCGCTGGCTGAGTACCCGAACCTTCCCAAAGTGGCGTACATCTACATGCTCCAGACTCAGGGCCTGCTACACGACACGTACGTCTACGGCGTGGACGTGAAGAAGGTCATCCCGACGATGATCAACGCCACCGAAGTCATGGACGGCGCCATCTGCTCGGGCAACTGCGTGTCCGCCTGCGACAAGAACAGCACCTATGTCCACCTGAACAACCCGATCATCAAGAGCCTGTACGAGCATCACGGCAAAGACCTGAACTTCATCGGCGTGGTCATCACCAACGAGAACGTCACGCTGGCCGACAAGAAGCGCAGCTCCAGCTACGCGGTCAAACTGGCCAAGACGCTCGGCGCCGACGCGGTGGTCATCTCCGAAGAAGGCTTCGGCAACCCGGACGCCGACTTGGTTCTGAACTGCTGGAAGTCCGAAAAGGCCGGCATGAAGACCGTCCTCGTCACCGACGAGTACGCGGCCCGCGACGGCGGATCCCAGTCTCTGGCTGATACGACGCCTTACGGCAATGCCTGCGTCACCGCCGGCAACGCCAACGAGCCGATCGTCCTGCCCAAGCTGGATCACGTCATCGGCGACATCAGCACCGTGGCCAACCAGGCCGGCGGCTTCGTCGACACGGTTCGTCCGGACGGTTCGCTGTTCTGCGAGCTTCAGATTATCACCGGCGCCACCTGCGAGCTGGGCTTCACCAAGAACGGCGCGGAGACGCTCTAGTTAGCAAGGAGGGTTAAACATGGGAAAGCTGGCTGGAAAGAAGCTGGTCTTCCTCGGCGAGCGGGACGGCGTCCCGGCTCCGGCGATGGAAGCCTGCTTCAAAAACAGCGGAGCCGAAGTGGTATTTGAAGCCACCGAGTGCTTTGTCTGAACGGCAGCTGGAGCCATGGACCTGCAGAATCAGCAGCGCGTTAAAGACGTTGCTGAGAAGTACGGTGCGGAAAACGTCGTCGTGATTTTCGGTTCTTCCGACGCAGAAGGCGCGGAGATTTACGCCGAGACCGTGACGAACGGGGATCCCACCTATGCAGGACCGTTGGCCGGCGTCCCGTTGGGACTTGCCGTTTACGATATTTTTGAAGAGGAAATTCGGGCCGAAGCCGACCCCGCAGCTTGGGAAGAGAACATTTCCATGATGGAGATGGTTCTTGATCCTGAGGCGCTTGCAGCGGCCGTCAAAGGCATTCGCGAACAGTACTCACAATACACTCTGTAGCACCTTTGACGTGAAGGAGGACTATGAATGACTTACAAAGTAGTTCACTACATCAACCAGTTCTTCGCTGGCATCGGCGGAGAGGAAAAAGCTGACATCGCTCCGGAAGTTCGTGACGGTCTTGTCGGCCCTGGTGCCGCTCTGAATGCCGCCTTTAAGGGCGAGGCTAACATCGTTGCCACCATCATCTGCGGCGACAGCCATTTCGCCGAGAACATGGCCGCCGACACCAAATTTGTCCTTGACACCGTGAAAAAGCTCGGCGCCGACGCCTTCGTGGCCGGTCCGGCCTTCAACGCCGGCCGGTACGGCACCGCCTGCGGCGCCGTCTGCGATGCCGTTTCCAAGGAGCTGGGCATCCCCGTCGTGAGCGCCATGTACGAGGAAAACCCGGGCGTCGACCTGTACAAGAAGAGCATTTACATCGTCAAGGCCGCCGACAGCGCCCGCGGCATGGGCAAGGCTGTTCCTCCGATGGCTGCGATTCTGCTCAAGCAGCTGAAGGGCGAAAAGCTTGGTTCGCCGGCAGCTGAGGGCTACATCGAGCGCGGTATCCGCAAGAACAAGTTCTACGAGGAAGTCGGTGCCGAGCGCGCCGTTCGGATGCTCGTCAAGAAGCTGAAGGGCGAGGAGTTCGAGACCGAGTACAAGATGCCCGTGTTCGACCGGGTGACGCCTCGTCCGGCTGTTAAGGACATGGCTCACGCCACTATCGCTCTGGTCACCTCCGGCGGCATCGTGCCGAACGGGAACCCGGATCACATCGCTTCGTCCAGCGCCCAGAACTACGGCGAGTACGACATCGACGGCGTCATGACGCTGAAGGGCGCCTACGAAAGCGCTCACGGCGGCTATGACCGGACCTACGCCAACGAGGACGCCAACCGCGTCCTTCCTGTCGACGTGCTCCGCGATCTGGAAAAAGAAGGCAAGATCGGCAAGCTGTACCGTTACTACTATGCGACGGTCGGCAACGGCACCGGCGTGGCTAACGCCAAGCGCTTCGGCACGGAAATCGGCCAGAAGCTGCACGGCAAAGTTGACGCCGTTATCCTCACTTCCACCTGAGGCACCTGCACTCGTTGCGGTGCAACGATGGTCAAAGCTATTGAGGAAAACGCCGATGTTCCTGTCGCCCACATGCTGACGATCGTCCCGATCTCCCTCAGCGTTGGCGCTAACCGTCTGATCCCCACCGTGGCAATCCCTCACCCCCTGGGAGACCCAACCAAGAGCCCGGAAGAGGAAAAGAAGCTTCGTCGTCATTTGGTCGACAAGGCCATCAAGGCCCTGGAAACCGAAGTGACCGAGCAGACGGTGTTCAACGACTAGTATTTTGCAGTGTTTTAAAGCCCGTTGCGCTCAGACCGCAGCGGGCTTTTTTGCAGAACACCCTCGGGCCAAACGGCGGAGGGCAGAGCTAGTAGCGTCCCGGCAGACTAGTTTTTCCGGGCACGCCGGTCTTTGAGTGACGCAAACCGAATGCTTCAATCTGCTGAATTTGTCGCCGCGGAGAGCCGTTTTATTTTGCTTTTCGAATTTGTTAGACAAAAAGCATAAAAGGCGTGGACATTTTTCATATTTTTTGCTAGATTATATGAGAAGAGTTTCACACCTTGTGCGAAAGGAGCAAAGAGGAGTTCGGCAAGCGTTGAAAGTGCTGCAAAAATCTTTCAAACACTGGAGTGATAGTTTATGGAGAGGTTAACGGCAATCGTCACAAACATTAACAGCTACGTCTGGGGACTGTACTGCCTGATTCCGCTTCTTTGCGGCACTGGACTGTACTTCACCCTGCGGCTGAAGTTCGTCCAGATTCGTCGGTTCAACATTGCGTGGAAGAACACGTTCGGTGGCCTGAACCTGTTCGGCGAGCGGGCCGGCAAGGACGGCATGAGCTCGTTCCAAGCTTTGGCAACCGCCATTGCCGCGCAGGTCGGTACCGGCAACTTGGCCGGCGCCGCAACGGCTATCGCTTCCGGCGGTCCGGGAGCTATCTTCTGGATGTGGATCGCCGCGTTCTTTGGCATGAGCACGATTTTCGCCGAGGCCGTCCTCGCTCAGACGTTCAAGGGCAAGGACGCTTCCGGTCAGGTGGTCGGCGGTCCGGCGTACTACATCAGCAAGGGGCTTGGTAGCAAGTTCTTGGCCGGGTTCTTCGCCATTGCCATCATCATCGCTCTGGGATGCGTCGGCAACATGGTGCAGTCCAACTCGATCGCCGACGCGATCCACAACGCGTTCCCGTCGATCAGTCGGCTTCACATTGGTATCGTCGTGGCTATCCTTGGCGGGTTCATTTTCTTCGGCGGGCTTGGCCGCATCGCTTCCGTGACTGAGAAGGTCGTCCCGATCATGGCCGGTCTGTTCCTGCTCGGCGGCCTTTACATCATCGTGACCCATCTGAGTCAGATCGGTCCGATGTTCAAGATGATCTTTGAAGGCGCGTTCAACCCGGCGGCTGCGACCGGCGGTCTGATCGGCGCCACTGTGAAGGAGTCCATCCGCTACGGCGTCGCCCGCGGTTTGTTCTCCAACGAAGCCGGTATGGGTTCCACGCCTCACGCTCACGCTGTGGCGAACGTGAAGCACCCGGCCGACCAAGGCTTTGTGGCGATCATGGGCGTGTTCGTCGATACGTTCCTCGTCCTGAACATGACCGCGTTCGTCATTTTCGTGACCGGCGCCCTTCCGATCGGCGCGGCTGGCAACAACGGCGTGGTGCTCAAGGGTATTGCGCTGACTCAGAAGGCGTTCGAACTTGGTCTTGGCAGCTGGGGCCTGCCGTTCATCGCCGTGTGCATGTTCTTCTTCGCGTTTTCTACCATCGTCGGGTGGTATTTCTTCGCCGAGCAGAACATTCGTTACCTTTTTGGGCCCAAGGGGCTTCTCCCGTTCCGCGTTCTGGTCATGATTTTCATCGTCTACGGCTCTGTCATGACGTTGGATCTGGTCTGGGAGCTGACCGACTTCTTCAACGGCTTGATGGTGTTCCCCAACCTGATCGCCTTGATCGGTCTGTCCAAGTTGGTCTCCAAGAGCCTGAACGAGTACGACGAGCAGAACCGTCTGAAGGCTTAAGACAGTTTGAAATCAATTTGCTCACTGAGCGCCGGCGGTTTCGCCGGCGCTTTTTCCTCCCCGTCCTCTCTGCGTCGGCGAACCGTCATTTGGCGTTCCTGCAGCCAAAATAAGAGGCCTAGAAAAGCGGGGTAGGAAACTTTTTCCCTTGAGGTGAGGCGCGAGATGAACGAAAGAGAAAAAATAATTCAATTATGGTTTGATATGTGGCTTAAAGGGCAGGATTTAGGAATAGACGTTATTTTTAGTGAAGACGTCCTCTATACAGAAAGTTGGGGCCCGAAATACGAAAGTCGAGCAGCGGTGAAGGGGTGGTTTGAAGAATGGAATAGGCGAGGCAAGGTCATCTGTTGGAAAATTATTCAATTTTTTCACCAAGGAGACCAGATGGTCGTAGAGTGGTACTTTAAAAACGAGATGTGTAATGGAAAAGTTGAGGAGTTTGACGGCATGTCTTTGGTCACTTGGACCGAAGATAATAAAATAAAGGCAGTAAAAGAATTTGGCTGTAACCTGAATAATTACGATCCGTATCAAAAGGGCCCAAGGCCAGTGTTTAAAGGCGAAAAAATAAAATGGTTTTGAGATAGATCTTTTTCAAGCGGCCCCTTCCTACAATGAAATAAAAGCCCTAACAGGGTCCTTGAACGAACGGTAAATCAAAAAAGATTTACTGTTTTTTTATTGCTTAAGCGGAGGAAGGTCGAACAAAAAAAATATCCTGCCGACAAAAATAAAAATGTCCGCGGCCTTGAGGTATTTTCTTAAGTAGCTCAACGAGCCAGCTGCGGAATTCCCCTGAGAGGTCACTGCGGTTTCATTCAAAACGCCTGCAGAGGAGCAGAATACTGAACTCTTTTGCTCTGATCTGCGCCTTGACGGCGGAAAAACGGCAGATAAAATGAATAAGGTTCATGTGTTTAATTTATCTAATAGGCAGGGGAAAGGAGACTGTTTCATGACACTGAAGAAACTGCTTTGCTCAACCTTTGCAGCGGCAACTCTGGCCACGGCGGCTATGGCTGCGACGGTAAACGTCGGCGTCACGAACTCGCCGAGCGATCTGAACCCGATCGACCCGGGCGACTCGATGGCGACGGTGTGCGCCGAGCTGCTGTACTCGCCGCTTGTCACTCTGACCGATAAGCTGACCTATCAGCCGATGCTGGCCGAGAAGGTCCAAGAGATTGACAGCAAGCACTTCCGCGTGACCCTTCGGGACGCCAAGTGGACCGACGGCCAACCGATTACGGCCGACGATGTGCTGTTCACGGTTCGCTTTCTGACCGACCCGAAGGTCAATTCGATGGTGACCCAGTATTACAGCGTGCTGGAAGGGTTTGACGAGCACGGCGTGCTGCCGAAGGGCGCCGAAATGACCGGCGTGAAGAAGATTGACGGCCGCACGGTCGAGTTCATCTGCAAGCAGGGTATGTCGTTCAACATGTTCAACGACAATATCCTGCGCGCCCTGTTGCCGGTTCCTGCCCACCTGTGGAAGAATTTCAGCCCGGCGACTTACAAGCAAGAAGCCGAGCTGGCTCACCCGACAGTGACCAGCGGCCCGATGACGTTCGTCCAGTTCGACAAGGATCATTTCCTCAAGCTTAAGTCCAACAAGGGGTATTTCCTCGGCGCTCCGAAGGTTGACGGCGTGACCTTCAAGGTCATGTCGGGCCCCGAACTGACAGTGGCGTTTGCCGCCGGCGATATCGACATGAACGTCCCGATGAACGGGATGATTCCCAGCACCGACTACGAAAAGGTGAAGTCGCTCAAGAACGTCCGCACGATCAGCGGCGGCCCCGGGACGGTGCAACTCCTTTTCCTGAACAACGACCGGCTGTCGAGCCCCCAGATCCGTCAGGCCATCTCCCTCGCGATCGACCGGGAGACGATCGTGAAGCAGGTTCTTCTCGGACAGGGCGAGCCCACGGCCAGCTTCTTCACCAGCGCCTCTCCGTACCGGGACGCCAAATTGGCGCCGGCCTACGATCCTCAGAAGGCAAAGAAAATGCTTCAGGACGCCGGATTTGACTTCAACAAGTCGCTGGAGTTCACCGTGCCGACCGGCAACACGACTCGCGAGCAGGTCGCTCAGGTCATTCAGGCCAACCTCGCGGCGATCGGCGTCAAGGTCGATATGCTCAAGTTCGACTTCCCGACGGTCATGAGCCGCGCCAAGGAAGGCGCGTTCGACATGATCATCATGGCCGACACGCTGGTGCCGCTGAACCCAACATACGACCTGCAGTTCTTCATCACCAAGGGGAACTACAACCGGTACTTTACCCAGAAGATGGACGATCTGGTCGCCAAGATGATGACCGAGACGGACGACGCGGCCTTGAAAACCGAGGCGGCGGACCTGCAGAAACTGCTGTGGGACGATATGCCCATGATGTCCCTGTACGCCGCCAAGGACCTGTACGCGGTGAGCAACAAGATGAAGGTCGGCCAGCCGCACGATTACGGCATGTTCGCCGATCTGTACCAGTGGGAGAAAGAGGACTAATTAACCCGTTGGGTCGAAGGGCCGCCTGCCGGCGGCCCTTTCTCCGTTTCAGCGGCTGAAAGCGAGTCGAAAGGAGGCGGCATGATGGAAGAGGTGCTCGTTCTTCGGGATTTGACAGTCAAGGACGTGGCTGGCCGCGCGCTGGTCGGCGGCGTCAGCCTGACGCTGCGGCGGGGCAGGATTACCGCTCTGGTCGGCGAGTCGGGGTGCGGGAAGTCCATGACGGCCGCCGCCTTGATGGGGCTGATCGACCCGCCGCTTTCGGCGTCCTGCGCATCGCTGCGCGTCCAGGGCCGCGAGATGCGCGGCGCGTCAGAGGAAGAGTGGCGGGCCGTTCGGGGCCGGACCGTCGCGCTGATCCCTCAGGATCCTCGGTCGGCGTTAAACCCGCGTATGGACGTAGGCGACCAGCTGATCGAGCCTTCGGTCGTCTTGGACGGGGAAAAGACGGCGGACGCTTGGACGGGGGCTGAAAAGCTGCTCGGCGGGCTGGGGCTGAGCGACCCGTCTGGCGTCATGCGCGGCCGGCCGGGTCGGCTTTCCGGCGGCATGGCTCAGCGGGTCATGATCGCCATGGCCCTGATGAGACGGCCGAGCGTCCTGCTGTGTGACGAGCCGACGACGGCCCTCGACGTGGTGGTGGCCTGTCAGATTCTGGATATTCTGCGCCGGGTTCGCGACGATCTGGGGACAGCCTGCCTGTTCATTACCCACCAGCTGGCGCTGTGCCGTAAGTTTGCCGACGACGTGTCGGTGATGAGGGGCGGAAAAATACTTGAGAGCGGCTCGGCGAGCCGCGTCTTTAGGAGCCCGTCCCATCCCTACACGGCGGCGCTGTTGGCCGCCGCGCCGAAAGTCGGCCAGTACCGGGACGGTCTGCTGCCGGTTGACGCGTGGGCGCGGCTGTCCCAAGAGACGGAGGCGAACTGATGACCGCTTTAGTGAGCGCCCGAGGCGTCGGGAAGCTGTACCGGCGGGGAAGCGGGAACTTTTGGGCCTTGCGGAACGTGAACTTGACGCTGGAAGAGGGCCGGGTTACCGGCCTCGTCGGCCAGTCGGGCTGCGGCAAGTCCACCTTCTGCCGGTTGGCGACGGGCGCTGAGAGGCCCGACGAGGGAGCTCTGACGCTGAACTTCGACCGGGGGGAGCCGTGGGCGGTGCAGTGCGTTTTTCAGAACCCGCACCGGTCGCTCACGCCCACGATGACGGTTCTTGACGCGGTGACCGAGCCGCTGACGCTTTTTTCAAAACTGCCGAGCCGTCGGCGCCGCGATCGGGCGGCCGAGAGCCTGACCGAACTGGGACTTGGAGAAGAGCTGTGGAACCGAAAGCCGCGCCAGCTTTCCGGCGGTCAGGCCCAACGGGTGGCTCTGGCCCGGTCGCTTGTGATGACGCCTCGACTGCTCGTGCTGGACGAGCCGATCAGCTCGCTTGATGCGCCGGCTCAGGCCCAGACGCTGAACTGCATTAAAAAGCTGTGGCAGCGCCACGGGCTGACCTGCCTGTTCGTGGCCCACGATCTGGCGGCGGTCGACTTTTTGTGCGGCCGGATCGCGGTCATGTACGGCGGAACCGTCATTGAGGAAGGGGAGCGCGAACAGGTGGTCGATCATCCGGCCCACTCGTACACGAAACTGTTGCTGGAAAGCGCCTTGGGCATCTCAGGCGGCGCGGAGACTCGGCGATGAATAAATGGTTTTGGCGGCGGCTGCGGACGTCGGTATTGCTGCTTCTCGGCGTGACGGTCCTCAACTTCTCGATCGTGGCTCTGGCTCCTGGCAGCCCGATCGACTACCTGACCGGCCCGAGGGCGACGCAGGAGTTTCTCGAAGGACGCCGGCAGGCGCTGGGGCTTGATAAGCCCGTGGCAGAGCGCTACGTCGTCTGGGTTGGCCGGCTGCTGCGCGGCGATATGGGCCGCAGCTTTCAGGGCGGTGCGCCGGTGTCGGGCTTGATCGGCCGGGCCATGAAGGCGTCTCTCTTGCTCATGGGCGTTGGGCTGGCCGTCGGGGCCGCTCTCGCCCTGCCCTTGGGGATTTGGTCGGCCCGCCGGCCCGGCGGGGCCGTCGATCGCGTCACCAACTGGCTCGTCATGGTGGGGCTCGGGTGGCCTAACTTTCTGTTGGCGCTGATCCTGCTGTGGGCGTTTACCCTCAAGCTGGGGTGGCTTCCCAGCGGCGGCACCCACGACCTGTCCGGGGCCGGCGGTCTGGCCGACCGGCTGCGGCACTTGGCCCTTCCTGCGACGGTGATCGCGTTCGGCGTCTTGGCTCGGTTGCTGCGGTACGTCCGCTCGCTGACCGCTCAGGCGATAGGGTCGCCCTACATGGCTTCGGCGAGGGCCAGAGGGCTGTCCGAGCGGCGACGACTGTGGCGTCACTGTCTTCCCAACGTGACAGTTCCGCTGCTGACCCTGCTGGGCCTTGAGATCCCGTCGCTGGTCGGCGGCGCGGCGATTACCGAAAAAATATTCCAGTGGCCCGGCATGGGAACGCTTTTGATGAACGCCATCGGCCGTCGTGATTATCCGGTTATTCTGGGCGTCAACTTGGTCGTGGCTTGCTGCGTGGTGCTCACCAACTGGGCTGTGGACGTCCTGACTCACTGGGTCGATCGGGATGGCTCGGAGGAGGAACCGCGATGAGACGTAAAAAAATATGGCTCAGCGCCCTCTTTCTCGGGCTTTTATCGCTGGCCGCACTGGCCGCGCCCCTGTTGGCCCCGTACGACCCCAATCTTTTGGTCGGGCCGTTCCGAGTGGCCCCGACGGCTCAGTTTTTGCTCGGAACAGACCTGATCGGCCGCGACGTGCTGAGCCGGCTCATCTACGCCGCCCGAGTGAGCTGCGGCGTTGCGCTCGGCGCCGTGACGGTCAGTTCGCTCGTCGGCGTTTCAATCGGCCTGCTGTCCGGCTGGCTCGGCGGGTTCGTCGACTCGTTTCTCATGCGCGTTACCGACGTGTTCATGTCGTTCCCCGACGTGATGCTGCTGCTGGTGTTCTTGGCCGTTTTCGGCAGCGGCGCGGGGAAAATGGTCCTGCTTTTAGGGCTGATCTCGTGGCCTGCGACCGCCCGGGTCATGCGCGCCGCCACGATCAACATTCGGCACGAGCCGTACCTCGTCTACGCGTCCGTCAGCGGGTACCCGTCCTGGCGAATCGCGGCGTTCCATATCCTGCCCAACGTGGCGGCCCCTCTGGCGGTCAACATCACCAACGCCGTCGCGTCGGCTGTTTTGGCCGAGTCGTCGCTGAGCTTTTTAGGGCTTGGAATCATGCCGCCTACCGCCAGCTGGGGGACGATGCTCAGCGACGGCCAGTCCCTTTCGGTGTTGCTCGACTCGCCGTGGATTTGGCTGCCGCCCGGGCTGATGATCCTTTTCACCCTGCTGGCGCTTCGCTCACTCAGCGACGGGATCGCCGAAAGCCTTTAGCTCCGAGTTTTCCGGCGTCCCAATCGGTGTTAGTATTCAGCTGAGGAGGGAAAAAGATGGAACTGCGAACGCTGAAATACTTTCTCGCCGTGGCGAAAGAGGAAAATATCACCCACGCCGCCGACCTGCTCCACGTGACTCAGCCGACGCTTTCCCGTCAGATGGCCGCGCTGGAAGAGGAACTGGGCGCCAAGTTGTTCATCCGAACCAGTCACCGCATCGTCCTGACCGACGATGGCTTGCTGCTGAAGAGCCGGGCTCAGGAGATGATTGACCTAGCGGAGCGGACGAAACGGGACTTTCTTCTCGACCGGCGGACGATTGCCGGAGAAGTCGCTTTCGGCTGCGGCGAGCTACTGAGCATGTCGTGCCTGTCGGTGCTGATGGCCAAATTCAGGCGGCAGAACCCACAGGTTCGTTACTCGCTGTTCAGCGGCAACGCCGATGACATTAAAGACCGGCTCGAAAAAGGGCTTCTTGACATCGGCCTGCTGCTTGAGCCGGTAGACGTCGCCCGGTACGAGTTCATCCGGCTACCCTGTCAGGAAGAATGGGGCGTCTTGGCCCGCGACGACTCGCCGCTGGCCGCTCAGGAGGCCGTTTCTCCCGACGACTTGGCGTCGGTTCCGCTGCTAGTGACGTCCCGGACGGCTGTACAGAACGAGCTGCGGGCGTGGTTCGGAAGCCGGTACAGTCGGTTGGAAACCGTGACGACCTTCAACCTGCTCTACAACGCCGCCGTGATGGTGCGCAGCGGCCTCGGCGCGGCGATTGCCGTTCGGTTGGCCGCCCAGTACGAGGGCCTTCGTTTTGTCCCGCTCTCGCCCCGGCTGACTGCCCAGTCAGTTTTGGCGTGGAAGAACGACCGGCAGTTCTCCCCTGCTGTGCGGGCGTTCATCGACTTCACCGACCAATGCATTAAAAGCATATCTTGTGATAAAAACTAAGCATTTAACATATCTTAGCCCGGACCATAGAATGAAGGCGCTCCGAAAGGGGCGTCTTCATTTTTTTCGAAGGGGCGGGCTGATGGAGCCTTCCGACGCGCTGAAGCGGTACGGCATTCCAGCAGAGCTCGTCAAGGACTTCCAAAGCTGGCATATCAAACCGGAGGGGCTTGACGAACCAGACTCAGAAGGGGACGGCGTTCAGGCTCTTCTCCTGCAGGCCGGGTTCAGCCGGGGCGAAGCTAAGTTGTACGCTCGGAGTCTCCGTGAAGGGGGGCTGGCCGCTCGCTTTGTCTCGCCATGCTGGAGAGCCGGCGGGAAGAAACGCTTCGGGCAGTTCGCGAGGAGGAAAGACAGCTTGCCTTTTTAGACCGGCTCAGGGGCGGGCTGGGGGATCAGGAAAACGCCTTTTAGTATTGGGGCAAGTGACAGTCGGCTTTTTCGTGAGAAATCGCCGGAGAGAAGGAGGAAGGATCATGAAGAAAAGCCTCATCGTTTATTTTTCTCAGTCGTCAAACACCCGTCGGGTCGCGCAGATTCTTTAGAAGCTGACCGGCGCCGATTTGGAAGAAATCCGGCCGGTCTCGCCGTACACCGAGCCATACGAAGCGTTGACGAGGGTCGTCAAAGACGAGCTTCAGCGCGGCTTTCTGAGGCCGATTGAGGCGCTGGACCGCGACCTGAGCCAGTACGACACGATTTTCTTGGGCTCGCCGAACTGGTGGAGCACCGTCGCGACGCCAGTTAGGACGTTTTTGAACCGCTACAGTCTGGAAGGGAAGACCGTCGCCCCGTTCCTCACCCATGGCGGCGGGGGCAAAGGCAACGCCGATCGGGACGTGAAAAAGCTCTGCACCGGGCAGATCCTCGAAATGCTGGCGCTGTACGAGGACGGCGGCTCCCGAGCCGAAGGCGAACTGAGCGCGTGGCTTCAAAAAATAGGATTTGCCGCTGAAGGAGGCGCAAAGGAATGAAAAAAGTTCTCTTAACGTTGGCTCTTTTGGCTCTGGTTTCTGTGAGCCTTGGCCGCGCGGCCGGCGCCGCCGAGGGGAAAAAGGGGCTGGTGGTCTACTTCTCCCGGTCGGGGAACACCCAGACTGTCGCTCAGGAAATTCAAAAGCAAACCGGGGCTGATATCTTTCGAATTGAGCCGGTTCAGCCGTACCCGAACGAATACGGCGCTGCCACGGAGTTGGCGAAAAAAGAGAAGAACGCCGCCGCCCGTCCGGCGATCGCCAACGAGATCAAGAACTTGGGCGAGTACGACGTGATTTACTTGGGCTATCCTATCTGGTGGGGTGACATGCCGATGATCGTTTACAGCTTCTTAGATCAGTACGACCTGTCGGGCAAGGTCATCGCCCCGTTTTGCACCCACAGTGGATCGGGGATTTGTGACACGGTCGGAAAGATCAGGGCGCTGGAGCCAAACGCGCAGGTGCTTGACGGCCTTGAAATCTACGGGAGTCAGGCGCAGGAAGCTGCAGCAAAAGTGGCCGACTGGCTGAATAAGAAATAAAAGCGGAGGAATAAAGATGACGCGTTCGGAAAAAGTGACCGCCGGACGGGACGGGCTAGGCGAATTTGCCCCGCAGTTTGCCGCGCTGAACGACGATGTTCTGTTCGGACAGGTGTGGGCGAACGAGGCCGACCTTTCGGCGCGGGACCGCAGCCTCGTGACAGTCACGGCGCTGGTATCGGGCGGGATCAGCGACTCGTCGCTCCAGTATCACCTGCAAAGAGCCCGCGACAACGGGGTAAGCCGGCGCGAGATCGCCGCCGCTCTGACCCATATGGCCTTTTATTGCGGCTGGCCTCGGGCGTGGGCCGCGTTTCGGCTGGCTAAGGATATTTGGCGTCCCGGCGAAGATGAAGGGACTGCGAAGGCATGAGAGTCTTCCCGTTGGGCGAAGTCAACCCGTTCGGCGGGTTTTTCATCGGCAAGTCGTACCTGAATATGCTGACGCGCTCGGAACCGGTCATCGCCCAAGTCACGTTCGAGCCGGGCTGTCGGAACAACTGGCACGTTCACCGCTCGGCCTCCGGCGGCGGTCAGATCCTTCTATGCCTGAGCGGAAAAGGCTGGTACCAGGAGTGGGAAAAACTGGCTCGGCCGCTTGCCCCCGGCGACGTGGTCGTTATCTCGGCTGGCGTCAAACACTGGCACGGCGCGGCTCGGACGAGTTGGTTCTGCCACTTGGCCATCGAAGTTCCCGGAACAGAAACGTCCACCCAGTGGCTTGAACCTGTGGACGAAAAGCAGTATAGTAACGTAAAGGGATAAAAGGCATGAGCGCGGAGCAGGGCGTTTTGCGCTAGGATGCGTCGCTTCTCGGGTTTGCCGGGGTGCGGCGATTTGAAAAGCCGCCGTTCTTTCCTCTCGCCTCAGCGCTGCACCGGACGTCAGCCCGGCGCAGCGCGTTTTATACGCTTGAGTTGATGGTGTGGGTGTTGGCTGCCTCAACTTATAAAATAATAGTATAATAACCATGCTTTTATTTCCGGCATCTGCCGGATTTAACCCGCGGCATAGACCGCGAAGGAGGATGGAAGAGATGAGGCGTTGTTTAGCGTTATTGGCACTGGCTGGATTATCCGTTTGGGGGACGGGCGCTTTTGCGGCTCAGGAAGCGGCCTGCCATATCGGCATCTGCACGGGCACGGTTTCTCAGTCCGAGGACTCTCTCCGCGGCGCGGAAGAGCTGATCAAACGCTATGGCGATGCGGCGTCCGGCGGCATGATCAAGCACATCACCTATCCGGACAATTTTATGTCCGAGCAGGAGACGACCATTTCTCAGATCGCCGCGTTCGCCGACGACCCCAAGATGAAGGCTGTCATCGTCAACAACGCGATTCCTGGGACGACCGAGGCGTATCGGCGCATTCGCGAGAAGCGGCCCGACATCCTTCTGCTTGCCGGCGAAGCGCACGAGGACCCGTCCGTCATCAGCTCGGCCGCTGACCTGACCGTCAGCGAGGACTTCCTCTCGCTCGGTTACGTGTTCATCGCCGGGCTGCACAAGCTGGGCGCGACCGACTTCGTTCACGTTTCCTTCCCCCGCCACATGAGTATGGAGCTCTTGCTTCGGCGGCTGGAAATCATGAAGAAAGCCTGCGCCGACATGGGAATGAAGTTCCACATGGAAAGCTCGCCTGACCCGACCAGCGACGTCGGCGTGGCCGGCTCTCAGCAGTTCATTCTGGAAAAGGTCCCCGCGTGGCTGGCCCAGTACGGCCCGAAGACGGCGTTCTTCAGCACCAGTGACGGTCAGCGGGCGCCGATGATTCTTCGGGTCGCCGAAGTCGGCGGCTACACGATTGGCGCCGACCTGATGGCCTACGCCAGCGGCCTCGGCATTGACCTGAAAGATCAGGCCGGCGACTTTGCGGCCATGCGGAGCAAGATCGAAAAAGACGTCGTCGCCAAGGGCGCGTCCGGCCGTCTCTGTGCCGACGCGTGGAGCTACAACTTCGTCCACAGCGTCGCGTTGGGCGAGCTGGCGAAGAAACTGGTCGACGCGGGCGTAACGCCCCAGAACTTCCGCCGTCGCTTCGACGCCAAACAGGTATTTGACGCGTTCAGCGCCGAAACGCCCGGCTCCCGGTGGCTCGGCGACTTCTACCGCGACGCCAACACGGGCATCAAGCTGAACAACTTCATGTTGATTTATCAGGACATCTACACGTTCGGCGTGGGCTTCTTGGGCATGACCGACAAGCCGGTACCGGCCAAGTACTTCGAGGACAAATAACGTTTAAGGCGCGGCGCTCAAAGCGCCGCGCCTTTTTCGCGTGAGTAAATCTTATATTGGGAGACGAAACGCGGTCATCGCGGTGAATTTTGCCGGCGCTGACGGGCCGCCATTGTCGCGAAAATCACCTAAGTGCGTCTTGTCAGCTGCCTATCCAACGGCCGACCTTTGCTCTGGAAGTGTGGAGATGTCCTTCAGATTTGCCGGTCTGTTGAGGCGGCCGCGGAGTGAAGCCCACGGGAGTGGAGATGTACCCTACATTAAAAAGCCTTACAAGGGAATAGTATCGTATATATGAACAAATCGGTTTCTCCCTTTAAGGCGTGGGCTTCCGTGGGGCTCCAATTGCCCGTAGAGCCCACGCCAAGGGAAAAACCGATTATTGATAGTAATGTAACAAAGGGCAAAAAGAATGTCAACTCGCTAGAAACAGAGTGTAACCTGAACTTCACGCGAGTGGAGATGTCCCTTAGCGCGTTCGGTTGACCTGCTTGCTCCGCAACTGTTCTCCGCGCGAGCGGAGATGCCCCTGCCTGCGCCAATGTCACTAACCTTGACAGCAACTGTTCTTCACGTTGCCAATCAGGGACAGCGCAGAGGCTGAGAATGTCCGACGTCCTGCAACCGTCAGGAGCTAGCGTTTCTACCGCCTTAGGCTAAGAACACCGGCGCTAAGCGTCCCGTTCACGGCGGCGTGACGCTTGATGTTCATGGAGAGGAATTAAAAAGCGGGCTTGCTCATGGCGGCTGTTTACCCGTCGCCCCCTGACGAGATGGCGCGGACGTCGGGTGACTACCAGCCGTCGAATGAGATTTGACCGCGGGACCGGGGAGACGCAGCTGTCTTTCGAGCATGATGTCCCCGCTGATTTTGTCCTGCTTGGGCTTTAAAAGAGGAGGGCGTTCACCTGGTCTCACGGAGGAGACCTGCAGGAAAGGCGTATGGTTCATTTTGACGTGAAAAAAGATATACAATTATGTCATGGTAAATGGCAAGAGCGTTAAATAATTAATTTGCCGGCTTATGTGGTATGGACACAAAACAGCCTGTCATCAAGCCTTGACTGGTGGGCGATCGAGCTGAAAAGGAAAAATAAACTTCTTTTTCAGATAAAATGGCACAATTATTTCAGCCGCTGGCTACCGACAAAATAACTAAAAAAAGAAGAAAATCTGCCGGGGTAGACCACATTGTGAACAGCGTAACGACTGAAAATTATTTTGACATTGAAAGTCCTGTGCGGTATCATAAATTCAGTTCAGCAAGGCGCGCATATAGGGAATTACCATGAGGAACGACTGCAGGAAATCAAGGAGGGAACATTTTGAAGAAGCTCACGGCAAGTTTGATTTGTCTCAGCGCTCTGTGCGTTGCGGCGGCTGGGTTCGCGGCTGAACCGGCCAAGTTCCACATCGGCGTCTGCACCGGCACGGTCTCCCAGTCCGAGGACGACCTTCGCGGTGCTGAAGCTCTGATCGCCCGGTACGGCGATGTCGCCAACGGCGGGATGATCAAGCACATCACCTACCCGGACAACTTCATGACCGAGCAGGAAACCACCATTTCCCAGATTGCCGCGTTTGCTGACGACCCGCTGATGAAGGCGGTCGTGACGAACCAGGGCATTCCCGGAACGACCGAAGCGTATCGCCGTATTCGTGAGAAACGCCCCGACATCCTTCTGTTGGTCGGCGAAGCTCACGAGGACCCGGGCGTCATCGAGACGGCTGCTGATATCGTCGTCAACGCTGACAACATCGCCCGCGGCTATCTGATCCCGCGCTGCGCTCAGAAACTTGGCTGCACCGATTTCGTCCACATTTCCTTCCCGCGCCACATGAGCTATGAGCTCCTGAGCCGCCGCCGCAACATCATGGAAGTGGCCTGCCAGGACTTGGGAATCAAGTTCCACTTCGAGACCGCTCCGGACCCGACCAGCGACGTTGGCGTCGCCGGCGCTCAGCAGTTTATCCTTGAGAAGGTTCCGGCATGGCTTGCCAAGTACGGACCCAAGACCGCTTTCTTCTGCACCAACGACGCTCACACTGAGCCCCTGCTCAAGCGCATCGCTCAGGAAGGCGGCTACTTCATCGAGGCCGACCTGCCGTCGCCGCTGATGGGTTACCCCGGCGCCTTGGGCATCGAGCTGTCTGACGTGGCCGGCAACTTCCCCGCGATCCTGAAGAAGGTCGAAGAGGCTGTTGTGAAGGCTGGCGGCGCTGGCCGCATGGGCACTTGGGCTTACTCCTACGGCTTCACCAACACGCTGGCTCTTGGCGAACTGGCCAAGAAGTACATCGAAGAGGGCGTCGACGCCACCAAGATTCGCCGCCACTTCAAGGCGACCGACCTGTTCGAGGCCTACGGCAAGGAGACCCCGGGCGCTGCTTGGAACGGAAGCTACTACAAAGACATCCAGACCGGCGTCGAGAAGAAGAACCACGTCCTTGTGTACCAGGACACCTACGTGTTCGGCAAGAGCTACATGGAAATGACGAAGGAAGAAGTCCCGGCGAAGTACTTCACCATCAAGTAACTGATTTCGCACAAACAACGGCGAAAATTCCGCTGAAAAGCGAGCGGGGATCCGTCCCCGCTCGCTTTTAAGTGAGAGACGCTGAAGGTGACGTGACTCTGGCCGCTGCGGGAACTCCGCTGTGGCTTTGGTGCGGGTAATCTGAGCGCGCGGCGGCTGCAGAGACAGGACGCGCGGGCGCTTCCGAGGAGGTAAATTTTATGGCAGGGGAACCGTTGCTCCGGCTGGAAAACATCGGCAAAGCCTACTTTTCCAACCGAGTTCTGCACGACGTGAGCCTGACCCTCGAAAAGGGGCACATTCTCGGGCTGGCGGGCGAAAACGGCGCCGGAAAATCCACGCTGATGAACATTCTCTTTGGCATGAAGGTCATCCAGGAGACTGGCGGCTATGAGGGAAAGATTTTCATCGACGGACAGGAAGTCCATTTCAAGGGGCCGCAAGACGCTCTTGAAGCCGGCGTCGGCATGGTACATCAGGAGTTCTCTCTCATTCCTGGCTTCAACGTGACCGAAAACATCGTTTTAAACAGAGAGTCGCTCAAGTACAATCCGCTGGTGGAGGCTTTCGGCGACAGGCTGAAGACCCTCGACCGGCCGGAAATGAAGAAACGGGCCGAAAAGGCCATCGAAAAACTGAATTTCTCGTTGGACAGCGAGACGCTGATTTCCGACTTGCCCGTAGGGCACAAACAGTTCACCGAAATTGCCCGGGAAATAGAGAAGAGCAAGACGCGGATTCTCGTCCTTGACGAGCCGACGGCCGTTCTGACCGAGTCCGAAGCGGCAATCCTACTTGAGTCCATGCGCCACTTGGCCAAGCTGGGCATCGCGATCATCTTCATCACCCACCGGCTTCAGGAGGTTATGGAGGTTTGCGACGACGTGGTCGTTCTCCGCGACGGCCGGGTCGAACTGGTGACCAAGCCGAAGGACACGAGCATTCGGGAAATTGCCAACGCCATGGTGGGCCGCCGGATCGACTCAAGCCGGCCGGCAGAGGATCACAGGAGCCACGAAGACGCCAAGACGGCCATGAAAATCGAGCACCTGTGGGTCGACATGCCCGGCGAGACGGTGCGCGACGCGACGTTGGACATCAAGGAAGGCGAGATCCTCGGCATCGGCGGGCTGGCCGGACAGGGGAAACTGGGCATTGCCAACGGCATCATGGGCTTGTACGCTGCCGGCGGCAAGGTCACCTTCGAGGACAAAGAGCTGGAGCTGAACAACCCCAATTCGCCGCTCAGCGCGGGAATTTCCGCCGTGTCGGAGGACCGGCGCGGCGTTGGCCTGCTTCTCGAAGAGACGATCGCTTGGAACATCGTCTTTACCACCTTGCAGAACCAGCAGCGGTTCCTCAAGCCCATTTTGGGCGGCCTGCTCAAGATTCGAGACGGTCAGGCGATGGACGACTGCGCCCAGAAGTACATCGACGCGCTTGAAATCAAGTGCACCGGCCCGCACCAGCTAGCGCAGGAGCTCTCCGGCGGCAACCAGCAGAAGATCTGCCTTGCCAAGGCGTTTGAAACTCACCCCAAACTGCTCTTCGTGGCCGAGCCCACCCGCGGAATCGACGTGGGAGCCAAGAAGACGGTTTTGGACACGCTGAAAAAATACAACCGCGAATTGGGCATGACCATCGTCATGATCTCGTCAGAGCTGGAAGAACTTCGCTCGATCTGCGACCGTATCGCCATCGTCGATAAGGGCAGAATCGTAGGGATCCGCCCGGCGAGCGAGCCGTCCGAGGTCTTCGGAATGCTCATGCTCAACGCCGAAGAAGGGGAGGAATAGTCCGATGAAACGAATTCGAGACTTTATCGACGACTTCGGCTGGCCTCGTCTGCTCATTGCTCTCTTCTTGGTCGCCCTGTTCGTCTTGGCTCCGTTCGTCGGGGTCAGGTTTGACGCGTCGATTAACGACATGTTGGTGCGGTTCGGCATGAACGGCGTCATGGTCTTGGCCATGGTTCCGATGATTCAGGCCGGCTGCGGCTTGAACTTTGGCCTGCCGCTTGGCGTCATCGCCGGGTTGCTGGGCGCTATTACCAGCGTGGAGTGGAACATGACCGGCCTCGCCGGCGTGCTCACCGCCATGGGAGTTGCGATTCCTCTGGCCGTGGTGTTCGGCTGGCTGTACGGGCTGCTGCTGAACAAGGTCAAGGGCAGCGAGATGATGATCGCCACCTACGTCGGATTCTCGTCAGTCGCTTTGATGTGCATCATGTGGCTTGTCCTGCCGTACCACAGCCCCGATATGGTTTGGGGATACGCCGGCAAGGGGCTGCGTACCACCATTTCGGTCGAGCGGTTCTGGCAGCACGCCATTGGCAGCATCGGCAAGATTCAGATCAACCAATTCTTCACGCTGTACACTGGCATGTTCCTGTTCTTCTTCCTGCTCTGCGCGGTGATGTACATTTTCCTGCGCACCCGCACCGGCACGGCCATGACGACGGTCGGTTCGAACATGGAGTACGCCAGAGCCAGCGGCGTGAACATCGATCGGATGAGAACCCTGTCAGTTATCCTGTCGACGGTTCTGGGCGCGATGGGCATTATAGTGTACGAGCAGAGCTTCGGCTTTATCCAGCTCTACATGGGCCCCTTCTACATGGCGTTCCCCGCCGTGGCAGCGATCCTGATCGGCGGCGCGTCGGTCAAGAAGGCGACGATCACCAACGTGATCGTGGGCACCTTGCTGTTCCAAGGTATCCTGACCATGACGCCGTCGGTTATTAACAGCATGATTCAGACGGATATGTCTGAGGTCATCCGCATTATCGTGTCAAACGGCATGATCCTCTATGCTCTGACCCGTGCGACGAAGGTGAGATCATGACGACTCAGACTTCCAGCAGCGAAAAGCTCAAGTACTTCCTCATCACCAACGCCGTTCCGATCATGTTCATCGTCATCAGCGCGATCGCCATTCCGATTTCTCGGTTCTCGGCCGAGTACCTGATCAACGAGATGTTGATCCGGCTTTCCCGCAACTCGTTCCTTGTCCTGTCCCTGCTCGTGCCGATCATGGCTGGTATGGGGCTCAACTTCGGGATGGTTCTGGGAGCCATGGCCGGGCAGATCGGCCTGATCTTCATCTGCGACTGGAACATCGTCGGCATTCCCGGCATGGTGCTCGCCGCCATCATCTCCACGCCGCTGGCAATCCTTTTTGGCTGGATGTGCGGCACGATCCTGAACAAGGCGCGGGGCCGTGAAATGGTCACTAGCTATATCCTCGGGTTCTTCATGAACGGGGTCTATCAGCTGGTGGTGTTGTACGGCTTCGGCAGCGTCGTGCCAATTCAGAGCGCTAAGCTGGTTCTGTCGAGAGGGTACGGGATCCGCAACGTCACCAACTTGGAGGGCATTCGGCGGTCGCTGGACCAGCTGATCCCGATGAACATTCACGGGATTAACATTCCCTTAGCCACGTTCATCGTCATCGCCGCCTTCTGCGTCTTCATCGTCTGGTTCCGCAAGACCAAGCTGGGGCAGGACATGCGGGCAACCGGTCAGGATATCGCCGTCGCGGCTTCTGCCGGTATTCCGGTGATGAGAACCCGCGTCATTTCTATCGTCATCTCCACCGTTCTGGCGTGCTACGGCCAGATCATCTTCCTTCAGAACGTGGGAACGCTGAACACTTACAACAGCCACGAGCAGGCGGGAACGTTCGCTATCGCGTCGCTGCTGGTAGGCGGCGCGTCGGTCACTCGGGCGTCCATACTGAACGTCTTCGCCGGCGTGCTCCTGTTCCACCTGATGTTCGTCGTTTCGCCGATGGCCGGCAAATACTTGGTTGGCGATGCCCAGCTGGGCGAGTTCTTCCGCGTGTTTGTCTCCTACGGCATCATTTCTCTGGCGCTCGTGCTTCACGGCTGGCGTCGGCATGCTGACCGGGAGCGCGCCCGGGCAGCGTTCAGAGGCGGCTCAGAGGGGGCGGCGAAATGAAGCGGAGAATCCTCGTCAATCTCCTGATCATCATCGTCTTTGCGGCTCTTGGCGCGTACTGCTATGACATCGGCAAGGCGTACGACCTCGTGCTTTCTAACACCAAAGTGACGGTTGACGGCAAGGAGTACGCGCCGATGGAAGCCGTTCAGGTGTACATCGACGACGCCAGCGAGAACCCGATTTTCCTCGCTGAGGACGACCAAATGGTCGGCACGGCTGTCGGCCGCAAGCACGTCTTGACCATTCAGACGCTGGACGATCACGACAAGGTCGTGGAGGAGAAAAAAGTTCCCTTCACCATCTCTCAGCTCGGCCCGAAACGGGAAATCCGAGTTCCGCTGGGCTGGAACACCGGCTCCCTGGAGGTCAAAGAGAACAAGTAAATTCCTGCACCAAGCTTTTAATAGAGCCGCCGCCCGCGAGCTTCGTGGGCGGCGGCTTTTTGTGACGCCTGTAGCGGCTGGGGGAGAAAGAAAAGGGGGCATAACGCGAAAAATAGCGCGAGGGGCGCTTCCCAAGTGGAAAGCGCCCCTCGCGCGTGGGAGAACTCCGCGTCGTCGCAGGAAGGGCCCGTGCTTGCGATCGGCCGGTTTGTCCGGAAACGGCCCAGTTATTTTTCGCCGGGCATCTTCCAGCCGTTGGCGTCGGTGTGGAGCAGGTGGTGAGCTCGCTCAGAAAGAGGTTTGCCCAAGTAGCTCTTATAGCACTCGATGATTGACGGGTTGGCGTGCGAATACCGCCACGGCAGTTTTTTATCGATGTTGTAAAGCACCGGGGCACGGTCGGGCGCCATTTCCTTTTGGGCGTGAATCGGCTGTCCGCCGCCGCCCACGCAGCCGCCAGGACAGGCCATGACTTCGACGAAGTCATAGTGAACTCGGCCTTTTTCCAGCTCTGTGATCAGCTGGTTGGCGTTCGACAGCCCGTTGACGACGGCGACTTTCAGCTTCGTCCCGCCAATTTCAAACTCCGCTTCCTTCCAGCCCTGTTGGCCTCGGACGGCTTTGAACGTCTCAGGCGAGGCGTTTTTGCCGGTGACGAAGTAATGGGCGCTTCGAAGCGCCGCTTCCATCACGCCGCCTGTGACGCCGAAAATAGCGCCGGCGCCGCTACCGATGCCAAGCGGCATATCGAGCTGTTCATCTTCTAAGTCCGTCGGGTCAATCTGGTGGGCCCGAATCAGCCGGGTGATCTCCCGGTTGGTGATCGCCAAGTCGACGTCCTGTCCAGCGCCCGCGCTGTTCATCGTCGGCAGCGCGCACTCGGCCTTTTTGGCCAGACACGGCATGACGGACACGGAGAAAATCCGCTTGGGGTCAACTCCCAGCAGCTGGGGATACCACGATTTTGCGATCGCGCCGAACATCTGCTGCGGCGACTTGGCCGTGGAGAGCTGAGGAATGTACTTTGGCCAGTTTGCCTTCACGAATCGAACCCAAGCGGGACAGCAGGACGTGAACATGGGGAACTTGAATTGGTCGGCATGAGTGAGTCGCTCGACGAACTCGCTGCTTTCTTCCATAATCGTCAGGTCGGCGGAGAAGTTGGTGTCGAAAACGTAGTCAAACCCGATGATTCTCAGGGCCGAGGCGAGCCGGTTGACCGTCGCTTCCTCGGGCTTCATGCCGAACTCCTCGCACCACGCGGTTCGGATCGCCGGGGCAATCTGAACGAGCACAATCTTGTCCGGGTCGTCGATCGCGTCCATAAGCTTCTGCGTGTCGTCGCGCTCGTGAAGCGCGCCTACCGGGCAGTGGGTAATGCACTGACCGCACAGGACGCAGGGCGCGTCTTCAAGCCTGTAGGCTTTCCCCACGTCGACGGTGATGGTGCCACCGCTGTTCACCACGTCCCAAACGTTGGAGTGCTGAATCTTATCGCACACCTGCACGCAGCGCATGCACTTAATGCACTTCGAGTAATCTCGGATCAGCGGGAAATCTGGGTTGCTGGTTCGGTCGTCGATGTGTTTTTTAAAGGGCGTGGAGTGAACGTTCAGGTCTCCGGCGGTTTTTTGAAGCTCGCAGTTGCCGTTGCGAACGCACATCGGGCACCGGTCCTGGTGCTCCGAGAGGATAAACTGCAGGTTCGCCTTTCGCGTCTCCCGGGCCTTTCGGCTGTTGGTCTGTATCACCATGCCCTCTTCGACCGGGCTGTTGCAGGCCGTGAAAAGCCGGTCGTATCCTTCGACTTCCACGACGCAAATTCGGCAGGCACCGATCTCGTTCAGCCCCTTGAAGTAACAGAGGGTAGGAATTTTTATCCCGACGGACTTGGCCGCTTCGAGAATGGTCGTCTTTTCTGGTACCTGAATGGACTTGCCGTCGATGACGATGTTTACCATTGTCTGATTCGCCCCCCCTTGAACACGCCGTAACCGAAGTGGTCACAGCGCAGGCAGCGTCCCGACTCCTGAAAGGCTTCCTCGTCGGTCATGGGCAGTTCCATCAGCTTGAAATCGTGAACGCGCTCAGCCGCCGGGCGCTCGGCCATGTTGACTCGGCCGCAGGTCGTGTGGTCGTCAAACCGCACCTGAGGCACTTCGATGGTGCTCTCGATCACGTGGTTAAAGCCCAAATACTCGTCGATGTTGGCCGCCGCGACTTTTCCGGCCGCGATCGCCCGAATGACGGTCGCCGGCCCTGTGACGCAGTCGCCGCCGGCAAAAATTCCCCGCGTATCCTTCACGCCGCTCGTGTCGAGACACTCAATAGCGCCCCGCTTGATCGGCATGCCGTACTCACCGAACTTGCGGGACTCGATCCCTTGGCCGATGGCTACCAGCAGGCGGTCGCAGGGGAAGAACACCTCAGGCACATCGGCGTTGACCGGCGACGGCCGGCCGCCCTTGAACTCGCCGATGATCTGCGGCTGGGCGCTCAGCGACACAAGCTTGTTGTCCTTGTCCTTGATGATATGAAGCGGCGCGTGGAGCTCCACAATCTCCACGCCGTCGGCGATGGCGCCTTCCACCTCTTCGGGCAGAGCCGTCATGTCCTCCTTGCGGCGCCGGTACACCAGCTTCACCGACTTGGCGTTGCACCGGACAGCCGAACGGGCCACGTCCATCGCCACGTTGCCGCCGCCGACAACGACCACGTTCATTCCGGTAAAGTCGGGGTAGTTGTCGTCACCGATTGCGCGGAGCATTTCCACCGCGGAAATGACGCCCTCGGTTTCCTCGCTCTCAATGCCTAGTTTCTTGTCGATGTGGGCGCCGATGGCCACGTACAGGGCGTCGTAATGGTCATGCAGGTCCTTAATCGAAAAGTCGTTCCCGATGCTGATCTCCGTTTTGACGTGAATGCCCGTCGACAGAATGCCGGCGATCTCCTTGTCGAGCACTTCCCGCGGAAGACGGTAGGCCGGTATGCCGTATCGGAGCATGCCGCCCAGCTTCTTCCGCTGTTCGTAAATCGTCACGTCGTGCCCCATGAGGGAGAGGTAATACGCCGCGCTCAGCCCGCCGGGGCCTCCGCCCACCACGGCCACCTTTTTGCCAGTGAGAGGCATTCGCTCGGGCACGCGAATTTCTCCCTCGTGCTCGACCGCGTAGCGTTTCAGCCCCCGAATGTTGATCGGGTTGTCAACCATCGTGCGGCGGCAGCGTGTCTCGCACGGGTGCTCGCAGATCATCCCGCAGACCGCCGGCAGCGGGTTGTCCTTGCGGATCAGCTGAACTGCCTCGCTGTACCGTCCCGCGTGAATCAGCGCCAAATAGCCGGGAATGTCCACGTGGGCGGGGCAGAGGCAGACGCACGGCACCGGCTGATTTTGGGTCCTCAGACACCGGCCGTGAACGACGTGCTCCTCGTAGTCCTCGCGGAACCCCCTGACACCCATGAGCACCATGCGGGCCGCCTCTTGGCCGATCGCGCAGTCAGAAGAAAGGTAAATGCTCTCGGCCATCGTCTCGATCGTTTGCAGGGCGTCCAACTGGACCTTCCCGCTTAAAACCGCGTTAATCAGGTCCTGAAGGCGGTTCAGCCCAACCCGGCAGGGCGTGCACTTGCCGCAGGACTGGGAGTGACAGATATGAAGGAAAGAAACCGCCAAGTCCACCGGGCAGAGTCCCGGCGGGCTTGCCTGAATACGGCGCTCCATGTCCTTGTACAGGCCTTCAACTGTAACCTCAGCCTGATCCTTGGTGACAATACTCAGTCTGCTCACAGATATCCCCTCGCTTAGGCCTTGATTGGAATCTGACCGCTCATCCCCCAACTCGCGGCCGAATCCTTTATTCAATTTACGGCAAAGCTAACAAAAAATGCTGAAAAATGAGCTAATAACTCCATCTGCATTTTAGTTCGGTCTGGGAAAAGCTACAACAGGAAAAATTTTTGAAGTGCGCAATGGTGAACTGGAAAAGTAACGGTCACAAAGGCATATGGTAGCCGAATCCTTTTGTCTTTAAAAAATCCTCCGGGCAAAAGAGGCCGTCGCCTGTTCTTCCGGCGAAAAGAAGCGGCTGAATAGTTCAGTTTATTTTTATCTGACTTGCTGTCAGCGTCCGCCTCATCGCGGCAAAGCCGCGCGAACCTGTGGCCGCGGAAAATTTTCAAAGGGCGGGCATATCCTTCCACCCGACGGCACAGCGCGACGGCGGACCATAATTCCCGTTTGCCCGTTGATGGTGTAAAATTTGGGCAAGAGGGGAGACCCTGGCAGGGCTTAAAAGGGAAGTTCAGACTGGTTAAGTTCGGCCTCGCTTACTCGGAGTATTAAAGTCATGAAAAAAAGACAGGAGGGGAATGAAATGTTAAGGAAAAAGTTTATGTCCGCCGCTTTAGCCGTCGTGATGTCCTTTGCTTTGAGCGCCCTCGGAATGGCCGAGCCGTCTGCGCCGGTGCGCTTGGCAGGGCTGAAAGGACCGACCTCCATGGGCATGGTCAAGCTGCTTTCGGACAACGAAGCCGGCAAGGCGAAGAACGCCTATGACTTCGTCATGAACGCCTCCGGCGTCGAGCTGAGCCAGAAACTTCTCGCCGGCGAAGTCGACCTGGCCGCCGTTCCGTCCAACTTGGCCGCCGTTCTTTACAACAAAACATCGGGAAAAATTAAAGTCATCGCCGTCAACACTCTCGGCGTCCTGTACGTCGTCTCGACCGACGAAAGCGTCAAATCCCTTGAGGACCTCAAGGGAAAAACGATCATGGCTACCGGCAAGGGACAGGTGCCTGAAATAACCCTTCGGGCGCTGCTCAAAGCGGCGAACATTGACCCGGACAAGGACGTAACGATCGAGTTCAAGAGCGAACCGACCGAAGTCGTCGGCCTGCTTGCCAAAGACGGCGGCATCGCCATGCTTCCTCAGCCGTTCGTCACCGCCGCCTCGGCCAAGGTAAACGGCCTTCGCGTCGTCCTTGACCTGTCCCAGGAGTGGGAAAAGCTGCAGGGCAGTCCGGTCGTCACCGGCGTCACCGTCGTCAGAAAAGACTTCCTCGATGCGAACAAAGACAAAGTCGACGAATTCCTGTCGGAAGACAAAGACTCCATCGAATACGTCAACGCCAACCCGGACGAGGCGTCCGCTCTGATAGAGAAGTTCGGGATCGTCAAGGCGGCGATCGCGAAAAAAGCCCTCCCGAAGTGCAACATTCACTACGCGGACGGCGAAGAGATGAAAAAAATGCTTTCCTGCTACTTTGAGGTGCTCTTAAAAGAAAATCCGGCGTCCTTGGGCGGCAAGCTCCCGGACGACGAATTCTACTATGCAAAATAAAAAAATCGGGCTGACCGTTTCCGTTCTCTGCCTGATCGGCTTGTGGCAGCTGCTCGCGGTCCTGATAGGAGAGGAACTCATCCTTCCTTCTCCTGTCAGGGTCGTCGTTAAATTGGGGGAAATGGCCGGGACGAGCCAGTTCTACCGCACCGTCGGAATAACCTTCGGGCGGATTCTCGCCGGCTTTTCCATCGCCGTACTGCTCGGCTCGATCCTGTCGGTCCTGTCGGTCTACTCCGACGCCATTCAGACCCTGCTGTTCCCGGTCATCTCGGTGCTCAAGTCAATTCCCGTCGCGTCGTTTGCCGTCCTCTGCCTCATGTGGGTCAGGACGAACAACTTGCCAATTCTCATTTCCTGCGTCGTCAATATCCCGATCATCTACATCAACTCGCTGTCGGGCATGAAGTCGGCGGACGTCAAACTCCTTCAAATAGCGAAAGTTTATCGGCTCAAGTTTTTTACCCGCCTCAGGTACATTCACCTTCCGGCCGCCAAGGACCAGTTCTTGGCCGCCGTTTCCCTCTCGTCCGGCGTCGCGTGGAAAAGCGCCGTCGCGGCTGAGATCATCGGGCTGCCGGCCGTCGCCATTGGCAGCGCCGTCCAGACTGCGAAAGTCTACCTCGAGACGGCTGAACTGTTCGCTTGGACCGTCGTCGTCCTCGCCCTCAGCGCCCTCTTTGACAAAGCGGTCGCCAAGTTTTTTAACCTGCTCTTCAAGGTCGCGGTCAGATGATAACGGTCAATAACGTCACCCTGACCTACGAGGGGAAAACGGTTCTCAAAAACTTTTCCGCCCAAATGGACGAGCGGGAGATCAGCTGTCTGGTCGGCGAATCGGGGTTTGGCAAAACGAGCCTCATCAACGCCATGCTCGGCTTTCTTCCCCTTGCCACCGGGGGGATACAGGGCGTTCCGGAGCGTCTCTCGGTCGTCTTTCAGGAAGACCGGCTGTTTGAAGACTTTACCGTCATCGAGAACCTGAAGCTCTTCGCCCCGCCGGAAAAAATAGCCGACGCGCTGGCCCGGTGCGGCCTGCCCGGCGAGGAAAAGACGAAAGTGCGCGAGCTCAGCGGCGGCATGAAAAGGCGGGTAGCGATCATTCGGGCCGTCCTGTGCGAAAGCGACTACATCATCATGGACGAGCCGTTCAGCGGGATTGACGCGGAGAACAAGAGGAAAACTGCGTTGTACATTTGCGCCAACCTGAACGGCCGCGGCCTCTTTTTTACGACTCACAACGAGGAAGACAAACTGCTTTTCCCTCAGGCTGTCCACGCGGTAAAAGAAGAATAACGAAGCCGCCTTCGCAAGGTTTGCGAAGGCGGCTTTTCGTTGAATGGCAGAAAACTATTGATTTAAAAGCCACGACCACGCTGGTTATCATATGAGGTAGCCTGCGCAAAAGACCGGACGTGTTATCAGTAGATTCATGTAATATAATGACATAAATAGCCTGTCATTTAAAGATAGCAGTTCTGAGTCGAAAAAGGTATTTCCTGAGAGGAAGGGGAAAATGGAAATTAAGAATATAACAACTGTCATTATTTATTATAACGGGCAAGTCCTAGTCAATACAACTGAAAGCGAGCAATATGAACTCATTACATGCGATGCTGATGTTGAAGAAATCGGACAAGTGGCGTTAAAAATCGTACTAGGCAAAGTTATCGATGATACTATCAACGATATCAAGAAATTTAAAATCGAAGAGGAAACAAGAGACGATTCTCAAGTAACAGTACAATATTTTATATACGAACCCCCAAATAAAACAATCTTAAAAGATAACTCTGAGGTGAGCTGGTTAGCATGCGATAACCTACATCAAAAGGCTTGGCGCTTTCCTTCCGAACTAAAGATGTTAACAATGTATTTAATGATGAAAAAAGCAGCTGTTGTGGCAACTGTTGATGAGCTGATGAACTTGGGGAGAAACTGTTTTGTGGACAGCTGTACTACTTTCCTCAAAAGCTTAGGGTTTAAAGAAGTGAAGGACAAGCTTGTGCAATCTTGGCGAAATTGCTTCTCCTTTTTAATAAGGCACTGGCCTCAAGAGTTGCTGGACAATGACAATACGGAGAAACAATTTCCACTGCTTTTTGAGTTTCTAATGCCAAACTCTTGGTGTCGCTCCGATGTTATTCTTCTGACCGAGAAAAAAGTCATCGTTTTTGAGTTCAAACAAAAAGACACTATTTCCGCGGAAGACATTACAAATGACGTTGCGCAGGTAACTGGGTACGCGCAAAGTATTATGAACTTTCACCGTGAAACAGGGTGTAAAGGAATGACTGTTTCTGCATTTCTTGTTTACACAAACAATAGCGCCTCATTAACTGATGATGTCCAAACTAGAGTTAAGTCATTGCTGGAGGAGAAAAAGGTTCCGGTTCTTTTACCACAAACTTTCTGCGATGCCGTCAGGCAGGAACTTCAAAACGATGTTCCGATGACGGACGAGAACTGTTACAAATGGGTAACCTCATCGTTTTACCCTCGGCCAAGTTTACAAAAAACGACGCTTGAGTGCTTTCAAACCCTGTATCCTTCATATATTAAAATCGATGAAATTGATTGTAATGAGAAAGCGTTAGAAACAATAAATAATATTATTATTGATCGCACAGAGAGCAAAAGCATTATTTTCCTTTCCGGTGTTCTCGGCTGGGGAAAAACATCGCTTGGGCTTAAAATAGTATATGACAATGTAGGGCTGAACCCGGATTGTACGCCAATTTTTCTGTCAGAAAATACTAAGTTAATCAATAGTTTACAAAGTATGCTTTCATCCGAAGATGAGCCAGAAGCCGGCAAAAGCTTCATAGAAAGTCTTAGAAATTTTAATATTCAAGCAAAATCACCCGCTGCTCTATGCCATAATGTTATTGTTCTTCATGAAGCGCACTGGGTAAAAGACAACGGCGAGGGTATAACAGAGGCTGAGCTACTTCTTAATGTGGGTGACAGAATTGCTCAAACGCAAGGCAAGGTCGTTGTTTTATGCCTGATTGACAATGGGCAGACTATTTCTCCGGACAGAAAGCATGGCCTGCCGGTTTGGTTTGGCGCTTTAAGGAACCATAGGGATTGGTCAGTTTATCTTTACAATGCTGATAATTGCAAGAATGTTTTTGAACAATTGTACAAAACAAAAGATATAGACTATAAAAATCTTTATGAGGGGTTGTCGATTAAGCGCAACTTTATTGACGTGCACCTATGGATAGAGAATATACTGACTCCAGATTTAAAAAGAGCGCGGGAATGTTATCGAAAATTATGTAGTGAAGGGTTTAGGTGTCAAGTTTTTAGGGAACAAGATGAGCTAGAAAAAGCTGTGAAGGCTGTTAAACAGCAGGATCCAAGTGGCCAAAGGGGGATAATACTTTCATCTCGCTTTAAAATTCGACTGAATAAAATTTGGAAGCAAGATAACAACAATTGTTTTCAGCCCATGGAATGGTATATAGAAAAAGAGAGAAAACTAGAATTTGCAGTGACGGAATCGCTAGCCCAGAAAGTTGAGCTGGATTATCCAATCGTTATATTTTGTGGGGATTATTATATAGAAGAAAATAAATGGAAAGATGCTTCTGGGTGCGGAGATTCAATTATTAAAAACATTTATCGTATTTTGCTGACGCGAAGTCAAAAAGAGCTTTTTATATATTTCCCTATAATCGAGCAAGATTCACAGGAGGATAGATTAAAAGACACGTGGGAATGGTTTTGCTCTATGATGAGGCCTGACGACGAGGAAACGTCTCAGGCGTAAAGATTTTTGCCGTTTGGGGGCGGCAGAAGGCGCTGCGTTATCAGAAGATTTCTGTTGCGACAGAGGTGATACTGTTGTTCAATGATGGTTTGCTCTCCACCCCTCGGACGCTTCTTCGTCCGTGGCGCGAAAGCGACGCGCCGCGGCTGTACGAGTTGGCAAAAAGTCCCAACGTCGGCCCAGCGGCGGGCTGGCTCCCTCACAAAAGCGAAGCCGAAAGCCTGCAGGTCATAAGAACGGTTCTGCTGGGGCCCGGGACGTTCGCCGTCGTCTTAAAGGAGAATGAACAAGTCATCGGTGCGGCGAGCGTAACGGTCGCGGGGAATGATACCGGCTCGACGGACGAGGCGTCTTTGGGCTACTGGCTGGGCGAACCCTATTGGGGCCGTGGCATCATGCCCGAAGTTGTCCGCGCGCTACTCGAGTACGCGTTTATCACCTTGAAGCTGGAGCGCGTTTGGCTTTCGTATTTTGACGAGAACGACCGGTCCCGCCGGGTCGCCGAAAAGTGCGGTTTTACCGTCGATCACACGTTCGTCAAAACGTGGCCGATGGGAATAAAACACGAGACGGCCTGCGTGATGACGAAAGAAAACTATCTGTCCACCCGAGGGGCCCGGAAAGTTTGAGAGGCAGGCAAAACGGGGGAGACGCTAGCCGTCCGTCGGAGCAGGTTCTGCCGATGGAAAGGAACAAGAGACGATCTGTTGAGCAGTTTTTTCCGTTCAGATCTTGACACCGCCCCCGGCGTGGCTTAATCTTATTTAGCTGCTGGAAAACAACCGTCAAATATCTTTTGAAGGAGTTTCACACGAATGTCGAAGAACAACACCCGTAAGACCGCTCCAAAGGGCAAAATCGTCCGTCGCCTGGGCGCCAATATCTTTGGCAACCAGAAGTACGACAAGCTTCTGAGCCGCAAGGCGACCCCTCCCGGAGGACAGCCCCGCCGTCACGGCAAACAGTCCATTTACGGACTTCAGCTGCAGGAGAAGCAGAAGATTCGTTTCTCCTACGGCGTGAGCGAGCGTCAGCTTCACAAGGTCTACACGCTGGCCAAGAAGATGGAAGGCGTTACCGGCTCCAACATGCTGATTCTGCTTGAGTCCCGGCTTGACAACGTCGTCTATCGGCTTGGCTTCTGCACCACCCGTCCGCAGGCCCGTCAGCTGGTCTGCCACGGTCACTTTGCTGTGAACGGCCGCAAGGTCGATATCCCGAGCGCGCGGGTTTCTGCCGGCGACGTGATTTCCATTCGGGAGAACAGCAAGGACATGAAGGTTCTGAAGGAGAACCTCGAGGTCGCTTCGGCGGTGTCCCAGCCGGCGTGGCTTTCCCTCTCCGGTACGGAAGGAACGGTTCTTCGCCTTCCGGAGCGCAGCGAGATCGTGTGCCTTGCCGACGAGCAGGTCGTCGTCGAGTACTACGCCAAGTAACCTGTCCTTTTTGCACCGGCCTTCCGAGGCCGGTGCTTTTTTTGTAACCGACGGGCGTTTTTAGCCGGCCTGCTCGGCATGGCGACAGGTCATTGAAAGAACGAGCGGTCCTGCCATATAATGGCAGCATCGTGGGATTGACGAAGGGGGGACGTCGGTGAACGAGCGGATTTTAAGCGAGCTGGTGGACGGTCTGCTTTCGGGCGCCGTGAGCCGGAACGACTTTATAGAACAGATGAAAACTGCCCCGGTGCGTGAGCTTGGCGACGTCAGGCTTGACGTTCACAGGTTGCTGCGGCGTGGGTTCGGCGAGATTATTTACAGCCAGTCCAAGAGCGACGAGCAGCTGCAGAAGATCGCGCAGGCCGTGAAGGACGGGGCTGAACCGTGTCTTTTTTCGCGTCTCTGCGAGCGCCAAGCGTCTCTCGTCCGGGCCGTTTGTCCCGATCTGGAGTACTGTCAGGAGGCCCGGTTGGGCGGCCTGCGTCGGCCCAAAGCCAGATACGGCGGCGTGACGGTGATTTCCGCCGGCTCAAGCGATGTGCCTGTTGCCGAGGAAGCGGCGATGACGGCCGAATACTTGGAGTGTCAGGTGACCCGGCTGTACGACGTGGGCGTGGCGGGGATTCACCGGCTTCTGTCCCACGCGTCAGTGCTTGCCGAGTCTCGGGCTATTGTTGTCGTGGCCGGCATGGAAGGCGCGCTGCCCAGCGTGGTCGCCGGGCTGTCGGGCTGTCCCGTCTGGGGCGTGCCGACGAGCGTCGGATACGGGGCCAACCTTGGCGGGCTGACGGCTCTGCTTTCGATGGTTAATTCGTGCGCCACCGGCCTTTCGGTCGTCAATATCGACAACGGGCTGGGCGCGGGCGTCTGCGCGGCGCTGTCGGTCAGGCAGGCGTCCCGTTGAGGCGCGGCAGCTGGGACCTAGTGGACGAGTTTTTCCCCGCTGGGTTCAAGGAGCGGTTTTCTTCGCTCAAGCGGGCGGTCGTGTCGCTTTCCGGCGGGGTAGACAGCTCCTGCGTTCTGACTTTGCTGGCCGGGCTGATGCCGGAAGGCTCGCTCTGGGCGGTTAATTTCAGGTCGTTTTTTCACTTCCCCGACGAGCAGGAGCGGTGCGTCAAGATGTGTTCCGATTTCGGCGTGCCGCTGTTGTCACTGCCCGGGCCGGAGCTGACGAGCGACGAAGTGAGGCAAAACGTGCCACGGCGGTGTGCTCTCTGCAAGTCCCTGCGGCTGGAGCGGCTTCAGGCTGAGGCTCAGGAGCTCGGCGCGGTGATCGTCGACGGGACAAACGCCGACGACCTGAAGGATAAAACGCGGCTGGGCAACGAAGCCCTAGCTCGCTGCACGAACCTGTTCAGCCCTCTGGCGGAAGGCGGGCTGACGAAAGCCCGAGTGCGCGAGCTGTCCCGTCGGCTTGAAATTCCGTGGGCCGATGAGCCGGCAACCGCCTGTTTGGCCACTCGTTTTCCCCGGGAAACGGCGCTTGATCCGGCGGAGTGCCGCCGGGCAGGCAAGGCTGAGCGGGCTTTGGCCGCTCAGGGAATACGTGCCCGGCTGAGGGCGTACCGTTCCACCGTCTGTGTGGAGCTGTATCCGCCGATCGACTGGGGACATTTTCGGCCTGATGTCATTCTAAAAACGCTCCGGGCGGCGGGGTACACTCGGGTAACCGTCGATCTGGAGGGGTACCAGACCGGCCGCGGCTGGCTTGACTAATATTTGGGAAGGGCGGGAAGTTGGATGACGTACAAAATCGTCTTTCTGCGGCACGGGCAGAGCGCTTGGAATCTTGAGAACCGCTTTACCGGCTGGACGGACGTGGGACTGACGGAGCAGGGCGAGGCGGAAGCTCGCCAGGCCGGCGACCTGATGAAGGCCGAGGGGCTGAACTTTGACGAGGCGCACACGTCGCTTCTCAGCCGGGCGATCAAAACCCTCTGGCTGGCGCTGGAAAACATGACCCTGATGTGGCTGCCGGTCTTTAAAACATGGCGGCTGAACGAGCGGCACTACGGCGCTCTGCAGGGGTACAACAAGGCTGAAATGGCCGCTCAGGTGGGCGAGGCGCAGGTCAAGTTGTGGCGGAGAAGTTACGACGTCCCGCCTCCGGCGCTGGAGGACGGCGACAGCCGTCTGCCGGGAAGCGACCGCCGGTACGCCTCGCTGTCCCCCGAGGAGCTGCCGAGAACCGAGTGCCTAAAGGACACAGTGGCCCGCGTCCTGCCGTACTGGAACGACGTTCTCGTCCCGGCGGTTCGGGCGGGCAAAAGCCTGTTGGTCGTCGCTCACGGCAACAGCCTTCGGGCGCTCGTTAAACACCTTGACGGGATCAGTGATCAGGACATTATTTCGCTCAACATTCCGACGGGCGTTCCGCTCGTTTACGAGCTTGACAGCTCGATGCGCCCGATTTCCCACAGATACTTAGGCGACCCGGAGCAGGTAGCAGCCGCCGCGGCCGCTGTGGCGAACCAGGGCAAAGCCCGATGAGCGATACCCTAAAAGAGAGTGCTGAAAAACGCCGCCGACAGAGGCAGCTGAACGTTCAGTGGGCGGCGCTTCAAACGGTCCGTTGGATTGTGACGCGGCTCCCGCAGGGCGTCGCCGTCGCGTTGGGCGCGTTTTGCGGGCGGCTGGCTAGGCTTGTCTGCAAAAGGCAGGTCGACGACGCAGAGGTGCGGTGCGTCTCCGTTTTGGGCGTCGGGCCGACGATCGCCCGCCGAATCGTGAAACGCTCTTATGCCAACATGGGACGGGCGGCCGTCGAAATGCTGCGCCTGCCGTGGTTGGTAAAACGGATAACCCGTTATGCCGACTTTTGGGGCATCGACAACGTTCGGCGCGCGCTGTCCGACGGCAAGGGCGCGATTCTTCTTTTGGGCCATTTGGACAATTGGGAGATCGTCAACGCGGGCCTCGCGCCGCATTTCCCCCTCTGGGCTATTGGGGCAGATCAGCGGGATCCGCGGGTCAATGAGCTGATAGCCGAGCTTCGAGAAAGCACCGGCATGACGAATATCTCAAAAGGCCGAGGGCTTCGCGGTGCCGTGAGTGCCTTAAAAAGAGGGGTTCTTTTAGGAGCTTTGCTGGATCAGGACGCCAAGGAGAAGGGAATAAGACTGCCGTTTTTGGGCATTGAAGCCAGCACGCCCACCGGTGCGGTGCGGCTAGCTGACCGGTTTGGTTCTCCGATTTTGCCGGTTCAGGTCGTGCGCGTCTCATCGACAAAACATCGGGTGATCATATACCCGCCGGTGAAGGGCAGCGGCGGCGAGCCGGGAACGGCTGACATTGCCGCCGTGACCCGGCGGTGCAACGACATTATTTCAGGCTGGATCCTCGCTCACCCGGATCAATGGCTGCTGTGGTCGTATCCGAGGTGGGGACGGCCGGAGCCGGAGCAGTGGCGTCATGCTCTTAGCCGTTGACCCCGGGCGGGATAAAGTCGGTTGGGCGGCTGGAACGGACCGGGGCGAGCTGATCGGCTCAGGGATTTTGTTGGGAAAATCCGCGCCGGCTGGGCTTAAAGCGCTCTTGGCCGGCGGGCCCCGGCCAGCTGATTGCACTGTTAACGAAGGGAGCTGGCCGGCAGAGCGGCCGCGGGCCGTCCTCCTTGGGAACGGCACCTGGTCGGACAAGTTCCGGGAGCTGCTGCTGGGCCTTGGCGCCTCTCCTGTTTTGGTGGACGAGAAAAACACCACCCTGCAGGCTCGAAGCCTGTACTGGGGTATTCACCCGCCGCGGTCTTGGCGGCGTCTTATCCCGCTATCGCTCCAAACGCCGCCGAGGCCGCTGGACGACTTGGCGGCGCTGTGCATACTGCGCCGGTACCTACAATCGGGATCTGAACAGAGCGTCCAATCATCTTGCGAAGGAGACTAAAAAGGATGGCAGAGCGGAGAGTGCGGCTGGGCGGCGAGCTGGCCGTCATGACGTATGCGTTCGTCAAGTGGGTTGTCTTGGCTGTGTTGGCCGGCGTTTTTGTCGGAGCTGGTTCGAGCGGTTTTGTCTGGATGCTTCGGGGCGGCGAGTGGATAAGCGAGCTTATCCCTCAGACGCCGCGGCTGCTGCTTCTGTTCGTCGGCTTTTCGGTCAGCACGTACTTGATTCAGAAGTACGCGCCTGACGCGAAGGGCCACGGCACCGAAAAAGTCATTGAGGCGATTCACGAGAAAAACGCCGTCATTGACGTCAAAGTCATTCCGGTCAAGCTGGCGGCCACAGTTGTCACCCTGTCGTGCGGCGGAAGTGCTGGCAAGGAAGGTCCGGCCGCCCAAATTGGCGCCGGTATCATGTCGGTCTTTGCCCAAAAGTTCAAGTTTTCGGAGTACGACCGAAAGCGGCTCGTCGTCTGCGGCGTTTCTGCCGGCTTTGCGGCCATCTTCGGCACGCCTGTCGCCGGGGCCGTCTTCGGTATCGAGGTCCTCTTCGTCGGGCAGATGTTCTACGACGTTCTGTTCCCGTCGTTCATCAGCGGCATGGTGTCCTGGCTCGTCTCGGGCTGGCTGGGAATTGTCCACCCCTCATACGTCATCACCAGCGTTGAGGCGGTCACGCCCGGACTCATCGGCTGCGTCATTTTGGCTGGCTGGTTCTTCGGCCTTGTCGCTCTGCTTAACGTCGAGATTATGGGGGCTATCGAGCGGGCTTTCTCGAAGGTTCAGGCGGAGCCGATTGTGAAAGCCCTTGTCGGTGCGCTGTTGGTCGCCCTACTGGCTCTGATCGTTGGGAACGAGTACTTGGGGCTTGGCACGGTCACCCTCGACTCGTTTGTGGCCGGAACGGCAGCGCTGCCCAAGTCGGCATTCTTCTGGAAAATGGTCTTCACGGCCATCACGTTGGGCTGCGGGGGCTCCGGCGGTGTCGTCACGCCGATCTTTTTCATCGGCGCCTCCGCCGGCGCGGCGTTCGCCTCGACGCTGGGGCTTGATGTGCCGCTTTTTGCCGGGCTGGGGCTTGTAGCTACGCTGGCCGGCTGTGCCAACACGCCGATAGCTGCGACCTTCCTCGGCATTGAACTGTTTGGCGCCGCCATGGGCCCCTTGGCTGCTCTCGCGTCGGTTGCCGCGTTCCTGACCGTCGGACACCGGGGAATTTACCCAAGTCAGCGCCTTGCCAGGTCCAAATCGCCGCTGATTGAGCTGTCCGGTGACGTTGAACGGGTCGATTCGCCTATTGGTATCTTCGCGGCGGATCGGTCGCCCGTCATCATGAAAATCGCCTCGTTTTTCAAGTCCCGTTCCAACGGCGGGAAAAACTAGCGCAGAAGGCGCCCTTTTGGCTGAGCCAAAGGGCGCCTTTTTTCGCCGAAAGAGCGGCGGTTTGTGTTAGAATCTAAAGTTGTCTGCACTAGGCTATCTCAGGTATGGAGGTCCCGCAATGGGCAAAAGCTTACGGCACTTCGTCAGTACGCTGTGCGCGCTTCTGACTCTGACTTTGACGGGAACGGTTCCGGCAATCGGAGCCGAACAGACTGACCCGCCCGTGACGGTTGTGTTGGCTCTGTCCGGCGGGGGGATAAAAGGGTACGCTCATGTGGGCGTGCTCAAGGTACTTGAGCAGAACAACATCCATGTTGCCGGCATTGTGGGAACGAGCATGGGCTCCATCATCGGCGGGCTGTACGCGTCAGGCTACTCGGCCGATCTTCTTGCTCACTTGATCGAAACTTCCAACCTGACCCAGCTTCTCGTCAACACCAAAGATAAAGCGTACGGCCGCAGCGGCATGCTCGCCTCCGGCCAAGGGGTCATCCGGCCGGAAATTCACTACGACAAGAACTGGAAAGTCGTCGGCCCGATGGGAATCTTTTCCGGCGGCCAGCTGGTCGAGTTCCTCGCCCGCAAGACCGACCACGTCGCCACGACGGACTTTAACAAGCTGCCAATCCCGTTCGCCGCTGTGGCAACCGACCTGTCAACCGGTGAAAAGGTCGTCCTGTGTCACGGCAGCCTGTCATCGGCCATGCGCGCGTCCAGCTCCCTGCCCGGCGTCTTCGACCCGTGGCGGCTGGAAGGCCGGTGGCTCGTCGACGGCGGACTCGTGTCCAACATGCCGGTTGAGACGGCGCGGGAACTGTTCCCCGGCTATCCTGTGGTCGCGGTTGACCTGACGAGCAGACTGGAACCTGATTCAAGCCTCGGCAGCGTGTTTGACGTCATTTCCCAGACGATTACCATACTGACCCACCAGAACGTCGAGGCAGAAGCAAAACTTGCCGATGTCCTGATTCACCCGGACGTCAAAGAATATCCCGTCCTTGGCAAGACCGACGTGAGGGAGATATTCGCCCGCGGCGAGGAAGCCGCCCGAGCGGCTATCCCGGAACTGCTTCGCCTGCCGCGTCGGACCCCGCCGCGTCGGACCCCGTCGGAAAGAGAGATTCAGCAGTACGCTCAAAACCCGATCGTGACCGAAGTCCGGCTCACCGGCCTTGAGCCGCAGGTCGCCAAGGTCTTTCAGGACAGCTACACCCGTCGGTGGAAGGGCAAGCCGCTCAACAAGGAAGCCGTGGTCGAGACGGTTGACACCCTGCTCAAGCGCCGGGACATTCGGTCCGTCGACTATAATTTCTCTGTCGACGAAGAAGGGGGGCATGCTGTCGTCGATCTGGCCGTCAACCGCTATCCGGCCCACCGGGTCGCGCTGAGCGGCAACGCCAGCACCCTTGCCGGGCGCGGCTGGCTCACGGTCACATCCGAAAACTCCGACGTTTTCTTGGCTGGCGACCAACTGGAACTGAGGGCCTACTTAGCCGACAACTTCGGCTTGTACGCCGACTACTCAGTGGCCGATCCGAGCGAAAGCCCTTGGGAATACAGGCTTTGGGCCTCGCGGTACACGATTAAGCCCCGGATCATTCCCGACGCCGAAAATCTGGGCGACTTCCAGCGCTGGTGGCGCTACGGCGGCGCAGTGCTCAGACGGTTTGACATCGACGACGAAAACGTGCGCTTTGAGGCCGGCGTCAAAGTCGACTCGTTCAAGCGGGAAGGGCTTCAGCTTGGGCATGCCAGCAGAGACAACGGAGTGCACGACGCCTATTTCGTCCCGTTCCTCGATTTTCGCTGGAACTGGCAGAATCGAAAGGACGACCCAACGTTCGGCCTGTCGTTTGACCTTGGGTTGGACGCCCCGCTGAGCATCGACGCCCTGCTCGTTCGGGCGGCCCTGCACGGCACGGTCCAATTGACAAAGTCGAGCAAACTGGAACTGACCGGCGGGTACGTCCACGGTGCCATGAACGAGTCACCGCTCTACGCGGCCTACCTGGGCGCGGGGGACGAGCTGCTCAGCCTCAGCAGTCATCCTATCGCCGCGCAGTCATTCCTCTGGGGCCGGGCTGCTCTTGTGCACTCGATGCACGAGACGTTCTTCGGCGACCTAGACTTGGAGCTGTTCGGCACGTGGGCCGACGCGAGGGACACCGGCGGAAAACTCATCGCCCGCCCGTGGGAACTTGGCGTTGCCCTGTCCGCGCCCCGTCAAATCCTGAACGCCAGACTGTACGCCCTGTACAGCAGCGAAGATCAGTGGAAATTCGGCATCAGCTTCGGACTGTTTAACTCCGAGCCGTTCATGCCGTTCTAGCGTCAACACAAGCCAGCGGGCCGGCCGTTTCGGCGGCAAAGCCCCGCCCCGTTAAATTACACGTATTAAATTACACGTAAAGGAAGGTTGATTATGGCTCGCAACATCACACCTCGGGAACAGGACTACTCCCAGTGGTATCTGGACATCATCAAAGTAGCCGAACTGGCCGACTACGCGCCGGTTCGCGGCTGCATGGTCATTCGTCCCACCGGATACGCCCTGTGGGAAGAGATACAGCAGAAGTTCGACGCGGCGTTCAAGGGAACCGGCCACACGAACGCCTACTTCCCGGTTCTTATTCCCGCCTCGTTCCTCACCAAAGAGGCCGAACACGTCGAAGGTTTCGCCCCTGAATGTGCAGTCGTCACCGAGGCCGGCGGCGAAAAGCTCGAAGAGCCGCTCGTCGTTCGTCCCACCTCTGAAACGGTCATCGGCTACATGTACAGCAAGTGGATACAGTCATGGCGCGACCTGCCGCTGCTCATCAACCAGTGGGCCAACGTCATGCGCTGGGAAAAGCGCCCGCGCCTGTTTTTGAGGACGTCAGAATTTCTCTGGCAGGAAGGCCACACCGCTCACGCCACATCGGAAGAAGCCGTTCAAGAAACCGAGAGAATGCTCGAAGTATACCGGCGAATCATGACCGACGACCTCGCCCTGCCGGTTGTCGAAGGAGTCAAGTCCGCCGGCGAGCGGTTCCCCGGCGCTCTCGAAACCTACACTTGTGAGACCATGGTCAGCGACACAAAAGCCGTGCAGGCCGGAACGAGCCACTTCCTTGGACAGAACTTCTCCAAAGCCTTCAACATCCAGTTCCAAGCGCAGGACGAAACCATGCAGTACGCCTGGACGACCAGCTGGGGCGTATCCACCCGGCTCATCGGCGCAGTCATCATGACCCACTCGGACGCCGACGGACTCATCATTCCGCCTCACGTCGCGCCGGTCAAAGCCGTGGTCATCCCCATCTCGAAAGACGAGGCCAAATCGAAAGAGCTGGCGGGAAAAGCCGCCGAACTGGCCCAGAGCCTGAACAAAGTCCTCGGCGGCCGGTTCGTCAAAGTGGACGAACAGTTCTACATGCGCCCAAGCGACCGGTTCTTCTACCACCTCCAAAAAGGCGTCCCACTTCGGATTGAGCTGGGCGAAAAAGACGACGCCGCCGGCACGGTCCGGCTCGTCCGCCGCGACACCGGCGAAAAGCTCGACGCCGCGCAGGGCGAACTGACGACAGTCGTCCCTCAGCTGCTCGAAGAAATTCAGCACAACCTGTACAACCGGGCGGCAGCCTTCCGGGACGCCCATACGAAAACCGTCTCAACATACGACGAACTTAAACAGCAGGTCACGACGGGCGGCTGGGCAAAAGCCTTCTTTGCCGGGACCGTCGCCGACGAAAAGGCCATCAAAGAGGACACCGGCGCCACGATCCGCTGCTATCCGCTGGCCGATGCCGGCCTGCGGGGAAAGTGCGTCTACACCGGACAGGAAAACGGGCGGATGGCCATATTCTCCCGGTCGTACTAAAACAAAAAGGTACGCCGTCCCGCATTCAACACAGATTGAACGCGGGACGGCGTATTTGTTTGAGGTGACACATGGAAATCACTGAAAAAGAAAACAACAAAGAGTTCTACCCGTGGCAGCTTGACGCGTGGCGAGCCTTGGACGGCAAAAGCGGTGTCCTCTCGTCGCCCACCGGGTCCGGGAAAACTCGCGTCGCCTACCTGTGGGCCGGCCTCATGGACGGAACAGGCGGCGTCCACCAGCCGCCGGCCGGCTCGCGCGTCGTCTTCACCGCGCCGATCAAAGCCCTCAGCAACGAACGGTATCTTGAACTGACCGACCTCGGCTTTGACGTCGGCATTGAAACGGGAGACTTCAAAAAGAACGCCGGAGCCACAGTCATATGCTGCACCCAAGAGATATACGCCCTCAAGTACGCCCGCCTTCCCGACCAAAAGCTGATCATCGACGAGTTTCACTACATCTTTGACGAAAGCGAGCGCAGCCGCGCCTACATCGACGGCATACGGCACACCCACCCGGACGTCCCTATCCTCGTCATGTCGGCCACCTTCGGCAAGCCGGAGACGATCGTCTCGTACTTAGAGCGTACCGCTGACCGCCCCTTCGCCCTCTACGTCAACAGCTGGCGGGCCACCGAGCTCACGTGGCTTGACTACGGCGTCAGCCCGAGAGAAATACACGACGCCCTTGTCTTCGTCTTCTCCATGCGTGGCACAGGACAAATAGCCGACCTCATCGCCGACTCTCGGCTTGACTTCGACCCGCGCCGAAAAGCCCGGCTGCGCGACCTCGCGTGGATCCTCGACGTTCCCACCATCAGACGGTGCATGTACAAAGGCGTCGGCGTGTATCACGGCTCGCTGCTCCCAAAAGAAAAACTTCTCGTCGAACGAGCGTATCGGGAACGGATCCTCGACGTCGTCGTTGGCACCGACGCCCTCGCGCTCGGCGTCAACCTCCCGGCAGAAACTGTCGTCTTCGGCCAACTCGTCAAGTACCACGACCGCCGGCCACTCACCAAAACGGCGTTCCTTCAAATGTCCGGCCGCGCCGGCCGCAAAGGCCTGTTTGAACAGGGCTACGTCACGTGGCTCGACGACTCGCCGGCCGAATCGCGCGGCGTTCGGACAGGAGAAATCTTCCGCGCGCTCTGCAACCTGCCGGTCGAAACCCCGCAGGTCATCCTTCAGCCCAACTACGGCGCGATACTCAAACGGCGGAGCACCCCGAGCAACGAAGCCGAAATCGTAGCCCAAGGCTCACTGCCTCAGATGAGGTATGAGGCGGTCCTGCAGACCATACGGGCCACGCTCCAAACAATAGACGAAGAAGCCCTCATACGATCGCCCGAAAACCCGGAAGCCTTCAAAGGACTGCTCGCCGACATCTGGTACAGCGAAATGGACGCCGTCCAGAACCTCGCCATGGCGGAACTCTTCCTCAAAGGAACCGGCGATCAGAGCTCCGGCTACCGGCACCCAAACGGACTTGCCGCCGCGGAAGTCCTTCTGCCGCAGGAGCGGAACATGCTGCAGGCCCTTCTACGGGTCAAACGGTTCAACAACTCCCTGCCTGACCAGTACAAGCTCAACGGCATGGACGCGGTAGAAGACGCCATCGTCTCCATAGACCCCACAGTCTTCGGCTTTGAAGACAAAATTGCCGAAATGAACGAAACGGAAACTGAGCTGCCGCAAGTCGCCGTCAGGCTCACGAAGACCGTTCGGCCTAAAAAAACGTCCCGCCGCCGGCGAAAAGCAGCGCCGGAGGCCAACCGCGCTCCGGGAGAAGAAAAAGTCGAAAAGAAATCGAAAAAGAGAAGACCAAAACGCCGACAGAACAGGAAAAAGAAGCCAACCGGGGGACGCTAACCGAGCAGCCGCAAGGGTTTGAAAGCAGTCTGGAAGAAAAGAAAAAGATCTGAAAAGAAAGTGCTTGACAGAAAAGACGGCTGATGATATTCTGTTCAGGCACTCGAGAGACAATAGGTCTTTCGGGAACGCACCATGACAACGCGAAAAGGGAAGAAGGAAGCCAGAAGAGTGAGGTTAGGTGTAACTGAGGAGTTACATCGGAAGCTCTGTTAATTTTTTGGAGAGTTTGATCCTGGCTCAGGATAAACGCTGGCGGCGTGCTTAACACATGCAAGTTGGACGGGAATACTCGAGGAAGAGACTTCGGTTAATTTTTTGGGTATGAGAGTAGCGGACGGGTGAGTAATACATAAGAATCTATCCATCAGAGGGGGACAACTGCGGGAAACCGGAGCTAATACCCCGTAAGCCGGAAGGTGAAAGGGAGCAATCCGCTGATGGAGGAGCTTGTGTCCTATCAGGTAGTTGGTGAGGTAAGAGCTCACCAAGCCGAAGACGGGTAGCCGGGCTGAGAGGTTGTACGGCCACATTGGAACTGAGAGACGGTCCAGACTCCTACGGGAGGCAGCAGTGGGGAATATTGGGCAATGGGCGAAAGCCTGACCCAGCGACGCCGCGTGAGGGAAGACGGCCTTCGGGTTGTAAACCTCTGTTGCAGGGGAAGAAGGAAGTGACGGTACCCTGCGAGGAAGCTCCGGCAAACTACGTGCCAGCAGCCGCGGTAATACGTAGGGAGCGAGCGTTATCCGGAATTACTGGGCGTAAAGGGCGCGTAGGCGGAATGACAAGTCAGCAAGTGAAAGCGTGGGGCTCAACCCCATGATGCGGCTGAAACTGTTATTCTAGAGGCATGGAGAGGCAAACGGAATTCCCGGTGTAGCGGTGAAATGCGTAGATATCGGGAAGAACACCAGTGGCGAAGGCGGTTTGCTGGCCATGAACTGACGCTCATAGCGCGAAAGCTAGGGTAGCAAACGGGATTAGATACCCCGGTAGTCCTAGCAGTAAACGATGTATGCTGGGTGTGGGTGTAGCGATACATCCGTGCCGAAGTTAACGCGATAAGCATACCGCCTGGGGAGTACGGTCGCAAGATTGAAACTCAAAGGAATTGACGGGGGCCCGCACAAGCGGTGGAGCACGTGG